>DASXMO010000151.1:0-2666 GCA_036495605.1 Solirubrobacteraceae bacterium
CTCGGCGGCGGATCCGGATCGCCAACACCACGAGCCAGATCACTGCCAACAAGGCGAAGCCGATCATGAACCCAAGGATGTCCTTGGCCATCGCTGTCTGCGATTGCGATGTGGTGAAGGAGACCACGTTCGGGGTGTAGCGGGACGTGTCGACCTGGCCGGTGGCGTAGAACGTGGTCAGCAGCTGCGTGCTGGCTTTCGGCTCGTAGGACTCGAAGTCGTCCACGTGACCGAGCCCGGACAAGATGACCTGATGCCCGTTGGAAAGGTGCGGCAACAGCTCCTTCGTGGCGTTCTGGGCCGGTGTCTCGAAGTCGAGCGTCCCGCCGATGAGCAGCGTCGGGACGCTCGAGTTCTGCACGCTGGTGTACTGGTTCTCACTTGGATTGGCCGGCCAGGCGTGAGCCATGCCTCCTGCCCCCCATATGAACTCCGCAAGGGGATTGCCGATGATCGAGCCCCGGTCCGCGCCGGAGCTGAAATAGCGCTCGGCGGGCTGTGCGTCGGCCATCCCGATGCTTGCAAACTCGCCCCAGGTGAACGACTGGGGAAGGGTGAGATTGGCCATCAGCGAGAGCAGCCACAGGCCGCTCGGGTCGCCCTGCGCGGCGGAGATCCACGAGTTGAGGGTCATCGGCCCGGACAGTGGCGAATCCACCGCGGTCGCCTCGGTGAGCCCGAGGAACGTCCCGACCAGGGCGTTGCCCGGCTTGATCGGCAGGGACAACCACCGGCTCGGCATGGCTGCCGCCGTGTGTTGCATGCTCGCGGCGAGGTTGCCGGTGCGGGCGCGGCAGGCAGCCTGCTTCGCGCACAGCGCCGAATAACGCTCGATCCCCTGATCGATCTCGGCTCCGCTGTAAATGAAGTTCCCGGGCGGGTTGACCCCGATCATCACCGAGCGGTCGACACTGTGCGGGTACCGCCACTGGTAGATCATGGCGAGACGGGTCCCGGCGCTCTCGCTCATCAGGTTGATGCGCTTGTAGCCGAGCGCGACGCGAGCGGCGTCGATGTCGTCGGCCTGCTCCGCCAGCGTGTAGCCGGCGAGGTCAACGCCGCTTCGCTCAAGCCGCTGCGCGCACGAGGCGAAGGCGTGGGAGTACGCGCTCAGCGACGCTTTGCCGAGGAAGTCAGCGGAGTTCTCCAGCGCCGCCGTCACCTCGGGACAGTTCAGCACCGAAGAGCCGTCGACGCCGCGGTAGCCGACCATGACGACATCGTGCTGGGTGGCCAGCCGGTTCGCTTGGGAAAACGTCATGTTGGTCTCGCCCGGGCCGCCGCTGAGGTGGAAGATTGGCGCCAGCGGGTGGGATGAGCGAGCCAGGATCTGGGTCACCGGCAGCGCGATCAGGCGCGACCGGGGGTCTGCCCGGTTCTCGGGCACGACGAGCGTTCCGCAGTCGGCGCGGTAGGCGCCCTTCTCGGTGGAATAGGTGCACGGGTGCATGGTCAGCTGGCCGGCGTGCGCCCCCTGCGGGACCGAGACCGTTTCCGGGCTGGACGAGACTCCCACGTAGGCAAGTCCCGTCAATAAGACGATGATCACCATCAGGGCAACGATTCGTGTCCAGGTGAACGCCTTTGGGCTTTGGGGCGGTGGTCTTGGTTGGTCGACTGCCACGGTTTTGCCGTCGCGCTTGGTCCGGTGGATCTTCTCGATCATTGTTCTTCCTTTCGTCGACCTGCGTTGTGCCATGTGGCGAACCTAAGACGCGACTGCGAGATCGGCATCGTCGGGAGGCTGTGTTACGGCTCCTACCATCCGACGATTTCGACTCCTACGTAGGTAGGAGGCGGGAACGGAGGGGGCGGGGTACGTTCAGCACGTGAGCCGAATCGAACATCTCGCCCGCACGTACTGGTTCGACCTGCTGATCGCGCTGGTGGCGATCGTGGCGATGCTTGACGTGGTGCTCGGACGCGGCTCGTCCGGAGCTCCGACAACGACGCTGTGGTTCTGCATTCCCGCGCTTGTGATCTTGGTGCTACCCGTGTTCGCGCGGCGATGGTTTCCGTTTGCCGGACCGGCGGCGTACTGGCTTTTGGCCGCGGGAATCTCGTTCGTCGACCCGCTGCTGATCCCGTACCCCGAGTCCCTCTTCCTGCTCGGGCTGGCGGCCGCATTCCTGCTCGGGAACCTTCGGGACGTCCGGCGGGCCGGCCTCGGACTGGCGATCGTGGTCGGCGCTGCGGCGACCCTCGTCTACAACATCCCCGGACACTCGGTCGACCAGCTCGTCTTCATTCCCGTCGACTTCGCCGTCGCCTGGGTTGCAGGCCTTGCCGTCCGCGCGCGGGCCGAGCAGGCCGAGGTGGCGGAGTCACATGCGACACAGGCCGAGCAGGAGCGGGATGCAGCGACGCGCGTCGCCGTGGCCGAGGAGCGGGCGCGGATCGCGCGCGAGCTGCACGACATCGTCGCGCACGCCGTCAGCGTGATGGTGCTGCAAGTCGGCGCTGTCAGGCACCAGCTCCCCGACGCGATGGCAGAGGATCGCGATGCCCTCAGGAGTGTCGAGCAAGCCGGGCGCGGCGCGCTGGCGGAGATGCGCCGTCTGCTCAGTGTGATGCGCCGTGACGGCGATGGCGTCGAGCTCGCGCCTCAGCCCGGCCTTGACGGCCTCGACTCGTTGATTGCGGAGATCGGCCGCGCCGGGCTCCCC
>DASXMO010000152.1:0-12722 GCA_036495605.1 Solirubrobacteraceae bacterium
TCGACGTGCATGTCGTTGAGTACGTGCCAGAGGTCGAAGAGGTCGCGGCCCTTACGGCGTTGGTAGAGGGCGCGGAGCTTGGTGGACATCAGCTCCTCGAGCCTGAACGTGCTGACGTTGGCTTGGCCGGACCACCAGCGCGACTCGACGGCGTAGGGGAGTGTGATGCGGGGGAGGAAGGACTCGGTCTCGGCGATGTTGGTCTCGATCTTCACCCGAATCGGCTCCGGGGCGTTTGTGGCCACGGCATCGAAGGCGATGTGAACCATCTGCCCACTCTGAGCGGTGCCGTGCTCGACCAGCCCGACGGCGCTGGCGACCTCGCGCAGCGCGCTGAGGTAGGGCTTGATGCCGGAGTGGGTGCGGCGAACGTAGTCGAGGTCTTCGGAGTAGCGCAGCTGCTTCGGCAGGTGGAGCTTGTGCAGGCAGGTGCCTCCGCGGAAGGCGAGCTCTGCGCCGAGTAGCTCGTGCTGGGCGATCTCGACGATCAGGCGCGAAAGCACGAGGTCCTGCTCGACCTGGTGCTGTTGGGGCCAGGGAGCGCGGGTTGCCCACTGGTTCAGGTATGCCTGTGGGATCACAGGTCGGGTTCCACGATGGTGTTGACGCGTACCCGCCAGTCGGGGTCGGTGGGGCCGCGTCGTGGGCCTGATGCACTGAGGGTCGCGGGCTCCCCCAGATCCAGTCTGGCGGCTAGGCGCAGCGGCCCGAGGTCCTCGCAGGAGCCATAGTGCTCGACCATCCATCCGGTGCGGCGTGCGAGCGTCCGTCCGTGACGCGCCGCGAGGGTCGCGAGGACTGAGCCGTCGAGCTCGCCGATCTCGATGAGGATCGTCGCGACGTTGTTGAGGCTGCCACTCGCGCGGGGCTCGCGTATAAGGTCGACAACGGTGGCCTCCCGCGTGGAGACACGGATATAGCCCGTGTGTACGGTGCGCTTGTCGATCGGCGTGTCAGCGGTGTGCTCGTTGACATAGAAGCGCAGGCGCACCCGCTCGATCGCCCGGTCGAGCACGCGCCCGTCGCTCATCACCTGAAATACCTGCGGCGCTTGCTGGGACGCCCCGTGGTAAGCGGCGGCTGACAGCAGAGCGACGTAGTAGTGGCGCCCCAGGTGGCGCATGAGGTCATCGATGAACCAGTCCGCGGGAGTCACTCCCCAGGAGCGATACTCCGGTGGGATCACGGCATACAGCCCGCGGGTGGGCGAGAAGACGCGCCGTGCCTGACGCAGGCGCTGCAGGCCACTTGTGACAGCGGCGTAGCTCAGGCCCGTCAGCTCGCGGATCTCCTCAAGGGATGCGCTGTAGCGCCCCTGCGAGATCAGGAGGTCCGGCAGCTTATGGATCGGGACGTTCTTTGTGGGCTGCACATGCATCAATATAGCGTATCGCACTGATTGGATGCAGTCATATGCATTTCTCCCGACTAATCAGTTAGGCAAGCTATCGAAAAACGCGACATTGGTGCAGATCTATCAACGTTCGCGCCTGCGTCGGCGCGCCCCAACCCGTCGACCGCCTCGAGCCCGAGTCGGTGGCTCAGAAAAGGGACCGCAGAAAGGCGGAAAACCGCATGGGAAAGCCAACTCGAACCTTACTCCCCGATGCAGTTCAGTTGTCCGGACATGGCCGGCCAGGAGCGGCCAGCGTTTGGAGGGACTCTCTGGGCTCGACCCAGCAATAGGGGGAAATAAGGGGGAAGCTTCGCCCTGATAGGGGGAAACTGAGCCATCCAGGGTTTGACGGAGGACGCTCGGCACTGCGATGGTTGAAGAAAAATGGCTCTGCCGCGGAGATTCTTGGTGTGAGCGTCAATACCCTCGACAAGTGGATCGCCCGTGGCCGGGTTCCGGTGGTCGAGGTCGAGGGCTACCAGCGCACGCGGATTCCGACAGAGCCCTTGCTGGCCCTGGCGTCTGAGGTCAGCGAGCTGAAGCGGATGGGCGTCAGCCGAGCGCTCCTCGCGCAGGCCATCGGTCGGCTGGAGCAGGAGGATCCACAGTGGCGGCGCGAGTTTGACGAGCTCTACAGAGAGAGCCTGGACGCGATGGAGCGCGGCGATCTCGTCAAGCTCGATCTTGAGCGCTTCGGTCCTGACGACTGAGTCCTCCGGTAACCGAACCGGGATTTGAGATCCACGTTCCGCCCGCGGCCGAACGTGTGATCAACAAACTGCTGGGAAACGGTTGGGGCTGAGACACACGTCCTCACTCAGCTCGCGCGGGACCCCTGCTCGACAGAGCTCGACGCCCGGCGTCTGTCTGGTCCTCTGGCTCCCGTCGTCTGCGGCATACACCTCGCTCGGGCTACCGGCTGGCGTTTTCGGTGCAGCCGCCGACGCAGGGATACGGCGCTCGCGTCGTCATCTTGTACGTGGGCAAGCGCGACACGCGTCGTCGTCGAGCCGATGTATGGGAGGTCCTGCACGATCTGTTTGCGCTCGCCAATCCGCCGGAGGGCCACGAGCGGCCACCGTGTTGCGAAGAGGGAATGCCGAATATCACGGTGGCAGAGCTCGACGATTTCCTGCGACGGCTTAGTCGAGTCCAACGAGGGCGTTGAGAGGGACGCCGGGAACGCAGCGTGTCGTGCATCTGTCCGAGACAGGGGGGACTCAGGGATCGGGCGTCTATAGGAGCACGCCGCCCAAAGGAGAGCTCCCCGATGATCCAATTCGTCCCATCCAGAGTGCCGTTGAGGGGCGACCTCCACCGAAACCGAGCACGGATAGATCGCTGCGACATGGTCGGGCGCACCCGGGTCCGGATGGCCAGCTCGAGAATCGGCCGGAAGCGTGCTGGCCGCGAGCTGACAGGACGCACGTTGGCCCAGCGGGAGGCCGCCGTTGCAGTGGGCGTTGCGGTTGGGATGGGTGCCTCGGACTTGATTGGGATCGCGGCGTGAGCGCCCACGGCGCCCAGGTCATTCCGTTCCCGGCCCCCACGCGTGGGGGAGAGCAGTGGGAGCCGTGGCAGAACGAGGCGGCGGTGGGGCGCCACTTCGGTGTCCAGTAGAGAGGCGTGAGCGGTGTCGGTGGTGGTTGAGATCACTTTCGAGGTTGTAGAGGTCGTTGGGCTGAGATCCAGCGTTCTTCGATCCGCGCTGTACCAGGGCCGACGGTATGTCTGGACCAGTACCAGTAGGGCTGATCATGTGGCGATACATCTGGTCAGTCTGAGTCCAGAATTGTAGTGCGGGGAGTTTTTGACCACCGGTTGAGCGTCGGGAAGTCAGATAACGACCCGTTTCTTGACAGAGTGCAGACGCGGGAGGTATCCATCATCTGGGATGTCGGATCGCCGTAGCCCAGAGGCAGCTCTGAAGCCGGTCACCGGCATCAGGGTCGCACTGCAACTCGACCTGGGGAGGATCCCAGGGGCGGCGTCGCTGCCGTTCTTGGCCGAGCCACTGCTAGGACCGCTGGCACACGCCGCGAACTTGGTCGCCAAGCATGAGGATGGTGGAGGCAAGCTGGGGTTGGTTCTCCTGGACGCTCATCGCTCGCGCGAAGCTCAGGCGCACTTGTTCGAGGTCGAGGTCGCCATGCGCCGCAAGTTGCGTCCTGAGCTCTCCGAGGAACGGCTGCGAGCACTGAGCGTCGAGCTGGTTGAAGATCCCGAGGGCACTTTTGCGTTCGGCACCGGGGGAGCGGTGGGAGTGACGCTTGCGCGCGAAGGGAGGATGGTGGCCATGGGTAGCGCGTTTGGCGAGCACAGCAAGCGATCGCATCGACGCTTCTTTCGCCTCCATCCACCGCAGACGTCCACTGATCGCAGCATTGAGGTTCATCGCCGCGTGCTGCACGATGCGATGACAGCTGCTGGCTTTGTGGCGTTTGACTCAGAGTGGTGGCGCTACGAGTTGTTGACGCCGTTGTGGGCGCGCTTGAAGGGACGCGACGCGGCGCTCGACCGTGTGCTTGCCCCGTCCAGGATCGAGGGTCCTGCGGCGCGCCCACCTATGATCCCGGGAAGATATGGAGCGCGGCGCGTCGGAGCCTCCTCGCCGTTCTTGGGAGCCCGAGAAGGCAGAGAGGCCCTCGCGGCTCGTCCACGTGGCCATCACTATGCGCGCTTCTCACATCCGGATGGCGACGCACTGGAGGAATTACTGCGCCGCGAGATCTTTACGGGCGAGGAAGTCAAGCTGTGCGTCAGTGGTCTAGCGGCAGCTCAGCATGCAGTACGCGCGCTGATGCCAGAGCGCGGCGGTGTGCTGATGCATGCCGCCGACGTCTATCACGGATGTAAGCAGGCATTCCGCCGCGAGGGCCAGTTGCGCGGCTGGAGAGTGAGGCAGGTGGACTCTCTCTTGGATCCGCTTCAAGAGGCTCTTGAGCGATCGGACAGGGTGGACGTGGTCTATGTCGATTCGCCCTCGAACTGGAATCTGAGGACGTACGATCTACCGAAGCTCGCCAGCGCAGTGCATAAGCTTCAAGCTCGGCTGGTGGTGGATGTTACGCTACAGCCGTGTCAGCCGGCGCTACAGGAGGGCGCGGATGTGCTCGTCAGCTCTCTGTCAAAGGATGTTTCGCTCGGACATACGATCGCTGGAGCGCTCAGCAGCAACGATCGGTCCGTCCTGGCCAAGGTCGAGGCACAGATTGCACATACGGGTGAGCTGGTGACGATGGAAACGGCTCAGACCATCCACCAGCAAGCGGTGTCGTTGCGAGACCGACTGGTCGCACAGGCCGCCAAGATGGAGGTGCTGGAGAGGATGCTCCATTCCGATCCCGGCGTAAGCGCAGTGCACATTGCCGAGGTCGGTCGCTGCGGCGGGCTGCCGGGCAGCCAGATGGCCTTTCGCCTGGTCGATCCGGGGCAGGGGACGCGCTTGGAGCAGGTGATTGGGCATAAGTCACTGGACCCGAACGTCATGCTGAACCTGGGAAGCAGCTTCGGTGCGACGCTCACCCTCGTGGAGCACTTCGCATCCAGGCTCGGCGCAGATCGGACCGCCGAGAGGAGCACAAAGCCCGTGATAGCGCCCGACCTAGTGCGCATCGGACTGGGCTGTCAGGACGGTGCGCTGATCGTGGACGAGCTCGCCTTCGCCTTGGAGGCGAGCCGCGCTGGTAAGCACGGCCAAGCCGATGACGAGAGCTCATCCTCATCAGAAAGCCGGAAAGCCGCCTAAACCCCTGCCGCTAACCCTTCAATGCGTTCAGGTTTATTCCTGAGAGCGACGTCGCACCCGCCGCTCGGCGGTGACGTTGGCCGCGTTGCCGTAACACTCCAGAGCGTGCATCCCGGTGCGAACACGCGGAGAAGGCGCCTGTAGAAGACCGGGCTCTGTGCGCATGAAGAAGTTCGCCAGACAATCCTGCTGCCAGATCTCACGCGCGCGGTGCTCAGCGATCATCACGGCTTCGCTGCGCTGCACATTCACCAAGCGCCAGGCCTCGCAAGTAACTCCAACGCGCCCTTGACGGTCCTGGTTGCGCTGACAGCGCACCAGTACTTCTCCATTACTGCGGTATTCGACGCCGAAAGGCGGCGAAGAGGGGCCAAACCCGAAGCGACGCGCCTGCTTGGCTGCTGGCGTAACCACCTGCTTGGCATAGTCCTCAGGTGTAGGGACGCTTATGTATCGACCGTAGCGACGTTCCAGCTGGGCCTCATCGAAAGTAAACTCGCCCATACTCAACATCATGCCCCTGTCGAGCAGCCGGGCGAGGCCAAGCATCTCCTCGTCCAGACCCGGCACGTAGATCTGGCCCAGGTCTCTGTCCTCGAGCGCCGGTCCCAAGCTGAGAACGGGCACCACAAGAGTCGACGGAAACGCGTCTGGCGGATCGCAGTGCCTACTCAGACCCAGCGAGGAAAACGCCTCACCGGAGCCGTATACGAGCTTGCGCAGGTTCGCATCGGCAATCAGCATCGGCTTGAGATGCTCTGGCACACTGCTCGGGATCTCGGTGCCGAGTGCCTTCTCGAAGGCAGCGATTTCGAGAAGATTCGCGTCCGAACTCGCCCGGTCATGGCGGGTTCCGGTCACTAGCACGCACATGCGATCAGGGCACGAGGTGTGTTCGCTCGTAGGAGCGACCATCAGATGCCGAACGCCGCCGTCCATCGACCCAAGCGACTGCGCCTCACGAGTGTCGGTCATCTGGGCATACACGGTGTCGTAGAGAATCGGATCGTGCAGCACCATCTGCGCCGCCCTAACAGCCAGAGCACAGGCGTCGGTGAACATAGGGGTGAAGTGCTCGCGCACGTGCCCTTCGCCAACCCCCGAGATGGAGCACAGCCCATTCAGGCGCAGGCCCCGACGACAGGAGCGGTTGTGGACCATGCTCGCTGCGCCCGTGCAGAGGTCCGCAAACTTCTCAACGCTGACCCGGCCCTCCCGCTTGAAGCGGCTGGCTCTGCTATTGATGATCTCCGCGGCGATCGAGGCATGCGCCTCAGCATGCCGGCGGAGAAAGTGTGCATCGACGCGCTCCAGATCGACCGGCTGGCGCAGAGCCGTAGCCCTGCGATTGTCGTGCCTCTCATCCACGGCGTCCCTCTCCTCTTCGGAAGCTCCACCTCTATGTCCAACGAAGCGCCATATCTACCTGACGCGGCCCTCAAATGCAACCTGCCTGACGCTCCCAACCGCAGCATTCGCGACTTGCGGGAGGTTTCCGGACCGTGATCGACCTATCAGCCGGAAAAGCTCTCCAAGTGTTGCCCACACCACATCAATGGGGCTCAGAATGAGTTGTCGTGTCCAATGCCAATCCCTCCTACCCGTCGGTCATGGCTGAACTGAGCCAAGCGCTTGTGCGCATTGGAGTCTGCGGAAACGAGCTCAGCGGATCGCTGTGCGGCCCTCACAGGACCCGTAACCCTGATGCAAAGGCCACAAGGGATGGTGCCGATACGGTCGAACGAGGATGTGATTTACGATGAGATGGTCTTTGGAGCCCGCGACTCATGGTGTCGGCAAATGGCTTGTCGGTCGCGGCGAGGATCGCGTAGACGTGATCGCTGCCCCAGGTGTACCCATTCCCAGCGCCGAACGCGACAATCCGTGGTGCTCGAACCCACAGCTGGTCGGCTGGCGCCACGCTTCCTGGAAGCGCTCCTTTGAGCGCCGCCTGAACCTCGACCGGGACGCCCCCGACAGCGACTTGTGCACGATCAGCACATGTGAAGTGCTGGACACGATCGACATCCGGCTGTGCGACTCGGTGCGCAAGATCATGACCGATCAGCTCGCGCACCTACAGACGATGGACTCGCTGCCAGCACTGACTCCAGATCCGGAGTTCGAGCGCGAGGCGCGCCTCGCTATCAGCGCGATCGCGTGGGTACAGACAGAGCTCGTGGAAGCGTTCCCAGAGCACTTTCCTCATCTGCGCAACCCCACAGCGCTTGTATCGACCTCTCGCTCGGCCCCGTCGGGACTGGCGTTTTCCGCGTTCGACCCGACGTTCGGCAATGACGAGTTGCACATACCAGAGACAGCAGAGGCCCTACAGGCCCAGATACGACCACACGTCTACAGCAAGGGCCTGGGCGGTCGTGAGCTGTGGCGTCTACTGAAACGAAGGGCGGGATGGCGAGTAATGGAAAAGCTCCCCCGAACCATCCTCGTCGTTCTGTTCGCGTGCACTCACGACGGTCACGAACTCCACGATCTCGTGACGCGCATGTTGACCGAACATGCCTTCCAGTCAGACTGGCCGCTCGTCACCCATCTCAACGAAGTCGAGGGGCGCATACAGAGAGTGCTCGCAATCGGCTGGCCAGAGCACCACTACAAAATCAGCCACCACGGCGAAACCATCAACCCCCGCAGCTGGTTGCGAGCCACGATCATGATCAGGAGGGCCCGTCGAAGATCCAGGTCTTCTGAGGAGGAGCCCGCCCAGCGTTTCGATGCGCATCAGCTGACGGCCGGCCAGCCGTAGCAATCCATACCAACAACACTCCGAACAAGACTTTGGCCACCACTACGCTAACCACGCATAGTCGTGGATGCGAGCGCGTCGACCGACACCACTCCGGCTCCCGGAACGGACGAGATCCGGACAGACGAGCTGAATCGAGGTTCGCACCCGGGGCTGTGGAGTCGCGCAGTTCTGGATGACTTCGATGAGTTCTTCGCGCGCGTAGCCGTTGCGACGGGCGTAGAGAAGCCCCCGAAGTGCGCAGGGTCACCCGACGGATGTACTCTCAGCGAATCGCGACTTTCTATCCCAGGCACGAGTCGGCGTTGGAGGCCGTCGATGTCGAGCGCCGTCAGCACGGTGGCGGCGACTCCCACGACAGCGCCTGACCAGGCGCGCCCGGTGTGCCCGCCGATTTGGGGCCGCAAAGAGACCACAGAAGCCTCGAAGGCCCCGGCGAGCAGATTGTCGTGCGTCGTGCGTGGGCGTGACGTGGACGAATCGAGGTCAGCTCTGCGGGTCTCTGATGGCCGTCACGATCAGCTCGACGCAGGTCGGCAACGCCATTGTGGTCGAGTCGAGTACGAGGTGGTAGTGGCGCGGATGTCGTGGATCGGCACGGTAGAACTGCTTGACGTAATCGACCCGGGTACGGTCGGAGTTGCGCTGTCGCCGTCGGGCCTCATGCTCGTCGATCTCCTCGATACGCATCGCTTGGAGGATGCGTGCCTCCTTGGGCCCGTCGAGGCGCACGTGGAGCGCGTGTGGTTGTTCGTGCAGCACGAGTGCGCCGGCGCGTCCCAACAAGACGACGTCGCCGGAGCGCGCGGCGTCGAGCAGGATGCGCTCGGTCTCGCGGCAGAACGCATCGGTCGTGGGCTCAGGGACGACGACGCCGCTCGTGTTCGGCAGGCGTGCCAGCAGTCGTGTCAACCGCGGCGCCGCGGCTTCGTCGTGGGCATGGGCGTGCGCGACCGGGACGGAGAGGCGCTCGGCCACCTGCACGGGGATAGCCCGGTCGATGAACTGGTAGCCGAGCCGCTCGGCTACCCGTGGCCCGACCCAGCTGCCGCCGGCGCCGTAGGAAGCGGAGATCGTGACCACGTTGCTCAAGCCGTCGCCGCCGCGGGTTCGACCCCTGGGACGGCCACGGGAGCTCCGGGTCGAAACAGGGTCCCCGCGACCACCGCACCCACGAGGAAAATGCCCGCTGCCCACCAGAACGCGACCGTGTAGCCGTGCACGGCGGCCTGGGTCGCCACCAGCGGCGTGACGGCCTTGCCGACGAGGTAACTCGTAACGGCGGTCGTGGCGATCGTGTTCAGGAACGCGGTGCCGATCGAGCCGCCCACCTGCTGGCAGCTGTTCACAGTGGCGGAGGCGACGCCGGCTTCCTCCTGGCTGACGCCGAGCGTCGCGGTGTTGATCGACGGCGCGAAGATGAGTCCGAGCCCGAGCCCAATCACGAGCAGCGCCGGCAGTATGTGCGCCGCGTACGTCGAGTGCACGCCGAGTTGCGCGAGGAGCACCATGCCGAGCGCGGCCAGGAGCATGCCGATGGGGACAAGGGGCTTTGGCCCAAACCGTGGAAGCAGCACGGCGTTAGAGGTCGTCGAGCCGACGATGATCATCCCGACCATCGGCAGGAAGGCCAGTCCGGTCACGACCGGGCTATAGAGAAGCGTCTTCTGGAGGTAGTAGGTGAGGAACAGGAACACCCCGAACAGCCCCGCCCCGGAGATCAGCACCGACAGATAGGAGCCGCCGCGGTTGCGGTCGAGCACGATGTTCAGCGGGAGCAGCGGATGATCTGAGCGTCGCTCGATGCCCGCGAACGCCCCCAGGAGGATCACGCCTGCGACCAGCGATCCGAGCGTCTCGATGTCGGTCCATCCGCGCGGCTCGGCTTGCGAGAACCCGTAGACGATTAGAAACAGGCCGAGCGACACGGCGATGGCACCCGGCACGTCGAGCCTCGGGCGCTCCGCAGGGACCTGATTCGTGAGCAGCACCAGCGCAGCGCAAACGGCGGGGACAGCGAGAACCACGTTGACGTACAGGCACCAGCGCCACGACAGGTACTGGGTCAGCACGCCGCCGAGGAGCAGGCCCACGGCTCCGCCGGCACCCGCGATCGCGCCGTAGACACCGAACGCGATACCGCGCTAACGCGGCTCGGTGAAAGTAGTCGTCAGCAACCCCAGAGCCGACGGCGCGAGCAGCGCACCCGCCGCGCCCTGGAACGCCCGCGCAGTAACCAACATCCCGAAGCTCTGGGCTGCGCCCCCGATCGCCGAGACGACAGCGAAGGCAACCAGCCCGATCACGAGCATACGCTTGCGGCCGAACAGGTCGCCGAAGCGGCCGAACAACAGCAGCAGGCTCCCGAACGTGAGCGAGTACGCGGTGACTATCCACTGCCGGTTCGTGTCGGAGAAACCAAGCGCGTGCTGCGCCGACGGCAGCGCGATGTTCACGACCGTCGCATCGAGCACAACCATCAGCTGGGCAGTCCCGAGCAACGCGAGAATCAGCCACCGCCGATCGTGATGAGGATCGGCGGAACCCTCTCCAGCTTTGATCATGTCCGTCGCGTTCACGGCGAGCGTATACCTTACCCCAGGGCTTTTTACGTGAGCGTGACCAGCGGCACAATCGGTCAGGCGAGCGCACGCGCTACCGCCGGCCGGGGCCCGACGCGCTCAATGGCCGCCCTCCGGTGCCGACTCGCGGCTGATCGCCGCGGCTGCAGTTTCGGCTCGGGTGCGCGGTCGATTGCCAGCCTCGGCAGGCGGGTTTCGAGTCAGTCTGGGAATACCCATGTGCGGCGGGCCGAGTAGTCGGCTTGCGTTCTAAGCTTGTCGAGTGGGCATCCTTGACGGCTATCGCAAGAACTGGCCGCGGGCAGGCGCCCTTCTCGGGATGGGGATTGCGGGCGCGACGGCCCTCGGTTCCAGAAGACTGTCCCGGCCTCAGACGTTCGCGGCGCTCAACTTCGCTGCGCTGACCGCCCATCAGTACGAAGAGTACGAGGACCCCGGCTACTTTCCCGGCCAATTCAACGCAGGTGTCCTACACAGCGACAAGCCGGACCGATACCCCCTGAACACCAACACGGCGTTGATCGTCAACGTTCCTCTCGCCTACACCTTCTACGCGTTGCCGATCGCCTTTCCGAAGCACCGCGTCTTGGGGATCGCACCCGTCCTGTTCGGCTTCCTGCAGGCGGCGGGCCACGGGACGATCTTCCCGAGACTGGCTGGGGATCGCTACAGCCCCGGCTTCCTCGCCTCGCTCCTCCTCCATGTCCCGATCGGGGTCAACTACTTGCGAGCGCTGCATGCCGAGGAGCCGATCAAGCGGTCTGACCTGGCGAAGGCGGCGGCCTACAACCTCGCGTTCGCTATCAGCAGCATCGCTGGTCCGAACATCCTCGTTAAGAACAAGAACAGTCCCTATCGCTTCACGGCAAAGCAGATGGGGCCGCACTCACCTAGCGGTCCTGCCGCTTAGCTCGACCGTGCGCCCGAGGCCGAATTGACCGCGGCACTGGACACCGGGTTGGGTCCGATCTAACCTCTTCGCAATGAGCCTCTTTCGCAAGTACACCGAGAACTGGCCGAAGGTCGGCGCGGTGGCCGGGATGGCCGTGGGCGGCGTCAGCATCCTCGTCACAAACAGGAAGAAACCGATCGACCTGCGGACCCTCGCGGTCATGAACTCGATGACGATGGCCGCCCATCAGGTCGAGGAGTACGCCGAACCGGGCTACTTCCCCGGTCAGGTCAACGCGGGCATGTTCAAGAGCGACCAGCCGCTCAACTATCCGTTTAACGCCAAGTCAGCGGCCCTCGCCAACCTCTCGTTCACCGCGCTGTATGCAGCTCCTATCATCTTCCCGAAGCAGAAGTGGTTGGGGCTGGCGGGGTCGATATTCGGGATCGGTCAGGTGTTCGCCCATTGGGTCGGGATGCCGATCCTGGTTCGGACCAAGTACGCGCCGGGTGCGTGGAGCGCCCTCTTCCTCCAGGCCCCGATTGGCACGTCCTACATCCGCTCCGCGAAGGCCGAGGGACCGATCACGCACGATGAATGGGTCAAGGCCGGAGTGCTCGGAGGCGTATTCCTCATCTTCGGCGTGCTCGCACCGGACGTCCTGGGTCGCGACAAGCACAGCTCCTACCCGTTCACTCTCAAGCAGATGGGTTCCCACCACGTCGAGATCCCACACGAGCAGGAGACCGAGCGACCCACGGAGTCGTAGCGGGGTGACGGGATCGAGGTCTCGCGGCCGAGTTGCCCCACGATCTGCTGCTGAACTGGGCCGTGGCTCGACCAGCTTGCGTGGGCTGCTCGCCGATAGACGATTGCTACGCGTGGCCCGGAGCTGGTTAGTTGAATCAGCCATGATCTTGGGTGCGCCCGTGAGCCGGTGGTCAGGTGGATTCGGTGACGGCATCCGCTCGCCCCGGATCGAGGGCCGGCGGTATGCCTGAGTCGCGGTCGATCGCGATGTGGGGCAGCCGCGTATCGAGCCAGCTCGGCAGCGCCCACGTGCGCCGGCCGAGGAGCTGCAGCACCGAAGGCAAGAGCAGGCTGCGGACGACGAAGGCGTCGAGGAACACGGCGGTCGCGAGGCTGAGCCCGAACAGCTGGAGAACTCGGTCGTTGTTCCCAACGACGAAGGAGAGGAAGACGCAGATCATGATCGTGGCCGCCGCGGTTATCACTCGCCCGCTCGAGGCGAGTCCGTGGCGGACGGCCTCGTGGGGGTCGTGTGTGCGTGTCCACTCCTCGTGGACGCGTGAGATGAGGAATACCTCGTAGTCCAT
>DASXMO010000153.1:0-24607 GCA_036495605.1 Solirubrobacteraceae bacterium
CTGATCCTGCTGAGCGCAGGCACAGCGGCCTGCAGACGGGCGGCCGCGGGACAGGTCGAGGAGCTCGCGGCGGTGGCGAACTGGTCGTTGGTCGCGGATCTGCTGCGTAGAAGAAGGCTGCTCACGTTGCTCGGACCGCGGCTGGTCGAACTCGCCGGAGATCGGGTTGGAGATGACTTTGCGAGAGAGGTGACGCTGGCTCTGGACGCTGGGCGCCGCCAGGGTGTGCTCCTCTACGCGATCGCCGACCGCGTGACCGGAGCGCTTGCCGCCGCGGGCATACGCAGCACTACGTTGAAGGGACCGGCGCTGAGCGAGGTGCTCTATGGCGACCCGGGACGGCGACCATCGAGCGACATCGACCTGTTGATCGCCAGAGAGCAACTGAACGATGCTGTCGAGGTAGTACGCGAGCTGGGCTACGAGGCGCCGATCGACCATGTCACGGACGACGGGCTGCCGCTCCTGCACTTCGCGCTCGTCCACGCACACGGTCAGCTTCTACCGGTGGAGCTCCACTGGCGCATACATTGGTACGAGGAGGACTTCGCCGGTGAGCGACTGCTGGTGCCGATCGGCGAGCCCGACAGCGCCTGGCGTCCCGCGCCGATCGACGAGCTCGTCGCATTGCTGTTGTTCTACGCGAGGGACGGCTTCATCGATCTGCGACTGGCGACCGATCTCGGCGCGTGCTGGGACGCGTTCGGCGCCGGCCTACGCCCCGGTGCGCTCGATGCGCCGATCGCCGCCCATCCGGCGCTCGAGAACGTGCTCTTGGCGTCCGCCAGGGCGGCGGAGAAAACGGTCGGGCTTCCGGCAGATCGACTCATCGGACACAGGCCGCGGCTGGGCAGGCGCAGCCGCATCGCCGTGGCGCTGGCGAGTCCCAACCCCCACCTCAGCCAGTCCCAGCTCTATGCCGACGTGGGCTTGATCGACGGCCTGCTGGCCCCGCCGGGGGGCTTCGGGGCGTTCCTCAGAAGACAGGTGATTCCCCCTCGCGAGGTCCTACGCGAACACGCGCAGAAGGCGCGCAAGCGGCGAGCCGCCACCAGGCTCGGCAACAGCCTGCGGGTGCTGCGCAGGTACGGGCTTGCGATGACGCGTCTGCGCCACGCTCCGGAGGGCATTCGCCCGAGGTAGGGCGCCAATCTCTCCGGACTTACGATCCGACGGCCCCGGGGGAGCGGGTCATGCGGCCCCCTCGCCAGCGCCCCGGAGGAGCGGGTCATGCGGTCTCCTCGCCGGCGCCCTCTGACAGCGTCACCCACTTCAGCCCTCGCCGGCGCGCACACTCGACGATCGCCGGCAGTGCGCTGGCGGTGGGCTCGGCGCTGGCGCGACGCCCGTAACGTGCGGTGTCATGCAGCAGGACGATGGCTCCCGGGTGGAGGTCGGGTGCCACGGCCGCAAAGATCGCGTCGGCGTCGGTTTCCTCCCAGTCCAGGCCCCAGCTCGACCAGTATGCGATGTCTAGCCCCAGCGAGCGGCAGATTGCATGAGAGTCCTCGGACATTCGCCCGAAGGGAGGTCTGAACCAGCGAGGACGCACCCCTGTCTCAGCCTCGATGACCTCTAGGCCCAACTCGAGGTCGCGACGGGCCTGCTTGGGAGCGAGCTTGTCATACCGGGGGTGAGCGAAGCCGTGCAACCCGAGCTCATGGCCGCCGGCCAGGATCTCGCGCGCCAGTTCGGGTTTGAGGCGGACCTCGGCTCCCAGAAGAAAAAAGGTCCCATGCGCTCCCAGCCGCCGAAGCTCGTCGAGGACGAGAGGGGTCGCGTCCTCGCCCGGCCCGTCGTCGAAGGTGAGCACGGCCCGCGCGCCGGCGATGCGCTGAATCCCGGGCAGCCTACGCCAGCGGCGGTCTCGTCCCGGATGCCAGCTCGAGAGCCGCTTACGCAGCGAGCCGGGGATGACACCTGGTATCCGGTGCCTGGATGAGGCCTCCGGCGGTTGTGCTGCATCGACCTGTGGCGGCACGGAATCGATGAGCGATCAGCTCTGCTCTTGACTGGCGGCACCCACTGCTCGAGGAAGACTACATGCCAAAGTCTCGCTGTCCAGGTACGAGCCGGTAGGCAAGCGGTGAAATGACCGAGGCGCCGCGTGAACTTTTCGAGGCGCGACGACCGTTGATGTTCTGCCGATCTCCGCGGCCACGTATAAAAGAGTGACGAAGTCTGTTCGAGTCATATGAAAATTGCCTATCTGTGTTCCCAATATCCCGCCGTGTCGCACACGTTCGTCCTGCGGGAGGTCAATGCCCTGCGCGGTCTCGGCGCCGAGATCACGACGTTCTCGGTTCGGCGGGCCGGCGCCGATCACCTGTTGGCGGATGCCGATCGTGCGGCGTTTCAGAGCACCTTCGCCATCCTGCCACCAAGCTGGGACCGGCTGCTGGGAGCGCATCTCAAGCTCGCGTTCTCCGCGCCCGCGACGTATGTGGCAACGCTCGTGCTCGCGCTGCGCCTGGCGCCCGCGGGCTTGCGCGGATTGCTGTGGCAGTTCTTTTACTTCGTGGAGTCCGTCGTCTTGTGGAACGAGTGTCGCGAGCGCGATACCCGTCATATCCATGTCCATCTGGCGGACGTCGCAGCCGATGTCGCGCTGCTGACGGCGAACATCGGCTCCGCGCTGGAACCAGAGCGACCCTGGTCGTGGAGCTTTACGATGCACGGTCCCACCGAATTCGCCGACGTAGCTCGTCATCGGCTGGCCGAGAAGGTGGGTCGCGCGCTGTTTGTGGTGTGCATCAGCGACTACGCGCGCAGCCAGTTGATGGCGCTGAGCTCCGTCGATGCCTGGGAGCGGCTGCACGTCATTCACGTGGGCATCCCGATAGGGCAGTTCACGCGCCTGGGAGAGGATCGATCCTCCAACGGGAGGAACCCGATGATTCTCTTTATCGGCCGCCAGATCCCCAAGAAGGGCCAGGCGGTTCTGCTGGAGGCCGTGTCATTGCTGGCCGAGCGGGGCCACATCCTCGATGTCACGCTTGCGGGGGAAGGGCCGGCACGGCCCGAGCTGGAACGCCTGGCCGAGCGGCTGGGGATCGCGTCGCGGGTGGTGTTCCCGGGAGCTATCGGCCAGGAAGAGATCCACGCTCTGTACACGGGCGCGTCGATCTTCTGCCTGCCCAGCTTCGCGGAGGGGGTGCCCGGGGTGTTGATGGAGGCGATGGCGATGGAGCTTCCGGTCGTGAGCACGAGGATCACGGGCATTCCCGAGCTCATCGACGACGGCGAGACGGGATTGCTTGTCGCTCCCGGCCGTCCCGATGAGCTCGCGGATGCGTTGGAGCGGCTGATCGTGGAGCCATCGCTGGGCCGTGAGATGGGCGCCCGCGCGAGGCAAAAGGTCGTACGCGAGTTCAATACGGATGGCTCCGCGCGAGAGCTCTATGCGCTGTTCGCAAGCGAGCTTTCGCGATCGGACGCTCCCCGCCCGCCCGCCGTCCGCGCGCCCGCCGTCGCAAACTGAGGCGCCCGGGCGAGCGTTTCCACTCGGTTGGACGATGCGGCCAGCAGAGCGTCGCCATCGAGCTCGTCTACCTCGATGGAGATCGCAAGCCCGCGTTTACCGAGTTCGTCGGCGATCTGCGTCTGGTGATCGTCGACGGCCTCGCCGAAGGCCTTTCGGCGAGGCACCAGCAATGGACATTTTCCTACTTCGAAAGCCGCCAGGGCAGTGCCCACGCCGGCGTGCGAAATGACCACATCCGCCTCTCGCATCGCCTCGGTCAGCTCGCGTTCAGGGATCGCCTCGTGCCCAAGAATGCCCAACCCGCCGATGTCGGTGTCCCCGGTCTGCCACAGGACCTCGGTCTGAGGAGGGAGTATCTCGAGGAGACGCTCTATGAGTCGCCGAAAGCCGACGCCGCGATATATGCCGAGCGTGACCACGACCTTGGCGAGCCGACTCGGGCGCTCGTTCGAAGTTGAGCGTGTGAATGAATCGAACACCGAACCCCGATAGTTCCAGCGCGCGTCAGCCCAGCCAGGATACTGCGAGTAGAGGCAGACTCCCGGGATTCTGCCGATCTGACGGCCGGTGAGCGATGGTCCGTCGATGCGGGCGGCACTCTCGATGTAATGGCAGCGCAGACCTCGCACGCGGGCCAGCCCGAAAAACGACAGGGCCACCGCGGAGCCCGTGCTGACCACGGTATCGGCGTCGTAGGCGCTCAGGATGTGGCGGGCCGCGGGCAGGTTGCGAACCACGTTGACAGGGTCGCGTCCGGCGACGAACCGCACGAAGTCCACCGTCTCGCCCGCGAGCAGCGAGCGACTCTGCGGCGTGTCGAACGTAACCCACCGAAACGGTCCCTCGATACCCGAAAGTCGACCGTAGAGGTGGTGCAACTCCTTCAGATGGCCGCCGGTCGAGGCGACGAGCAGGGTGCTCAAACCCGCTGCCCGTCCTCGGCTGGAGATCGGGTCAGCGGGAACGTCGTGTCCCGCCAGTGCGCTGAGACCAACTCGCGCGTGTGGCGGATATTCGTGCGACTCGAGGCGCCGAACACAATCGACTCGATGTTCGGCTGCGCGCAGATCCACTCGATCGCCTCTGGCGCCGGAATGGCGCCCGAAGCGTATACAGACATGGCGATAGCGCGGAATCGGCGCTCGCGCAGCGCGGCTTCATAGGCGTCCACGCCTCCGCACATCCGAAACCCGAGCTTGTTGATGTTGGAGCATACGATCGGGTCCTCGATCTGCAGCTCCTCCAAGACATCGAGCAGAGCCGGCATGTTCATGGTGATGAATCCCGGCTCCGCGCCGTATCGATCGCGCACGTGCTCGGCGAAGATCCGGAAAGCGTCCTTGAAGCCGAGACCGAGCAGGAGATCGACCACGATGTTCTGCAGGAAGATCACCGGCGTGCGCAGACCCGCGAACATCTTCATCTCGGCGTCGATCAGCAGCGTGGTAATGCCCTCGATGTCTTTCTTGGCAAGGGACGCGCCACCACGGATAGCGGCATCCATCAGCCCCTCGTCGGGTAGGAAGCGCTTTACGGCCCCGAGCATCCCGCTCTCGGTCACGGCGTTCGCGTACTTGTGGGCGTAGGGCATGCACGGGTAGAAACTGAAGTCCGCGTATCGCTCGGGACGGTCGCGGATGTGATCGCAGATCAGCGCGATGCGCTCGTGCGTCGTGCACATGAAGGTCGTGATGCCCTCGTCGTATGCCGTATCGAGGACGTCGATCACCGCGTCGATGTCTTGAAAGCGGAGCGCCTGTGCGCGCGCCTTCTCCTCGGACATGTGATTCACGCCGAAGAACTGGTTGTCGCCGAAGAGCAGCCTGTCCACTATCGCTCCATGTACGTCATGAATGGTTGAGGGAGCCCCGGGCCCGCCGGTTGCGTCGGCGACGCCATCGGCGCAGGACGCCCCTATGCTCGGGATGAACCGGGGCCTCTGTGAGATGCTCGCCGGAGGTCGCTGCGCCCTTTTGCGAATCGGCGATCATCAGCGCTATGACCTTGTCGGTGGCGGTTGCGCTGGCGAAGTCGTTGATGCCGGCGCTGCGGCGCTCCTTGATCCGCTGGATGAAGGCATCTATCTGCGCGCTGTACTCCTCGCCCCTCAGGTAGAACCAGACCGGCTCGGTCAGCTCGGTGGTGTAGCGCACGTTCCAACCCTGCTCGTAGCCGGTCGGGATGCGAGCGGTATCCCTCAAGTAGACCTGGCATTCCTGGCGATCGGCGTAGATCCGCCCAGCCGTGCCCAAGATCGCCACGCGGGTGGTCATCTTGCGGTGCGACTCGTCGGACCAGCTGACCGATATCTGGGCGGTCGTGTTTTCCCGAAAGTACAGCGTGCTGGCGACCTCATCGTCGATCTCGTGCGAAAACACACGGTTCAGAACCGTGCCGCCGACGCCGGTGGGCTCGCCGATGTACCAATTCAGCAAATTGATTACATGCGCCGCATAGTCATAGAGGCAGCCGCCGCCCTCGTTGCGCTGAGTGCGCCAGGTGCTGCCCTTCTGCTTGAGAACCACGGGGCCGTAAGCCTCGCCGAGGACGTGGGTGGTCTTGCCGATCGCGCCGGCGTCGAGCAGCGACTTCACCTCGCGGAAGGCTCCGACGAAGCGGTTGTGGTACCCCACCTGTGTCACCAAGTCCTGGGCGCTGCTCATGTCGGTGAGACGCTCCGCGTCGTGCTCGTTGAGCGTAAACGGCTTCTCGCAGAAGACGTGCAAGCCTCGTTCGAGCGCCGTGCCGACCATCCCCGCGTGTGAGCTCGAGGGCGTGGCGATCAACACCGCGTCGAGCTCCACCGTGTCCAGCATTGCTTCGAAATCGGAGTACGTAGCGACTCCGGTGTACTTCTTCAGCACCCCGAGGACATAGCTAGAGGAGTCACACACCCCGATCACTTCGACATCCGGGTGTGCGTTTACCAGCGCGTGATGCGACAGGCCCATCTTGCCGAGTCCGACGATGGCGATCTTGATCATGACGCCGGCCCGCGAGCACGATCACGTTGCACACGACGGAGAGACCGGCGAGTGCTGAACGCTCTGAGCGCGAGCTCGAGTCTCAAAGTCCTCGCCTCCCGAGCACGTGCGGGACGGTTCGCAGCAGGATCTTGACATCCCCCCACAGCGACCAATTGGCCACGTACAGGTAGTCGATCGCGCCCATCTCCCGCAGCGGAACGCGCGCTGGTCCCAGGATCTGCCAGGGACCGGTCATGCCCGGCTTCAGCTCCAGGCGCCGACGGTGCCACCCCTCGACGCAGCGATCCTCGTCAATCACGAGGGGACGCGGACCCACGAGGCTCATCTCGCCTTTGAAGATGTTGATGAGCTGGGGCAACTCGTCCAGGGCGCTCTTGCGCAGGAGTCCGCCGACCCGGGTGACACGGGGATCGGCGGCGATCTTGAAGAGTCCCGCCTGGGCCTCGTTGCGGTCGCGAAGTGAGTCCTTCAGCGCGTCGGCATTGGGGACCATCGTCCGGAACTTGAGCATGTTGAAGTGTTTTCCGTGGCGTCCCACACGCGGCTGGCGAAACAGCACGGTTCCCCTGCTGTCGAGCTTGATTGCCACCGCGATCAAGATCATCAGCGGTGAGAGCGCCAACAAGCCGAGCGAGGCGCCGAAGAGATCGAAGGCTCGCTTGACCGCCGCCGAGGACCGGGTCAGCTCGAAGCGCCGAACCCCCATGATCATCACCCCGTGCAGGTCGTCGAACTCCACCGAGGATCCGACCACCTCCAGCAGGCGTGGGAGCACGCTCACTTTCACACCCACGGCCTTGAGGGTGCACACGAGGTCGAGCATCTCTCCCGCGTCAACGCTTCCCGGCGCCACGATCGCCCTGTGCACGTCGAGCGTCCGGGCGAGGTTGTTGATCTCGGAGAGTCGCTGCGTGGAGAACCCCCCAACAGACCAGGCGTCGACGTCGCTGAGATCGAGATGGGCAACCATCTCAGCCTTGACTCCCCGGTGCCCGGAGAGCTTGCTGCGTATCGTCTCCGCCGAGGCCCCATCGCCGATGAACAGACACCGTTCGGCGGGCACGACACGCAGCACCAGCGCACGCGTCGTGCACCTCACGACGACCAGGAAGATCAGCAGCACCATCCATAGCAGCAATGCCTCGTGGCGGGTGAGGGTGGAGCCCTCCACCACGAACCCTCCAGCCAGCCACGCCAGCAGTGCGCCCAGTGTGGCCACATGAAACAGCCTGGGAGCCTCGTCCAGCGTAGTTTTGTGCAACAACGCCTCGTCCCGATCGTAGAGGCCGAAGAGCTTGGCCCCCACGAGCAGGGACAGCAGTCCGCATACGCTCACCCAGGTCAGCTGCAGCGATCGCGAGGAGACCTGAGACAGCAAAACGAACGCGCCAACGATCGCTACGGCGTCGGCCGTGAGCAGCGAGCGGCGGAACAACGCCTCGCGAGACAAGTTCTCGGCCAACCCCCGAGTCTGGCCGATCGGGGTCTCATGGCGATCAGCGCCGGACAGGCGTTTTACTCCAAATCGTGAGAGCTCGGAGGCGTGTGCGGCCGGACCCGCGGAAGCGACAGGGACCTCGATCTCCGTCTCACTACCGACTCCTGCGCTCATCGTGTCGCTGGCTCCCATGCCCTTACCCCCGGACCGCCCTACCGGCCCGCCGACTCGAGCGAGGATCGAGTCGGCAGCCTCGCAGTGTGTGCCGCGTCGAGCGCTCTCATCTCGTGGCGACCGTCGTTGACTCCAGGGGCTCTCCCCCCAAAGCCAGGATGCCCATTCCCAGCCCACGCTCGGGGTCGAGAATCAAATGCACGGCCTCGTTGCGCGAGCGCACTCCGAGCTTTCCGAACGCCGAGGACAAATGACTCTTGACGGTGCTTTCCGCAAGATACAGCTGTTCGGCGATTTGACCGTTCATATAGCCCATCACGACCAACCCGAGGATCTGCTTCTCGCGCGTAGAGAGCGCAGGAGGAGCGATCTGTCGCCAATGCCGCTTCGGCACGCAGATCTGTTCCGCGCGCACCGCCCGCAGGCAGGAGTCCAGCGCATCGGCCACCTGCTCCTTTTGCACGACTCCCTGCGCACCGGCGGCAAGCGCAGCACGCACCTCCCAGCGCTCGATCTCTGGGCAAATCACCACCACTCGAGCCCGCTCGAATGCGCGTCGCAGCAACTCCACTTGTCGCACCAGCGATGGACTCGCGCTGTCGATCCAGAGTACGACGAGGTCGTGGTCTTGGCTGCACGAGTCGAGCAGATCCTGCACACCGTCGAACTCGGTGAACTCCCATCCCTGCTCCCCCAGGACTGCACCGATGCTCTCACGCGGGGCTTCGTCAGCAACCAGCGTGACGGTCATCTTCGTATCCGCTGCGCGGCTCGTGATACGCGACCTCCTCGTCTGCGTGTGAGATCTAGCCACTCCCCACTAACGGCGCAATCGCCTTCAGACTTACGATTGCCGGGTGACACACAGATGAGTCGAGCAGGTGACGGCCCGGCAGGTATCTGACCGGTTAATACACAACGGCCGCCTGAAGGCGGCCGCTGTGAAAACAACTTACGTCTGGGTCAGATCACGGATTTGATGTGCACCCGTATGCCGGGTTGCTCACGCCTGCATATCCCCCGTGGGCGGCTGTGTACGCATCTCCCCCGGTGGCGCCCTCACAGGCAGCGGTTAGCTCCTGAAGGTCTCCGTAGTCGATGACCCGAGGCGACTCATACGCCTGAACGGCGATTTGATCATCCATGGCAACAACCTATCGTCCTTATCGATCGTATGTCCGCCCCGCCGACGACGGGACGGCTAACCACGAGGCGTAGGATATGTGATACAGCCACTAGGTCAAGGTGGAAAAAGGTACGGGGGCGTCCTGGGCGTCGCGCCTTGGCTCGGGCCTGAGCAGGACGCGTGCCGGGCTCGCCCGCTGGGCCACGAAGAGCATGTCCTCCGCTCGATTTGCCTGGGCTCGCAGCCAGCACTCTGCGCTTGTCAACCGCCACAGCTGCCACATCCACCGAAACGGCTGCTCTCGCAGCTGGGGGGGATCGTCGAACAAGAGGCGCTCGACGGCGTCCTGATCGACGTATGCCCTCAGCTCGCTGTCGGGGGCGCTCAGCAAGCCGCGCGCGAGAGCGAGGTCGGGGCCGGTCAAGCAGTCGACCAGCACCGAGTTGAACAGAGCCTTCTGAGGACGCAGGCGCACGGTGTCGGGTAGCAGCCCGGACATCGCCTCGCGCAGCAGCGGGCGACTGCGGTAGCGGTCGAACGTGGACAGTGGCGGCTGGCGCAGGCAGATCTCCACGAGATCCAAGTCGAACAGGGGGTGGCGTGCTTGCAGGCCGACCGACGCCGCCCGGCGACGCTGGTGCTCGAACACCCCGATCTCCTCAATCCCTCGTGTCAGCACGTGCGCCTCGTGCGCCCACCAGCGCGGGCCGTCCAGCCGCTTCCAGGCCAGCGGATCTTCGGAGTCGCGCAGATCGCGCACGACCTGTGGGCGCAGCCAGCCAGGTGCGCCGCGATGTGCGAGAGCTCTGCGCAGTGGATCATGGAGGCGGTAGGGCAGGGCGCCGGCAATCGCAGTGGCGCGGACGATCCGCGCGACGTCGCGCGGCGCCGGCCGATCGCCGGCGCCGGGCAGCTCGCGCGCCAATGCGATCGCCTGGAATGGATGGCCCGCGCGCAGCCGGTCGGCCAACAGGTAGCTGCGCGCGCCGAACAGCTCATCGCCGCCGTCGCCCCCGAGCGTGACGCGCACTCCTGAGGAGGCCGCCGCTCGCAGCAGCGGCATCGCCCAGAAGTCCCCCCAACTGAGCAGCGGCGCCTTCCACGTTTCGATCGATTCCAGCCCACTCGTCAGCAGACCCCCCGCGCGCACCTCGGCGGTCACGCCGGCGAGGTCCAGGGTCCCTCGCAGTTCTTCGATCAGCGCAGACTCGTCAACCCCCGGATGCTCGGGGAAGGTCGCCGAGTAGGCGGACACCCGGCCCGGCGCTCGAGTCGCGGCAACCGCGGCCACGGACGCGGAGTCCAGTCCCCCGCTCATCAACACGCCGGTCGGGCCATCGGGGGCAATCCGCCGATCCACCGCCCGCTCGAGCGCGGCACGCGTCTGCGCGGCGAGCCATCTCCTCGACTCATTCAGCGGCTCGCTGAAGCGCGGAGTCCAGTAGGGCCGTTCGCGCACGCCGTTGCGATCGAGCAGCAGCATCGCCCCGGGACTCAGGCGCCGGATCCCCGTATACAGCGTCGCCGACCCGGGTCGGTGGCCCATCGTCAGCCAGTGGGCTACGCTCACGGGATCGGGAGATGGATGCCGTGGCAGGAGGGCCAGCAGCCAGCGGAGCTCGTTGGCAAAGCGCAGGCTCCCGTCGCCGTCGTGCAGGAACATCGAGCGCACGCCCAGCTGGTCGCGAGCGACCAGCCCCTCCCCACGATCGCCGTCCCAGACGAGCAGCGTGAAGTCTCCGCGCATGCGTGATGGCAGACCTTGCCCCCAACGCTGCCAGCCCCTTGCGAGCAGGGTCTCCAGCGGGACCTCCGCGGGAAGCTCGAGCATCGCCCGCAGGTCCGGTGCATTGTCGAGGAACCCGTCGAGCAGGCACAGGGGGAGAGGTGCGCGCGTGGCGCTCTGCGCGCCGCTGTAAGCAATTTGGAGCGGCTTTTGGACGAGAACCGTCGCGGCATGCGGAGCCAGCGCGCGCGCCAGACGGGAGGAGTCCGCACGGTCGTTCGGGTCGAACGTGCCAGCGAGCCAGCGTGTCCTGGTCATGGCGATGGTCCGAGTCGCAGCTCGACGGCGGCGGCGAGTTGCGGAACGCTCGTCGTGAGACCGCAGACGATCCGCTCCACTCGCACCCGCGCCGCGAGTGCGCACACCTCGAGCAGACCGCGCAGCCGCGCCGGCGTGGAGAGCACGAAGTTGAATGTCGCGGCGAGCAGCAGCTTGCTGTCGAGAACCGGATCGAACCGAGGGCGCTCGGGTCCGTCCGTGCGACGATCGAGAAAGAACAGCGCCTTCAGCGGCGCCGGCTCGGCGATGGCGCCCATGCGCACGAGCTGCTCCCTGGAATTGACCGCGAGAATCCGTGCGGGCGATTCTCGCGTCGAGCGCACACGCTCTGCCTCGGTGTGGTCGACGCCGGCAAGCGGCGCACCTGGATGCGCCACGAGCTCCTCCCCGCGGCACTCCAGCGCCAGCACGTCGTCGGCCAGAAAGCTCGCGCCCCGCCGGCACAGCTCGAGCCCGACCGAGGTCTTGCCCATGCCGGAGGGTCCGAGCAGGGCGACCGCTCCCTCGCTGGGGCTTTTGACGATCGCGCCGGCGTGAAAGACCTCGAGCCCCTGAAGCAGCGCCGCAAACGGCAGGACCTGCGCAATCAGCAGCCGCTGCCAGGCGTGCTCGTGGCGGCCTTCGGGGTCGCAATTCAGCGTTCGTCCGTCGGGCGATAGCAGATGCGAGCCGTACAGCGGCCCGGAGATCAAGTACCCGGCCTGCGGATGGGATTCGACGCGAAAGCTCACGCCCCCATCGGGCAGGCGTTCGTCGCAGACGAGCTCGGCGTCGCGGGGCCACGGCGGCGTCGTGGCGTCCGTGTCGTGCGCGGAGATCGCGAGCGGACGTCCCGTGGGCTTGGCCGAGGTCCGCCCCAGGAACGAGAGCGGAATCTCCGAGCGCACATCGAGTCCGAACACCGTCGTCCTCGCATCCGTCCCCGCTGCATTCCCCTCCGCGCGATGACCGCTCGAGCCGTCCGTCAGATCGCGCCCATCCATCCGGCGGACACTCAACGAATTTCCCGGATGAACCACTAGAGCTCGACCAGTCGGCCGAACGATCCGTCGCCGGGGGCGAGGACGGGTTCACCTTCGTACTCCACCCAGGCGTGCGCAAGGAAGTCGGGGTCCGCGCGGGCTCCGATCACGAGCTTGGCCGGTATTCCACGTTGGGCCAGCAGTCGTGTGAGAACCAGCGAGCGCGCCAGGCAACGGGTGTCGCCCGGCATGAACGCGAGCGTTCTCGTCACCGCGCGACCGAGGCGCCGAGCTTGCGTGAGCCTGTCGGCGCAGACGCGGTCCGATGGAGCCTCGCCGTCCGAGCGCAGGCCGGCGATGGCCGCGGCGATCGGAGCACGGCGCAGCGAACGCCGCGCCCGCACATATGCGGCGACGATCTCGACGGCAAGCCGCGCCCGCTGGATGTTGCTCAGAGGCTCCTCGCGCCAGCCAGAGCAGGCGTGCGGGTGATGATCACGCACGCCCGGGGGCTCAATGAGCGGCGTCATCCGCCTCGATCAGTCCTCGCTCGAGCAGGGACCGACACAGCTCGCACAGGTCCAGCTCGATGACGCTCTGGTCTTGCTCGTAGCGCGCACTCAGCACTATCGCCGCGTCGCGCACGCAGGCCGCCTGCTCGAGCGCCTCGAGCATCTGACCGGCCGTCGCGTTCAGGCCGTGGTACTTGCCGGTCTCAAGATTCAGCACGACCGTCTCGGCCGGAAAACTGCGGTAGACGACGTGCTTGGGCACCTTGACATTGGCTGTCAGGAGCGGAGAGCTGGGCGCTGTCTCGGAGGTCACAGGAATCGTTGGCTGTCAGTACTCGATGATCGTTCCGCGACGCTGGCCCACGCGGATCGCGTGCGCCAGGACGACTACCGATACGGGCAGCAATATCGCCGCGAATGCGGCGACCCTCAGGAGGGCCGTACCGACGGGTGTGAGCGGTTGGCTGCCGACAAGCAGATGGCGCAGCACTTCGGTCGCGGGAGTGAACGGCTGCAGTTTGCCCGCCGTTTGCACCCAGTGTGGCAGCAGCGTGACAGGGAAGTACAGGCCTCCGATGATCGAGAGCAGGGCGATCACCCAACTGGTCCCCACGCTCCCCTGCTTGATCACCACGGTGAGGGCGGCAAACAGCACACCGAAGGGCAGGAAGGCGAGCAGCACGAGAAACATCACGGGAATACTCAGAGGGACCGTCGCCCAGTGCAGCTGCAGCCCGAAGATCAGGCAACCGAGGGCGAGCGTCATCGCGGAGAGCGCAAACGAGTACACGAACGGGAACAGCGTCATGGCCAGAACGCTGCGGACCGCGCCAAACGGCGAGAGCAGCAGACGATCGAATGTGCCGGCGACCAGCTCCTGGCGTACGAGTTCAGGGATCGAAAAGCAGGAATACATGACGCCGATGAGGGAGATGCCGATGATCACGAAGCCGAAATAGGCCGCGTGCGAACGGAACCCGCTCACGTGCACCAGACGCGATACGTAATAGAAGAGAGTCAGGCTGAACAGCGCGGTGAGGACCTGACTGACCAAGCGCGTGCGATACGACAGGTATACGTGCAGGTCTCTGCGCATGACGGCGAGAAAGGCCTGGCCGGCTGTGAGCGCGTCGTTCACGCCGCCACCAGTCTTCCGCTCTGTAGCGTCCAGCTGGCGTCGAAATCCATCTCCAGGTGCTCGCCGCTGGGCGAGCACCACAAGATCGCCCCATCACGAGCGAGGACCTCTCCGATCGCGTCCTGCAGCAGCAGGCCGCCCTCCGTGTCAAGGCTCGTCAACGGCTCGTCCAGCAGCACGACCTCTGGCGCGGGGAGGAACGTCATCGCGATGCGCAGGCGCTGGCGCTGGCCCATCGACATGCGGTCTACGCGACGCTCTGCCAGCTCGCCGAGGGCGAACGTCTCGATCGATTCCTCGATCGTCCGGCGGAAGCGCTCGCGGGGCACCATCGCGATGCGCGCCCAGAATTCGAGTTGACGTCGGACGGTCAAGCGGGCATACAGGCCTCGATCGCCGGCCGGCAGAAACGAGACGAGCTGCTGATAGCGCGGGCGATTCTCGCTCGCGGCGACTCCCCACACCTCGGCGCGACCGGCGTCGGGATCGATGAGACCGGCCGCGACGCGCAGCATCGTCGTCTTACCGGCGCCGTTGCGCCCGCCCACCCAGGTGGTGGTCCCGGGTTCGAGTGTCAGGTCGAGTCCGTCGAGCACGAGCGGAAGATCCTTGCGCCAGCGCTTGGCCAAGCCGCGCAACCGCAGCGGAGCAGCCTCAGGCGGGGGGGTGCCGACGGCCGCCGGCAGGTCGATGCCGTAGCGTGCTCGCGTCTTCAGTGGCGCAGGCTCGATCACCTCGAGTGAGCGCGCGGTCACGCGATCGCTCCGCCGATGAGCTCTGGGTCGCGCGCGAGCGCCTGCTCGAGCGCGTCCGCGAGCTGTCCGGGTCGGTGCTCTGGACCGGCTGTCAGCCGCACGAGCGTCGCCGATCCCAGCAGGTCGGCGAACAGGTGGAAGCGACTGCGCGCTCGCTTGGCGTCGGTGGACAGACCGAGCATGTAGGGCGTGAGCGTCAGGGGATTGGGGACAAGCACGTGAGTCGCCAGCGGCAGGCCCGGCCCCCGCTCGAGCAGACACAGCAGGCGCACCGGACGGGTGTGTTTCGCGCTCTTGTGCGCCGCGAGCCAACGCTCGCCGGTGAGGACTCCGAGCGTGCTCCCCAACGCCTCGGGATCGCCGCAGCCGGCGTGCTGCTCGGCGATGTTCATGTGCGGGGTCCCCGGATGGGCGAGGACCCCCCCGCCGGTGCGCTCCAGCGTCAGAACGTCGTCGGTGAACAGCGGCTGGTTGCGGCCCAGCAGCTCGATCGCGAGCGTCGACTTGCCCGCACCGCTGGGCGCCATGATCGCTACCACGCCCTCGGGCGAGTCGACCGCCGCCGCGTGCAAGGCCTCGTAGCCGCGCATAACGCTGATGGCGGGCAGCACCTTGCCGATCAGCGCTCGCTGCCAGTCGAGGCCTGGCTGATTGGGCGCGCAGTCGAGTCGTTGCTTGTCAGGGTCGAGCAGGAAGCGCGCGCGCTCCCCGTACACGAACATGAGACTGCCCGCCGCGCCGCGCTCGATCGTCAGGTCGAGGCCGTCGCCGAGGCGCCCGCGCCACTGCGGCGGACCGCCCAAGCCGCTCCACACGGCATCCAGCTCTCGCGGGAGCCTGAGCATAAGTTCGAGCGCCGGCAGCTCTCGTGCCTCCTCGAGCTCCATGCCGGGGAGCGGGAACGAGGCTCGAAGCTCCATGCCGAAGGCCGCGTAACAGGTCGTCATTTGCCTCATAAACTCCGGCCAGTCGGACATTCTTTTACAACTCGGCGTTCCCGACGATCGGATATGCGCCGCTCAGCGACTCAGAGCCGGCAACGCTCACACGATCGCTGTCAACCATCTCTGCGTGACTTGAATCGGCTAGCCCTTTTTGCCCGGCTTCTTGCTCTTTTTGGGTTTCTTGACGCAGGTGTGATAGGTGCGGCTCTCCGACAGGTGGTGTCCAAGAACCGTCGTGGCATGGATGTTGACCGTGAAGGTCCCCTTGGGCAGTCCCTTCAGGTTGATCGCCGAGATGATCACACCCGCATGGCGTACCACCGTGATCCTATGGCCGCGTAGCGTGACCACGACCTCCTTGAGCGGGTCGTTTTTTGGATCTCGCAGATGGATCCGGAAGACCCTGTTGCTGAAGAACTTGCCGGCGGAGCGCGGTAGCGTGACCGACCGTTTGAGGCGTGGTGCGACGCTGGCGGCCGTGGGCAGCGCGGCTGTCAGCGCCGAGTTGACGCAACCGTAGGTGACATGATAGGCGCCATATTCCGAGGGATTTTTGGGAGCGCCGTTGGCCGCGATGGTCGGCTGGGAGGTGCCCGGTGAACTGAAGCAGACACGCAGGTAGTGCGCTCCGTCCGCTTCTTCCAGGACGCGCCAAACGGTGGGCCCGGGTTCTGGGTTTTCATGACAGGAGGATCCTTCGAAGTACCAGCGGTGGGTGCCCCAGTAGGATCCGTCCGCCTGCAGGCTGATTTTTTCCCACATCGGTGGCAGTCCGGCAGGATGAACGCATTCCGCGAACTTTGTCTGGGCCACGACGATACCGACGAACGTCCCGCTCGACGAGGGCTGGATCGCGACCTGACCGCCGTTGAAGGACCAGACCCCTTCGATGCTCGAGGTCGCGCCGGCCGAAGCGACGCCCACGCTCAGCAATATCGCGCCCGCGACCGGTAGGAGCAGCGATCCGAGGCGTCGCGATCCGAGGCGTCGTCGTGATCTGTGAAGCGGCGTTCTCATGTGGCTCACCAACGCCGGTTCGCGCGAGGTTCTTCCGTCGCCACGTGACGATCCTCAAGCCTCGAGCAGCTCGCGCAGCACATTTGGGCCGCCGATCCCGCGACGACGTATCTGAATGCGGATCGGCTCCCGCACGAAATCCCTCGTGAGCTGGCCGACGTCTGGCACCAGGCAGCGCGTGCTCGTCGGCTGGGAGTTCAGTTCCTGGAGGATCTGCTCTCCGTCATACCCCATCACGGCGAGGCGCTCGTCGCCCAGAAAGCGTAGATATCTGCGACACCACTCCTTGCGCAAAGGGTTGTTGAGCGTCTCCCTCCACTTCTGCTGGGGCTCGGAGTTGAGGGTCGAATACTGCTTGACCCCGGTTTGATCGCCCGCGCGCCCGTTGAGCTTGACCGCGGAGAAACGGCTGAGTGAGTCGGGCTCGAACTCGATGTCAAGATAATCAAAAAGTCCGCTCCAGCGAGACGCGTCGCCATCGAGGAGGTCCTCGAACCTGACCGCGTGGGAGCGAGCGCTGTGGGCAGCGTAAGCAGCGACCAGTCGCGGCAGGCCGATGTAGAGGTCGCTGCGGAACATCGTCGGGTGCCATCGGCCGAAGACCTGGATGATGGAGGAAACGATGCTCAGCGGATTGCGCCAGAGGAAGATGAACTTGCCTTCCGGGAAGAGACGCATGATCTCCTCCACGATCAGGCAGTAGGGAGGCGTCTTGTCGAGAAAGTAGCGTGCGTCGGCGTCGGCGGCTTTTTCGTAGAGGCGCAAAACGAACTTGCGCAGCTCAGCTTCGTAGTCCCGCTCTTCTCCGGGCAGCTCCTTGCAGAAGTCCTCGATCGCGGTCACCATCAGCTCGTGCTCGTACTCGGCGACCACTCCACGGGAGCGCAACGTGTAGAGATAGGGCAGCAGGATCCACGGCTCGGACACCGTCGCGACGCCCTCGTGAGCAGCGACCACCCGCTGCAGGAGAGTTGAGCCGCTGCGTGATACGGAGAAGATGAAGATCGGCTGGATGGCCATGTGCTGCTGGAGCAACGATTTTCGCGACGGGCTACTTGCGCGCCCGATCGCCGGCTAGAGCCCTCAACTATCGAGGAGAGCGCGGATCGCGGTCGCTGTCGATCTGACCGCAGATGCGCAGTTCGTGACCGCAGATAGATGCGCAGTTCGATCGCACATCGAGCCGGCGACCCGCAAGTCCATCCTGCGTCATGCCGTTGGTCGTGGGTGTTCGAGCGCGGACATTATCGACGGTATCTCGACTGGCGCTCCAGGCGCGAAGGCGTTCGCCAGCCGCCTGCCCCTCCCGCATGTCCTCCCGACTGGCAGATTGGGCCCCCTGATTTCGTCGGTGTAGGCGCGCAGCGCAGCGGCACCACCCGGTGGTTCGATCTGATCACATCCCATCCCGAAGTTGCTCCTCCTGCCATAACCAAGGAGCTGCACTACTTCGATCGCTTCTACGCCGGGGGCTACACGCCCGCCGAGGGGACCAACTATCACAACTACTTTCCCCGCGAGGGCGATCGCAAGGTGGGAGAGTGGACGCCGCTGTACATGAGCGCCCCTTGGATACCTCGACTACTTGCCGAGGCCGCGCCCGAGACACGCCTGCTGGTGCTTCTGCGCGACCCGGTCGAGCGCTGCCTCTCGGGTCTCCAACACGATACGAACATCGCCAGGGCGCGCGGCGGGGGGCTCAGTCAGCTCGCTCCGTTGGAGGCGTTCGTGAGAGGCTTCTACCACGCTCAGCTGATGGGGCTGCTCGCGCATTTCGACCGCTCCCAGCTGCTGATCCTCCAATACGAGCGCTGCGTGGCCGAGCCCGCGCGGGAGTTGGCGCGGACGCTCGAGTTCCTCGGCCTGAGCGAGACCGGGTTTGCCCCGGACCTAGACGCGCATCCTCATCTCCAGCCCAGCAAACCCACGCTCGATGCCCGCACCCGAGACGACTATGCCCGTGCCTATCGCGACGACGTGATCAAGCTGATCGCCTCCTTTCCAGAGGTCGAGGTCGGGCTTTGGCCCAACTTCGCCCACCTGGGAGATTGAGCTGCAGTTGCTCGCTTGGCGGGCGGCCAACCCGCCAGGTCTCATCGTTCACCCAGGTCGGTTCTCCGGACGGCCGCTCGGCCCTACCCCTGCTCGGCCCCCGGCCCCTCCCTGTTCGGTCCCCGGCCCTGCTCGGTCCTCAGCCGAGCCCTCAGAGGACCTTATGCGCCGGCCGAGCATGGGGCACCGCGGGCGCGCATGGGCCCGGCGCCGGGCGCATTGGCCCGAGAGCCCGAGGCGATGAGGCGGACATCGCCGTGGAGCAACTGCCTCCTGCAGATCCTTCATCTGGGATCGTGGATCTGGACGTACGATCGATTGCCGATGCCCTCGGCACACGGTCTGGGCCGATTTGGCCGAGGGCAGGAGTAGACCGAGACATCGCAAACCAAACAACTCAAAGCACATGCTCTTCGTCCTCATAGCCCTCATCTGGCTCGCCATCGTCGCGTTCTTCGTGATCATCTGCCGCATCGCGGCTGGTGACGACGCCTCGTCCATGCCCGCCCCGGAGCGCTTGCCCTCGCTGGCCGATGAAGCCGTCGTTCGAAGGATCAGCCCATCGTCGAGCTCGCGACCGAGCGAGCACGCGGAAGGTTCCGCCCGCCCGTATGCGGCCGCCGGAACTCACAGGCAGCACGCTCGAACGGCCGCGCTTGCAGTCCACTCAGAGCGGGGCTAGCGAATTCGGAGCGCCCGGCTGGAGCCGGAGGCCTGTCGGAGGCTCTTGACTTGCACGAAGGCGCGGTAGAGGCCGGCGCGGCGAACGCGCACGATCCGGCTGAAGCTCGACGTGCCCGAGCTCGCGCGCTTGACCGCAGCGCCGGCGACGTTCAGCGGGGGGTGCCCGTGACGCAGCAGCTGGAAGCCGACGAGCGCACCGATCTGCGCCGGCGCCACACGCCCGTAGAAGCGCACGTACCCGTGCCGCCCGGTTGCGCGTACGTGCAGACTCACGCGCACCGCGACGAGCTCGGTGAGGACCGCGCTCTTGATGGCCGGCACACCGAGGGTTGTGACGCGGAACTTAGTGTTCTGCTGGAGGTTCGCGACCGGGAACGCAAAGGCGCCCGTCGTGTCGGTCAGCTTGGGGGGACCGACGGTCGTGAAGCCCGTCGAGTAGGGGAATGGGTTGGCCTGCAGGACGACCGCGTGGTTGGCGCTGTTGGTTCCCGACAGGGTGCCGCTGATCGAGAACGAGTTGCCGAACACGACCGGGTTGGGCGCCGCAGCAGCCTTGAACGTGAGCGGGATCTTCTTTGTGGTAAACGTCGCATCCTGACCCACGGTCGTGCCGATGGCGTTCGTCGCCACGAGGCGATAGTGATAGACGGTGCCCGACTGCAGCCCGGCGATCAACTTGGTCACCTTGACTTCTCCCGGAGTGGCGCCTGCCGTTGCGGGCGCCGTCTGGAATCCGTAGGCGGCCGTCGGGCCGTACTGGAAATAACAGCTCGTTTCCGCGCCGTGCGGGTTGAGCGATCCTTTGAGCATCGCCGAGGACGCGCTCACCAGCGCGACCGACCCGGTTGACACCGTCGGGGGCTTGGCGGCGGGTGCGGCGGCATTCGCCGTCGGTACTCCGGGCACGGCGATGCCAGCGACCAGCAGCCAGCTCAGCACAACCCCCTGGACGAGCTGAAATCTCTGCATAACCAAATAACTCCCCGTGCTCGCGATTCTTCCACGCTCGCCGTCCGTGCGCTCGCGGTCCGTCGTTCTTTGACACGAGCGCCGAACAGTCGAGCGGCACAAGCCTTCCGTCTGTATCGACACCAATCGCTGGGACGTCATCCACCCCGCGGGCAATGCGTAAGTCCGAGACTTCGCGACTCGTTATCCGTCCATGGCATACGTGACCGAGCCGAAGTCGCTCGCGCCGGACACCGATCCTCACCAAGGACAAGCCGACACCGACGGTCTCTCGCATCTGCGTGCGTTGGAGTCGGAGGCGACGCCCGAGGAGACGATCAAAGACGCGATGGCTGCTGGGATGGCCCTGGATACCGAGGCCGAGCTCGTGGCCGGCGCCGGCAGTGAGACGAAGACCGAGCGCAGCCCCAACGTGCGCTGGCAGGGATCGCGTCTGACCCGCGCGCGACGATGGCGCTCACTGGAGCAGACGGGGGCGACGGTCTGGTTCACGGGCTTGCCCGGATCGGGCAAGTCGACCGTCGCCTCAGCGGTGGAGGAGCATCTGGTCGCGGGAGGACGCCCGGCGTTTCTGCTCGACGGCGACAACCTCCGTCACGGTCTCAACGGGGACCTCGGCTTCGATGACGCGGCGCGATGTGAGAACGTGCGTCGCACCGCCCACGTCGCACGGTTGCTCGCCGAGTCGGGCATGATCGCGCTCGTCAGCCTTGTCAGCCCGTATGCGTCCGATCGCCAGACCGCCGCGGAGCTGCACCTCGCCGAGGAGCTGTGCTTTCTGGAAGTGTTCGTCAGCACTCCTCTCGAGCGGTGCGAGGAGCGCGATCCCAAGGGCCTGTATGCGCGAGCGCGTGCCGGCGAGCTGGAGGGTCTAACGGGCGTGGGCGCACCATATGAGACGCCGCTCGAACCGGATCTGGTCCTGGACACGTGCTCGCAGAGCGTCGGGGCGGAGGTCGAGCGCGTGCTGGCATTGCTGGCCGCTCAAGCTCATTCGGAAGCCTATCCACGGCGCTAAGCACCGCCGCCACGGTGCGATCACCGCGACTTAATCGCCATACGGGGTATATAGCCGGTATGCACGCAAAATCATCGAGCCGCATGCGCGGGCTCTGGCCGCTTGGGCTCCTGCTCGCGGTCGCAGCCCTGGCGCTGTCCGCACCCGCCGCCCTCGCCGCCACCTCCGCACCCACCGTCTCGACCTCGAATGCCTCGGGCGCGACGTTCTCCTCCGCGGTCGTCCACGGCAACGTGAACCCGAACGGACTGATCACCAACTACGTTTTCCAATACGGCACCACCAGCGGATACGGAGGTCAGACGCCGCTCGCGCCGGCCGGCAACGGGACGATCTCGATCAGGCTCACTCAGACGATCTCGGGGCTGCAGCCCGGCACGACCTACCACTACCGCATCGTGGCGGTCAACTCGGCGGGCACCTCCAACGGCAGGGACCGCACCTTTAAAACCGCGAGCATCCCGCTGTCGGTGCAGATCGCGAGCGTCCCCAACCCGGTTGTGTTCGGCAGCCCGTTCGTCGTCGAGGGCAACCTCTCGGGAACGGGCGCGACCAACCACGAGGTGGTGCTGCAGGCCAATCAGTTCCCCTACCTCGGCGGTTTTCACAACGTCGGCAATCCGGAGCTGACGAGCGGCACGGGCGGTTTTTCCTTCCCCTACGTGGGCCTGCTCGAAAACGCTCAGCTGCGCGTCGTGACTGTCGGCAAACCCGAAGTCTCGAGCCCCGTGATCGTCGAGGGTGTCGCCGTGCGCATCTCCTTCCACGCGCACCGCACCCGCCGGCGCGGGTTCGCGCGCCTGTATGGGACGGTCGCCCCGGCGGAGGTCGGCGCGCTCGTCGGCTTCCAGCTGCTGCGTCCAGGCAACTCCGTCAACCAGGGCGGCACGGTCGTCAAAGCGGGCACCTCGACCGTCTCGAGCTTCGGCCGCGTCATTCGCGTCCGCCACCCCGGCCTGTACCGGGCGCTGGTGAAGATCGCCGACGGCGCCCACGTCTCGGCCTACAGCCCCCCCGTGTTCGTGCGCTGAGCTTCCGCCGGCGAGCTCTCGCCGGGCTTCAGCCGTCCAGGGAGCGCTGCAGCTGCTCGAGCACCCTGACAACGCGCAGCCCACTGTGGCCGTCCGAGCGCGGCGTCCGTCCGCTGCGCAGGCACTGCACGAAGTGCTCGCACTCCAAGCGCAGCGGCTCGACGTTGGGGATGCGCGGGGAGTAGATGTCGCCTGAGCGCGCGATGTACTCCCCCCACGAGCGCACGTCCTCGTCAAAGCCCTTGTCATATACGGTCAGCTTGCCCTCGATCTGCATGTCATCGAACGTAGCCATCCGCTTGGAGCCGACGACCGTCAGACGCCGCTCCTTGTGGGGGTCAAGCCACGACAGGTGCAGGTGCGCGACGGCGCCGGAGGGAAAGCGCAGGTAGCAGAACACCACGTCCTCGACCCCGTCGCGCACGAACGAGGATCCGTGCGCGTTGCACTCCACCGGCTCCTCGCCGATCAGCGCCAGCACAACCGAGACGTCGTGCGCGCCGAGACTCCACAGCGCGTTCTCGTCCGCGCGCAGCTTGCCGAGGTTCAGGCGGTTGCCGTACACGTAGAACAGCTCCCCCAGCTCCCCCGAGTCCAGCAGCTCGCGCAGGCGATCGACCGCCGGGTGGTACTCCAGCAGGTGGCCCACCATCAGCGTCGTGCCCGCCTGCGCGGCCGCCTCCACGGCGAGCTGCGCGTCGGCGGCCGTGGTCGCGAGCGGCTTCTCCACGAAGCAGTGCTTGCCGGCCCGCGCCACCCGCACCGCCAGTTCGGCGTGCGTCGGCACGGGCGTCGCCAGCACGATTGCGTCGAGCTCGGGATCCTCGAGCAGCTCCTGGATGTCGGCTGCGGCACGCGCACTTGGATGCGCCTCCGCGAGGCGCTCGCGGGCGGGCGCGGAGGCGTCGCACAGCCACGTAAGCTCGCAGCCACCGATCGCCGCGAAGTTGCGTGCGAGGTTCGGCCCCCAGTAGCCGAGTCCCGCCACCCCCACACGCACGGTCCGGCCCTCTCCGATTCCCGCTCCGGCTCCGGCTCCGGGCGTGCTCTGTTGCGACTGCGGCGTCGCCGACGCACTCGCTCGCCCCGCGGCGCTCGGCTGCTCGCTCATCGGTCCAGCCCCCCGATCGCCTGCACGCAGCGCGCGGCCGCGTGACCGTCCCCGTACAGCGCCGGGCGCTCGGCCGGGGGCGTGCGCCGCAGCGCGGCCAGCGCCGCGTCGGCGTCGAGGTCCACGAGCGTGTTCCAGCCCGCCTGCACCGTCTCGACCCACTCTGTGTTCGCGCGCAGCGTGATGCAGGGCACCCCCGCAAGGTACGCCTCCTTCTGGACGCCCCCCGAGTCGGTCACGACCGCGCGCGCGCGGCACAGCAGCGCACTCAGCTGCGCGTAGCCGAGCGGCTCGCACAGGTTTACGTCCGGGGCGCGCTCCAGCTCCCCCAGCAGACCCGCCGCATCCAAGCGGGCGCGGGTGCGCGGGTGCAGCGGCAGCACGACCGGGCCCGGCAGCGCGAGCAGCAATTTCACCAGCAGCGCGAGCCGCACGGGATCGTCGACGTTGCCGGCGCGATGGGCCGTGCACAGCAGGTACTCGCCCGGCGCGACCCCGTGGGCGTCGAGCGTCTGCGTGTCCGCGCGCGCGTCGGGGAGACGACGCAGGAAGACATCGACCATCACGTCGCCCACGACCTCGATCCGCCCCGCGATCGACTCCGCGCGCAGGTTCGCGGCGGAGAGCTCGGAGGAGCACAGCAGCAGCTTGCTCAGGTGGTCGGCCAGCACGCGGTTGCGCTCCTCGGGCATCGCGCGGTCGCGCGAGCGCATCCCGGCCTCCACGTGCACGACCGGGATCTGCGCCTGCGCCGCGGCGAGCGCGCCGGCGAGCGTCGAGTTGGTGTCCCCGTACACGAGCACCGCCCGCGGTTCGATCTCCGCGAGCAGGGGCTCGAGCGCCGCCAGCATGCGCGCCGTCTGGGAGGTGTTCGATCCGCCGCCGATCCCCAGCCGGCGATCGGGCTCGGCGAGTCCCAGCTCGGAGAAGAACACGCGCGAGAGGTTCTCGTCGTAGTGCTGGCCGGTGTGCACGAGCACCTCCTCGTGATGTTCTCTGAGCAGCCCCGAGACGGCCGCGGCCTTGATGAACTGCGGGCGGTTGCCGACCACTGTCAGGATCTTCACGGGTACCACCCTGATGTGGTTGACCCTGCCGCATGCGGCAGGGTCCGGGGCCGCACATGTGCGGCCCCGCCGC
>DASXMO010000154.1:0-4611 GCA_036495605.1 Solirubrobacteraceae bacterium
CAGCAGGCCACGGGCCACTTCGAAGTCCTGCTGGCGGCGTCCACCGCGCATCGTGTCGGCCTGCACCTGTCCGCCGCGAGCGGCCTGCCCGCGGGCACGCCCCCGCAGGTGGTGATCGCGAGAGCGCTCCTGATAACGACCAAGGCGGGGCGCAACACGCTGAAGATTCAGTTCGGCAAGGTAACCGCCAGGCGCCTGCGCCACCTGCACAACCTCCCGCTGCTGCTGCGTCTGAACCTGCGCAACGCCGGCGGCGGGACTACCACCGTCCTCAGCAAGCTCACGCTGCGGTAGTGGACGCGCCCGCCGGCGCTCAGCCGCGATCGGAACGATCCGGTGGTTCTCCGCGCTTGACTTTCGCCCTGTCGCTGAACACGTATCGCCACAGTGCATACAGCAGCAGGTAGCCGCCGACGATCGAGATCACGGACACGACCGCGATGGCCTCGCCGTTGCTGCCGTGTTCCACGGCCGCTTCTCCGTCCAGCGCCAACGGGACCAGCGCCGTGGCAAAGACACGAAGACCCGGGATGAGCGCGCTCACGCCAAACAACATGCCGGCCCCTCGCCTCTCCTACATTCCTGGCGGGTGACGCACCGCGTAGCCCGCGAGCGGAGGAGTCGAGACGAGCCAGCGCGACGCGTACGGGCCGCTGCGCCCCGCCGTGTCGAACCACACGCCGTCCACGTTCATGAACGTGTGCCCGGCGTTGGCGTAGATCGTGATCCAGCGCCCGGGGCCCGGTTCGCCCCAGCTGGCCAGGTCGCCCGATACGAGCGGCGCGCTCAGCAGCCCCCCGGCGGCCAGCGCATAGCTGACCGAACCCGAGCAGTCATACCCGTTGGCGACGAACGACGCGTGGCCTCCCCCCCAGATATAGGGGAAGTCGGCGATCGCGTTGCCCCCCGCGATCACCCGCTGCACGGGTTCGGGGACGTTCGTGGGAATCGGGATCGTGCCGTTCCCGCCAACGGAGGCCCCGCCGGCCACCGGCGTGAGCACCTTCTGGCGCGCGGCGCGTTCCTGCGCTTTGGCCTGTTCCTCTTCGCCCAGCTCCTTGCGGACTTCGGCGTCCGACGGCGCGCCCGCCGCCACCGCCGCTTCGCCCGCGACGCTTGGTGTGCTGGCGGAGCGATGGTGCACGGAGGCCGGCACCGGAAAGCTGCGCGCTTCTTCGGGGTCCGCCACCTCGTGCACGACGCCTGCGCCCGAGTGCGATCCCGGCGCTACACCCGCCGTCCCGTTCGCGGAGCTCGTCGTTCCCGTCTCGCCCGTGGCGCCCGTCCGGATCGTGCCGGCACCGGTCGCGCTCCCACCGCCAGCGCCGGCACCCGCGGCCGCGCCGGAGCCCCCGGCACCCGGAGTTCCCGTGTCCGCGAGGTTCGTCGAGGATCCCTTTGCCCCGGCTGGCGGATCACCGACTCCGGCTTCGCCGCAGCCGCCGATCGCCACCGTCAGCGCCGCGAGCGCACACGATGCCGCCAGCGTTAGTCGGCTTGCCCTCATTGCAGACAGGCTAGCGAGAGCATCCTGCCTGCCGTCTCGCTACCCTGAGCGGATGCGCGACGAGGCCACCGTCGTGGATGTCCCTCGCACGAGCACGCCGACGTCCGTGGAGATCCGCCCGCACATCCGCCTGCTGCACGGGATGCGCCGCCCTGCCAACTGGCTGCAGCTGATCCGCTTCGGGCTCGTCGGAGCGACGGGGTTCGTCATCAACGTCGCCGTGTACGCGCTGTGCGTGCATGCGCTATCGATCGACTATCGCGCGGCCTACGTGCTCGCGTGGCTGGTGGCGGTCACGAACAACTTCCTCTTCAACCGCCACTGGACGTTCGACGCGGCCGCCGGCAGCGTGCGCTTTCAGGCGATCCGCTTCTTCGTGGTCAGCCTCCTTGCCGCCGGTTTCGGCTTTTTGCTGCTGACGCTGCTCGTCGAGGGCGCGGGGATCGCGAAGGTGCCCGCCGAGGCCCTCGCGGTCGCCGCCTCGACGCCGCTGAACTTCATCGGGAACAAGCTCTGGAGCTTCCGTCACAGAGGCTGAGCCGGTCGACGGACTGCGTGATGCGGCGTCCTTACCGATCGTCGATCAGATGCGATCGACCGATCGGCCAGCACGCGAACGTCGTACGCCACGCTCCCTGCGTCCTTGCCTCGCTTGCCCCTCGACCGGCTCAGCGGCGTGGTTCTTGCGTCCGCGGGCTGCGTGGCCGCTGCGCCCTCGCTGCTCGATTCGCCCCCGACGGGTACCTATACTCTGAGGCTGCTACCCACTCTCAGAGGACTTTTGCCTTGCAGGAGATGGTCATCTACGGCGTCAGTTTCGACATGGTCGGCAAGCAGCCGATCGTCCTGTTGAAGACGGCTGACGGCAACAAGTTCCTGCCGATCTGGATCGGACATCCAGAGGCGGCCTCGATCCTGATGAAGCTGCAGGGCGCGGGCACGCCGCGGCCGATGACGCACGACCTGCTCGTGGACGTGCTCGGCGAGCTCGACGCCAAATGCACGCAGGTGTCGGTCACGGAGCTGCGCGAGAACACCTTCTTCGCCTCGATCACCCTCACGGTGAACGGCCGCGAGCTGGAGATCGACTCGCGCCCCAGCGACGCGATTGCCCTCGCGGTGCGCTCCGGCGCCCCGATCTTCGCCGCCGAGGAGGTGATCGCGGAGTCCGCGATCGAGTTCGAGCACGACGTCGAGGAGTCCGAGGACGTGGTCGAGAAGTTCAAGGAGTTCCTGGACCAGGTGACGCCGGAGGACTTCGCCGCCGGCGATTCTTGAGCGGGTTTGGGGTTGGGGCGCATCCGCGCGCTGCTCCCCGCTGACAGGGCGTGCGGCGCGGGGCCTCCGTGCCCCGCATCCAACGGCCGGTGCGCGTCCTTGGGCTCCTCAGCGCGTAAAGGCGCTGTTCAGGATCCGCTCCACGAGCAGGTCCAGCCAGATTTCCGCCGCGTCCGCCGCCAACGGCAACAGGCTCGTTTCGGTCAGGCCCGGAACGACGTTGCACTCGAGCACCATCAGCTCGTCGCTGTCCTCGTCGAGCATCAGGTCCACCCGCGCGACGCCGTGGCACCCGAGCAGCTTGTACACCTCCAGCGCCAGCTCCTGCGCGCTCTCGGTCACGCCGTCCGGCAGCTCCGCCGGGCAGACGAACGTCGTCATCCCGATTTCATAGCGCGACTCGTAGTCGTAGAACTCCGTCTCTCGCGGGATCGCCTCGATCACCGGTAGCGCTATCGGGTCCTTACCCGCCTCCTGTGCATCGAGCACCGACACCGCGAGGTCGCGTCCCTTCACGTAGCGCTCGAGCACGACCTTGCGGTCGTACGACAGGGCACCGACGATCGCGGGCGGCAACTCCTCGCTCGAGCGTGCGAACTTCACGCCCAGCGCGGAGCCTTGGCGCGCCGGCTTGGCGACGAGCGGAAACCCGAGCTTCCGCTCGATGAGCCCCAGCGCGGCCACCACGCCGAGGTCTTTGATCGCGCTCTCCTTGAAGGCGCTCCAGTCGGGTGTCGGGATGCCAGCCTCGCGCATCAGGTACTTCGCCAGCGCCTTGTCGGTGCAGCGCATGCACGCGGCCGGCCCCGAGCCGGTGTAGGGGATGCCGATCGTTTCCAGCAGCCCCTGCACGGTCCCGTCCTCGCCGTCGCCTCCGTGCAGCGCGATGAACGCCGCGTCCGGCTCGGCCTCGATGACCTGCGCCAGCATCTCCGGCCCGACGTCGATCGCTATGACCTCGTGCCCCAGCGCCCGCAGCGTTTTCTGCGCCCGTTCCCCGGAGCGCAGCGACACCGTGCGCTCCAGCGCCCACCCGCCCTTGAGCACGGCGACCCTCTTGGCGTCGCTCATCGCTTCTGTTGCCGACGGGTGGGACCAGCCTGCTCGCGTCGAGGCAGCGCCACGATATCGGCGAGACCGACACGCTCATTCTCGGCGTCCGCGGGCTCGGCCGGCTCGCGTGAGAAAGGACCGTCCGTGCCGAGCAGGTGCTTATCGGGGTCGATGAGGGACGCAATCCGCTTGATGCCCTCGCGGATGTCCTCGTCGTGCACGCCCGCGAAGTTCAGTCGCATCGAGCTCGAGCCGCTGCGTCCGTCCATGTACGCGGAACGGCCCGGCACGAACGCCACTCCCTTGCTGCGCCCCATCAGATCGGTCGTGTCCACGCCGTCGAGCGTCGCCCACACGAACAGTCCGCCCCGGGGCCGTGTCCAGCTCGCGCGCGCGCCGAAGTGCTCTTGCAGCGCCTCGAACATCACGTCCCGCCGACGTCTGTACAGATCGCGCAGGCGCTCCACGTACTCGATCCACGCCGGACGGGCGCCGGTTCCGCGCTCGGCGAAGTACGCCGCGACGAACAGCTGGGTCATCGGCGAGCTGCACAGGTCGGCGCCCTGTTTGCCGAGGTTCAGCTTCTCCAGCACCGCCCGCGGCGCGACCGCCCAGCCGAGGCGCAGGCCCGGGGAGAGGATCTTCGAGAACGTGCCGAGGTAGATCACGAGGTCCGACGCGGCCCCGTGCCCGCCTTCGCCCCCGGCGCTGAGCGGGGCATCGAGCGAGTAGAGCGTCGGCAGCGGCTCGCCTTCGTAGCGCAGCAGCCCGTA
>DASXMO010000155.1:0-4174 GCA_036495605.1 Solirubrobacteraceae bacterium
ATCGATCTGCTCGAGCAGGAGGTGCGGATCGGAGGTCCGACCGCCCGCGAGATCCCGTTCGAGATCGACCACGAGATCCGCCACCGGCTATTGAACGGCCTCGACGACGTCGCGATGACGCTCGAGCAGGCGGCGGAGATCGACGAGTACGAGTCAGGGCACGAACACGACGGCTACGCGCGCGTGGCCACGACCGCGCTGTAGGCGCTGGGGGAAACGGATGAGTCATCGCATCGTCACGCTGCCCGGAGACGGGATCGGACCGGAGATCATGGCCCCGGCGCTGCAGCTGCTGGAGGCGCTGGGGGAGTCCTTCGAGTTCGATGAGCACGCCTTCGGCGGCGCCGCGATCGATGCGCACGGCGTGGCGCTCACCGATGAGACGCTCGCGGCGTGCCGCGCGGCCGACGCGGTGCTGCTGGCCGCCGTGGGCGGTCCGAAGTGGGACACGACCGACCCGAACAAGCCGCGTCCCGAGCAGGGGCTGCTGGGACTGCGCAAGGGCCTGGGGCTGTACGCGAACCTGCGTCCGGTTAAGCCGCTGCCAGCGCTGTACGACGCCTCGCCGCTGCGGCGCGAGCGGATCGAGGGCACCGACCTGCTGGTCGTGCGCGAGCTGACGGGCGGCATCTACTTCGGTGAGAAGACGCGCACGGCCACCATGGCCAGCGACGTGTGTGCCTACACGACGGAGGAGATCGAGCGGATCGCGCGCACGGCGTTCGAGGCTGCGCGGGCGAAGGTCTCGAGCGTGGACAAGGCGAACGTGCTGGAGACATCGCGCCTGTGGCGGGAGGTCGTGAGCGGCTTGCACGCGCGCGAGTTCCCGCACATCCAGCTCGAGCACGTGCTCGTGGACAACGCGGCGATGCAGCTCGTGGCGGCGCCGCGGCACTTCGACGCGATCCTGACGGAGAACATGTTCGGGGACATCCTCAGCGACGAGGCCGCGATGATCACGGGGTCAATCGGCCTCTTGCCGAGCGCCTCATTGGGAGAGGACGGACCGGGCCTGTTCGAGCCCGTGCACGGCTCGGCGCCGGACATCGCCGGCACCGGCGCGGCCAATCCTTTGGCGATGTTCCTGTCAGTGGCGATGATGCTCCGCCACGGACTCGATTTGCCGGATGGCGCGGCAGCGGTAGAATCGGCCGTTGAACGCGCGCTCGACGGTGGGCTGCGCACCGCCGACCTGGGTGGTGCGCACGGGACGGCGGACGCAACGAAGGCAGTGCTCGACAACCTCGGATAGGAGCTATGAAAGTGGACCCGACGGACCTCATATGGATGAACGGAGAATTCATCGCATGGGAGGACGCGAAGGTCCACGTCCTGACGCACGGCCTGCACTACGGCACGGGCGTGTTCGAGGGGGTGCGCTGCTATGACACCGAGCTCGGACCGGCGGTGTTCCGCAACGCCGAGCACGTGAGCCGCCTGCGCAAGTCGGCCGAGCTTTACTACATGGAGGTGCCCTACTCCGACGAGGAGCTGCGCACGGCCACGCGCGAGCTCGTGGCGCGCAACGGGCTCAGCTCTTGTTACATCCGACCGATCGTCTACCGCGGCTACGGCACGATGGGGCTCAACCCGTTAGATGCTCCGGTTGACGTGACGATCGCGTGCTGGGAGTGGGGAACGTACCTCGGCGAGGAGGGTATGCGCAACGGCGTGCGCGCGAAGGTCTCCTCGTGGGAGCGCATCGGCCCGCGCTCGCTGATCCCGCACGCGAAGGCCTCGGGCCAGTACCTGAACAGCGTGCTGGCGAAGATCGAGGCGACCAAGTGTGGTTACGAGGAGGCGATCCTGCTCGACGAACACGGGCACGTGTGCGAGGGCACGGGTGAGAACGTGTACGTCGTGCGCGACGGTGAGATCGCGACACCCGGACAGCACAACTCGATCCTCGACGGGATCACGCGCCGCTCGGTGATGCAGATCGCTCAGGATCTCGGCTATACGGTCGTTGAGCGCAATGTTGCGCGCGCGGAGATGTATTTGGCCGACGAGGTGTTCCTGTCGGGGACGGCCGCCGAGCTCGTGCCGGTACGCGAAGTCGACGACCACAAGGTCGGCGCGGGGCAACCGGGCGAGATCACGCGCGTGCTGCAGGCTGCGTTCGACGACGCGATCCACGGCCGCTCCGAGCGCTATCGCGAGTGGCTTGACGTGGTCGCGCCCGAGGCGCTGCAGACGCCCGACGGCGCCGGCGGGCAGGCCGCGCGGGCGGCCGCGCCGAGCCCCACCACCGCGGCGGGGTAACGGTGGATCACATACAGCTATACGACGCTACATTGCGCGACGGCATGGGCGGCGGCGGGATGACGTTGACGGCCGCGGAGAAGCTGCGGGTCGTGCACGCGCTCGACGATCTCGGCGTGCACATGATCGAGGCGGGCTTTCCGGCGTCGAACCCGAAGGAACTCGAGCTGTTCGAGCTGCTCGAGCGCGAGTCGCCGCAGACGTCCGAGATCGTCGCTTTCGGAATGACGCGCCGGCGGGGGGTGGATGTCGCCGAAGACGAGGGGCTGCGTGTACTCGCGGAGTCGTTCGTGCCCATCTGCACGCTCGTGGGCAAGAGCTCTGCGTTTCAGGCAGAGACGGTGCTGAAGGTGACGCGCGAGGAGAACCTGAGCATGATCGGTGAGTCGATCGCGCATCTGATCGTGCACGGCAAGCGCGTGCTGTTTGATGCCGAACACTTCTTCGATGGGATCGAGGAAGACGTCGGTTACGCGCTTGAATGCGTGCGCATAGCGGCCGATGCGGGCGCCGAGCGGGTGGTGCTTTGCGACACGAACGGAGGCTCGCTGCCGTTGGATGTGCGCGAAGCGGTCGAGGCGGTGCGCGAGCAGGTGCCCGACGTCGCGCTTGGGATCCACACGCATGACGACACCGGGTGCGGCGTTGCGAACACGCTTGTGGCGGTGCAGGCCGGCGCGACGCAAGTGCAGGGCACGATCAACGGAATTGGCGAGCGCACCGGTAATGCCAACTTGGTGACGATCATTGCCGATCTGCAGCTGAAGATGGGCTATGAGGTGCTGGCTCCGGAGCGCTTGGCGCGGCTCACGCAGACCGCGCATTTCGTCGACGAGCTGTTGAATCGCACGCCCGATCCGGCGCAGCCCTACGTGGGCAAGCACGCGTTCGCGCACAAGGCCGGTCTGCACGCCGCGGGAGCTCGCGAGTCGAGCGTCGCGTTCGAGCACGTCGATCCGGGACTGGTGGGCAATCGCAGCGACGTGCTGATCTCGGAGCTCTCGGGGCGCGCGACTATCGTGGAGAAGGCTCGCGCAGCGGGGATCGCCGCGGATGAGGAGTTCACTCGGCGCGTGGTCGAGCGGGTGAAGGAACTCGAGCACCGCGGGTTTCAGTTCGAGGCTGCCGACGGGTCCTTCGAGCTGCTGATGCGGCGCGAGGCCGGGGGCGATCCTGGGTACGAGCCGTTGTTCAAGTTGGAGTCCTGGCGAGTGATCGTTGAAAAGCATGCCGATGGCCGCGCTACTACCGAGGCCACGATCAAGATCTGGGTCGGGGGCGAGCGGTATGTGCGCACCGCTGAGGGGAACGGGCCGGTGCATGCTCTGGACAAGGCTCTGCGCGATGCAATCGGGGAGATCCATCCTCATTTGAAGGACATCGACCTTGTCAACTTCAAGGTTCGGATTCTTGATGAGACGAAGGGGACCGGGGCTGTTACTCGTGTTTTGATCGATGCTTCCGATGGGAAGGATGTTTGGGGTTCGATTGGGGTTTCGGAGAACTTGATTGCTGCTTCTTGGGATGCTCTTGTGGATTCGCTGGAGCGCGGGATGCTGGGTGGCGCGCCCTCGTCGGTTGCGACGATCCGCTCGGCCGGAAGCGCATAGTGCCGGGACGGGCGGGGGTGCAGGGCTCGGGGCCGGCCGATCGGATGTCGAACCGCCGAGGGCCTGAAGACAGCGGTGGTGACGCTGGCGCTCACTGCCCCGTTCCTTTGGCCAAGCCTGTGCTGGGGGAGGCTGAGGAGCTGGCCGTTATGGAGGTGCTTCGCTCGGGGCAGCTTTCGCTTGGGCCTCGGGTGGAGGAGTTCGAGCGGTTGTTTGCTGCTCGGGTTGGGGTGGCGCATGCTTGTGCTGTGAGTAGTGGGACTGCCGGACTTCATCTCGCCCTTCGGGCGGTCGGGGTTGAA
>DASXMO010000156.1:0-30793 GCA_036495605.1 Solirubrobacteraceae bacterium
CAGGGCGAGCCCGAGCTGCGCGAGGAGCTGCTGGAAGAGGTCGAGCCCTCCGAGCCCGAGGGCGGTGGCCAGGACGAGTTCGATCCCGACGAGGATCCGCTGTTGAAGGACGCGATCGTGCTCGTCGCGGAGATGGGGACGGCGTCGACGTCGATGCTGCAGCGCCGCCTGCGATTGGGTTACACGCGCGCCGGCAGGCTGATCGACATGCTCGAGCGCCGCGGAGTGATCTCGGGATACGAGGGATCGAAGCCCCGTCAGGTGCTCGTCAGCGAGGCCGACCTCCCACGCGTGTTGGCCTCCTTGGAATCGTCCCCGGCGGTTGCGCCCACGCCCGTGGAGCTGTGAGCGCAGTGCACGATCGCATGCTGGAAAACGTGTAAAAGGTCCAACCCTCTAGCCTTCACGCGGTATGCCCGAGATCGGCGAGACGCTGCGCGAGGCGCGGATGCGCGAGCGGATCGACGTATCCGAGATCGAGGCGCAGACGAAGATCCGCGCGAAGTACCTGCGTGCTCTCGAGAACGAAGAGTGGGACCTGCTGCCCGGACCCACTTTCGTGAAGAGCTTCCTGCGCACCTACGCGGCCGCGTTGGGGCTCGACGGGAAGGCGATCGTCGAGGAATACCGGCTGCACTACGAGCGCCCGAGCGAGCCGCCCGAGCCGATCGTCTCGACGCCGCGCAAAGTCCGCGTCCCGCGCGGTTCCAGCGCGGGCGGGGGACCGTCGCGCGGGTATCTGGCGCTGGTCGGGATCGTCGGCGTCGTGATCGTGCTGTTGATCGTCGGCCTGATCTCCGACAGCGGTAAGAACGGATCGCACACCGGCACGAGCACACGCACAGACACGGCCGCCAAGCGCAAAACGACGCATCGCAGCGGCGCTCGCGGAGTCGGCGGGGCATCGACCGGCGCAAACCCCACGGTCGCGCTGTCACTGCGCGCGACCGGGACCGTGTACGTCTGCCTGATCGGCGAGGCGGGCGCGAAGCTGATCAACGGACAGACACTCCAAGCGGGTACGCGAACGCCGACCTTTCACGCCAAGCGCTTCGAGCTTACGCTGGGCAACAACGCCGTCGCGCTGACGATCGACGGCACGCCGCGAACGGTGCCGGCGAGCAGCGCCGCGATCGGCTACACGATCACGAAGACCGGTCGCAAGACGCTGGCCCCGGGGCATCTGCCCACCTGCACATGAGCGTGCGCGCCGCGATAGTGGTGACGGGCACCGAGGTGCTCGACGGTCGCGTGCGCGACCGCAACGGCCCGTGGCTCGCCGACAGGCTCCGCGAGCTGGGGGTGGACCTCGCCTACCTGACGATCGTGGGCGACCGGCCACAGGACATGCGGCGGGCGCTCGAGTTCGCGGCCACTCAACGGATCGATCTGGTGCTCACGAGCGGCGGGCTGGGCCCGACCGCCGACGATCTCACCACCGAGATCGTCGCGCGCTTCCAGGATCGCGAGCGGACCGTGGACGAGGCGCTGGCCGAGCGCATCGAAACGATCGTGCGCCCACTGCTCACACGTTGGCCGAACATCGACCCGGAGGCGATCAGGGTGGGCACGCGCAAGCAGGCGCTGGTGCCGCGCGGAGCCACGGTGCTCGAGCCGGTCGGCACCGCGCCCGGACTCGTGGTCCCGCCGAGTACGCCCAGCGGCGGCCCGACGGTGGTCGTGCTGCCCGGTCCGCCACGCGAGCTGCAGCCGATGTGGAGCGCGGCGATCGCGACGCCGGCGCTGCGAGCGGTGCTCGCGAGCGCGACGGTGTACGAGCAGCGGACCCTGCGGCTGTTCGGCATCCCCGAGTCGGAGATCGCCGAGACCCTGCGCCAAGCCGAAGCGCAGGGCATCGAACTTTCGAGGCTCGAAGTGACGACCTGCCTGAAACGCGGCGAGATCGAGGTCGTGACACGCTACGAGCCGGACGCCGCGGGGGTATATGAGCAGTTCGAGCAGCTGATCTCAGAGCGCCATCACGACACGCTGTTCTCGACCGACGGCGACACCGTCGACGTGCAGGTGGCCAAGCTGCTGCGCGAGCGCCGGTGGACGATCGCCGCCGCGGAGTCTTGTACCGGTGGCGAGCTCACCGCGCGGCTGACCGGACCGGCGGGCGCCTCGGAGTATGTGAAGGGTGGCGTCGTCGTGTACTCAAACGACGCGAAGACCGCGCTCGCTGGGGTCGATCCCCGGCTGATCGAGGATCACGGAGCGGTCTCCGAGCAGGTCGCCCGCGTGCTGGCCCAGGGCGTGCGCGCACGGATGGACGTGGAGGTCGGCATCGGCGTCACCGGCGTGGCCGGACCGGGCGGGGGCACCGAGCAGAAGCCCGTCGGGCTCGTGTGGCTGAGCGTGGCGGGACCTCACGGCTCGATCACCCGCTCGGTCAACCTGCCGGGCGGTCGGGCGGACATCAGGGACCGCACGACGACCGTGGCGCTGCATATTGTCAGACGGTTGTTGCTGGGCGAGCCTGACGTCTGAAATATGTCCCTGTCCCGCTCTTGCGGGAATGTCGGTCAAGGAGTATGGACACCCAAACCTTGGGTCGCGTTAGCGGCCCACCCATCAGACAGAACGCCGTGGTGTATCCTCTACACATGGGACGCACAAACATCGAGATCGACGACGAGCTGGTCAAACGCGTGATGAGCGACTACAACCTGCCGACCAAGCGGGCAGCGGTCGACTACGCGCTGCGTCATCTCGACCTGAAACCGATGACCCGCGAGGAAGCGCTGGCGATGCAGGGCACGGGGTGGGAGGGCGACCTGGATGAGATGCGCCGCAATTGGATGCGCGACCCATCCAACGCGTCGTGATCCTGCCCGACAGCTCCGCTTGGATCGAGTATCAGCGCGCGACGGGCAGTCCCGTGCATCTTCGTCTTCGCGCCGCCGTCGAGGCGGGCGAGGACCTCGCGACGACCGGGCTCATATTGCTGGAGGTGCTGGCGGGAGCGCGCGACGAGCATCAGGCCCGGGAGCTGCGGCGCCTCCTCAACCGCTGCAAATTCCTGCGCCTGGAGGAACCTCTTGACCAGGAGACAGCGGCGCTTCTGTACCGAACCTGCCGGCGCGCGGGCCGCACCATCCGCAAGCTCCCCGACTGTCTGATCGCCACCGTGGCGATCAGGACGGGGGCCGAATTGTTGCACCGGGACGGCGATTTCGACGTCATCGCCGAATACGCGCCGCTGGCGAGCGTGCAGCTTTTCAACGCTTGAACAGACCGCGGTTGCACACGGGCGGGCGCTCGGCGCCCTCGCTCAGCGGTGACTCAACCTTCTTCTTCGCCGCCAACTTCGGTCTGTTCGGGTTCGCACACGAGCGTGGAGCCTTCGTCCGCAACGACCGGAGCGAAGCCTTCCTGACAGCCCGGTTCGCTGCCGCTCGTGCAGGCAAACGTTCCTTCTTCGTTGAGAGTCGCATTAACACCGTTGGAGCACGTCGTTCCGGGTGATCCTGCAGGTGCGGGAGCCGGGGGCGTCTGGGCTATGCCCGGAGCGGGGGTATCGCGACTGCCGCTCGCGTGCTCGCGATGACCCTTGGTCTTCTTCCCATCGTGCTTGTGGCTCTTGGCGGGCGAGCAGGCGTGAGCGCCGCCGTGTTTGCCGTGCGGGGACGCGCAGGCCTTGTGAGCGCGAGCGCGGGCGCCGTGCGCGTTTGTGCGGGTCCCGCGCTGGCGTGCGGCGACCGTGTGAATGCGAGCACCCGATCGATGCGTCTGTGCGCCCGCCGGGGGAGCTGCGCAGACCGCGAACGCCATTGCCATCAGCGTGAGTGCACCCGCCGCGCAGAGTCGCGCGCAGGCATTTGAGAGATGTGTGGCAAAGAACGGAGGGGCCATCGTGGGCGATTCCTGGGCGGCGGGCTGAAAGCCCGCAGCTGTGCTGCTGGAGATTTGGAGTGGCAATCTCAGATCGTCCGGGTGCCCCGTGAGCACGAGCGCAAAGCCCAACACCTGGACAAACAGACCTCACCGGCGATACGAACAGACGTTCCGTCCGAAGCGCTCCGTAACTTCCTCAGTCCATCTCAACCGGAGGAGCCCGACCATGCCCGTGAACGAAGAGGAGAAGGCCGCAAAGGCACGCGACGCAGCCCTGAAGGGCGCGCTCACGCAGATCGAGCGCGAGTTCGGCAAGGGCACGGTTATGCGCATGGGCGACGAGGGTGCGCAAGTGCGCGTCGACGCGATCCCCACGGGCGCGCTCTCGCTCGACCTGGCACTGGGCATCGGCGGAGTGCCTCGCGGGCGTATCGTCGAGGTCTACGGACCGGAGTCCTCGGGCAAGACGACGCTGATCTACCACGTGCTCGCGCAGGCCCAGAAACTGGGTGGGGTGTGCGCGTTTATCGACGCCGAGCACGCGATGGACCCGCTGTACGCGCAGGTGATCGGCGTGGACATCGACGAGCTGCTCGTCTCCCAGCCCGACTACGGCGAGCAGGGCCTGGAGATCGCCGACATGCTCGTGCGCTCCGGCGCCGTGGACGTCGTCGCGATCGACTCGGTCGCCGCGCTCACGCCGCGCAAGGAGCTCGAGGGGCAGATGGACGACACGAGCGTGGGCGAGCAGGCGCGGATGATGTCCAAGGCGATGCGCAAGCTCGCGGGCAACCTCAACCGCACGCAGACGCTGTGCATCCTCACCAACCAGATCCGCGAAAAGGTCGGTGTCATGTTCGGCTCGCCCGAGACGCAGCCGGGCGGGCGCGCGCTGAAGTTCTACGCCTCGCAGCGCCTGGACATCAGGCGCATCGAGACGCTCAAGGACGGCACCGAGGCCGTGGGCAACCGCGTGCGGGTGAAGGTCGTCAAGAACAAGTGCGCCGCGCCGTTCAGGCAGGCCGAGTTCGACATCGAGTTCGGCAAGGGCATCTCGACCTCGGGCTGCCTGATCGACCTGGCGGTCGAGCACAACATCGTGACGAAGTCCGGCTCGTTCTTCTCCTACGGCGAGGATCGTCTCGGCCAGGGCCGCTCAGCCGCGAAGGCCCATCTCGACGCCAACCCCGCGGTGGCGAAGGAGATCGAGCAGAAGATCTACGCGGCGCTCGGCATCGGCCGCGAGCACGTGACCCCGATCGACAGAGACAAAGAGGTCCCACCGGTGGCGATCGTGGAGGAGCCGGCGGTCGCAGCCGCCTAGCGGTAGGAAGGCCCATGGTCGCGGCACGGATGCCGCGGCTCACGGGTGCGATCAAGCGCAAGGACACGCTCCACGCCGCCTAGAACGGTGCTCGGCGCCGGTACGCTATGACCGTGAAGCGCTACCACCTGACGACATTCGGATGTCAGATGAACGAGCACGACTCGGAGCGCATGAAGGGCATGCTCGAGTCGCTCGGTTACAGCGAGGCGCCGGAGCGCGGCGAGGCGGATCTGATCCTGTTCAACACGTGCTCGATCCGCGAGACGGCCGACAGCCGTTTCCTCGCGCATCTCGGCGAGGCGAAACGCCTCAAGAGCGAACAGCCCGAGCGGGTGGTGGGCGTGGGAGGGTGCTGGGCGCAGTCGGTGAAGGAGGAGGTGTTCGAGCGGTTTCCGTTCGTGGATGTGGCGTTCGGGCCGGGACAGGTGCACAAGCTCGCGGAGTTCTTGACGAGTGACTCGTTGACCGCGCAGGGGTACTTCGAGTTCGAGGGTTTCACGGGCCATCTTCCGGCGCGCCGCGCGCGCGCGTTTCAGGGCTGGATGCAGATCAGCGTGGGGTGCAACTGCGCGTGCTCGTATTGCATCGTGCCTTCGACGCGCGGGCGGGAGGTCTCGCGACCGCTGCAGGAGCTGCTGGTCGAGGCGCGCACGATGGCGAGCGAGGGTGTGCGCGAGGTGACGCTGCTGGGGCAGAACGTCAACTCCTACGGGCGCGATTTGCGACCGGAGCGCGCGACGTTCGCGCGGCTGCTGGAGGAGATCGACGCGATCGAGGGGATCGAGCGGATCCGCTACACGAGCCCGCACCCGAAGGACATGCGCGAGGACGTGATTCGAGCTCATGCGGAACTGGAGAGCGTGTGCGAGCACATCCATCTGCCACTGCAGTCGGGTTCGAGCCGAATTTTGAAGGCGATGCGACGCACGTATGACCGTGAGCGCTACCTGGACCGGGTCGCGCTGATCCGCGAGCACGTGCCCGATGCGGCGCTGAGCACGGACATCATCGTGGGCTTCCCGGGCGAGAGCGAGGAGGACTTTGAGCAGACGCTGGAGGTGGTCGAGCAAGTGCGTTATGACGGCGCGTTCACGTTCGTGTTCTCTCCGCGCCGGGGCACGGAGGCGGGGAGCATGACGGAGGGGTTGGTTCCCCACCCGGTGAAGGTCGAGCGAATGGGCAGGCTCGTGGAGGCGGTCAAGCGCAACGCGCACGAGCGCGCCCAGCGATTCGTGGGGCGAACGCTGGAGGTGCTGGTGGAAGGGACCTCGCGTACCGATCCCGACCGGCTGCGCGGCAGGACGCGGCACAACAAGGTCGTGAACTTCGCGGGGCTGGCGCAGCCAGGCGAGCTGGCGCACGTGGAGATCGCCACCGCCACCAGTCAGACGCTCTCGGGGTCAGAACGTCTGCTGGCGAGGGCGGGCTGAACTACTGGTAGCTAGCGCCTGGAGGTGGCCCTGGAGGACCGCTCGCGCCGGTGTTGGGAGCGCCGGACGGGCCGGTGCTGCCAGAGCCCGAGCCCGATTTGGAGGAGCCCATGTTCGGGCACGGTCGTTTGCTGCTCGAACCCGATTTGGACTGAGATCCCGGCTGCCCCGATCCTTCTTTGGGGGGAGACGTGGGGGTTGTAGTGCTCGGCGTGGAGGTGGCGCCGGTGGAGCCAGTCGCGCCGGTGCTGCCGCTAGGTGCGGCCGCGGCACCGGCAATGCCGGCGACCGCTCCTCCGGTGGCCAGTGCGCCGGCGACCATCGTGGCGCCGAGCATTTTCGAGATGTGCATTGGTGAAACCTCCTGGGTATGGGACGAGAGGACTGCGTGTGTGCGACCCATCGTCCACCCGGACGCTAAGCGAACCCGTAGGCGCGGGTAAGGCTTTGGGCAGGTGTGTGTAGGAGGCTTGTAAGGGGCGCACTACGTCAAACGAGTGCCCGTCCGAAGCACCGCGCCCCTGAGACGGGCGCTGGGCAAGTGAGGCAAGGACGCAGGGAGCGTGGCGTACTACGTACGCGAGCGACCGAGGACGCAGCCTCGCGCCGCCCAGCGCCCGTCTCAGCGCTTGGAGCGCTGGCTGTGCTCCATATCCTTCGAAATCCCCTCCGCGCCCAACCGCCGCGCAACACGCGAGGCTAGCTCGGGGGCGATCCCGGCGAAGGTGGCGCCGGCACGCAGGGTCAGCGGCGCGACGTCGACCTCCGCGCGGTTGCGCTCGATGGCGCTGATGACGGCGCGGGCGACGTCCTGGGGGCTGGAGGTGCCGACGCCGGTGGGGAGCTTGACTTCGGCGTCGGCGAACATGCCTGCTTCGCGGATGAAGCCGGGGAAGACGGCGGAGACGCCGACACCGCTGTCTCGCAGGTCGGCGCGGGTCGCGGACGCGAAGCCGCGCAGACCGAACTTGGTCGCGTTGTAGATGCCGGTGCCGGGCGAGGCGGACTTGCCGGAGAGTGAGGACATGAACAGCAGGTGCCCGCGCCCGCGGGCGGTCATCTTCGGCGCGAGTGCGTGGGCGAGGGCGATGGGCGCGCGGAGGTTGACGTTGAGGGCGCGGTCGATCTCCTCCATGGTGAAGCTGTCGAGCGTCCCGGAGGCCGGCAGCGCGGCGTTGGCGACGAGGATGTCGATGTCGCCCAACTCAGCGAGGAGGCGATCTATCTCGGCAGGTTGGCTGAGGTCGATGGCGAGTGCGCGAGAACCGTCGAGCTCGGCCGCGAGGGGTTCGAGCACCTCGAGGCGCCGCCCGGTCAGGATCAGCTCGCCGCCGCGACCGTGTAGAGCGCGGGCGATCGCCTGCCCGAGTCCTCCGGTGGCGCCGGTGAGCAGGATGGTGGAGCCGGAGATCTGCACGAGCTGAGAGCCTACGTCAATGCGGGTGATTGCGCTGTTCGGACCTACGGGAGTGGGCAAGACCGCGGTGGCGCTGGCGCTCGCGCGGCGGCTGCGCGCGCGGGGAGAGGACCCGGTGGCGGTGTCGGCGGACGCGCTGCAGGTGTACGTGGGGCTGGAGATCCTGACGGGCGTCGCGGGCGCGCGTGAGCGCGAGCAGTTGGAGCACCGGCTGGTTTCGTTCGTCCCGCTGCAGGCGAGGTTCAGCGCGGGGGAGTACGCGAGGCTCGCGCACGCGGAGATCGACGGGCTGCTGGCGCAAGGAAGACGCCCGATCGTGGTGGGCGGCACGGGGTTGTATCTGCGGGCGGCGCTCGCCGAACTGGACTTCGCGCCGCCTCCCCCTGACGGCGAGTCGCAGTTGTGGAGCGAGGAGATGCGCCGCCCGACGCTGCTGGTGGGGCTGACGATGGCGCGGGAGGCCCTGTATGCGCGCACGGACGCGCGGGTAGAGGAGATTCTCGCCGCGGGCGCCGCCCAGGAGGTGAGAGATGCGGACGCGGCGGGCATCTCGGTGACCGCGCGCAAGGCGCTCGGGTTCGAGGAGCTCTTGGCGGGGGATGTGGAGGGGATGCAGCGCCGCACCCGCAACTACGCCCGGCGGCAGCTGTCGTGGATGCGGAAGATGGCGGGGGTGTGGACGATCGATGTGACCGGCCGCGAAGCTGACGAGGTGGCCCGAGAGATCCTAGACTCCGGCGCCTGATGAGCGTGAGAGTCGAGAAGTGGCAGGCGTTGGGCAACGACTACCTGATCCTCGAGCGGCACGAGCTGCCGTTCTTGCTGACGCCTGAGCGCGTTCGCCGACTGTGCGACGTGCACATGGGGGTGGGCGCCGACGGCGTCCTGCTGCTTTCACAACCAGCGAACCCTGAGCACGTGGCGAGCCTGCGTATCTTCAACCCGGACGGCTCGGAGGCGGAGCTGTCGGGCAATGGCGCGCGCGAGGCGATCCTGTATCTGCGCAGGCACGGCTGGACCGAGCTGGACGAGTTCGCGATCGAGACGGTGGCGGGTGAGATCAGGCCGACGATCACGGGCCGCGATACGTGCCGAGTGGACATGGGCAGGGCGGGGCTGACGTCGAAGGACTTTCCCGGCGGCCCGGAGGATGGGCGCGGGCAGCTGGTGGCGGACGGGCGCACGTGGGACTTTCGGCACGTGTCGATCGGCAACCCGCAGTGCGCGATCCACGTGAAGAACCTGACGGTGTTGCGGGACCTCGATCTGGGAGCGATCGGACCGTCGATTGAAGGTCATGAGCTGTTCCCGAATCGCACGAACGTGTCGTGGTACACGGAGGTTGCATCCGAGGATGGCGGGCATCGTGCGGCGATTCGCGCGCGGATCTTCGAGCGGGGCGTGGGCGAGACGTTGTCCTCGGGCACGGGAGCTGCGGGGGCGGCTGTTGCCTACAGTCTGCGTGAGGGCGCGGCGAGCTCGTCTGCGGTCGTGGTCGGACTGGACGGTGGCGAGCTGGAGGTAGAGATCGGAGCGCGGTTGCAGGTGCACTTGACAGGCTGGGCGCGCCCGGTGTTCGCGGGCGTGCTGAGCGAGGACTTCACAAGGGAGCTTGATGAGAGCGAGTAGGAGACTTGAGCGGATCCCGCCGTATGCGTTTGCGCAGCTGGAGGCGAAGATCGCGCAGAAGCGCGGTGAAGGCGTGGACGTGATCAGCCTGGGGATCGGCGATCCGGACCGGCCGACGCCGGCGCTGGTGGTGGAGGCGATGCAGGAGGCCGTGAGCGAGCCGGGGACGCACAAATACCCGAGCAACCGCGGTCGGGCGGAGTTCAGGGGCGCGGTGAGGGACTTCTACGAGCGCCGCTTCGACGTGCGGCTCGACGAGGAGAGCGAGATCGTGCCCGCGCTGGGGGCGAAGGAGGCGATCTTCAACCTGAGCCTGGCGTTCCTGGACCCGGGCGACTACGCGCTGGCGGCCGACCCGGGGTACCCGGTGTATACGGGCGGGCCGTGGCTTGCGGGCGCTGAGCCGGTGCTGATGGCGCTGGCACCGGAGCTGGGGTTCGTGCCGGACCTGGGAGCGATCGAGGAGGAGATCGCGCGCAAGGCGAAGCTGATGTTCTTGAACTATCCGAACAATCCGACCGGCGCGATCGTGCCGGAGGGGTTCTTTGAGCGCGTGGTGGAGTTTGCGCGGGCGTACGAGATCCTGGTGGTGCACGACCAGTCCTACTCGGAGATCTCCTACGACGGGTATCGCGCGCCGTCGTTCCTGCAGACGCCTGGAGCGAAAGATGTGGGCGTGGAGGTGTTCTCGCTGTCGAAGGGCTACAACATGACGGGGTGGCGCTGCGGGGCGGTGGTCGGAAACGCGCAGGCGCTGGAGACCTATTGGCGGCTGAAGACGAACATCGACTCGGGGATGTTCGACGCGGTGCAGCTGGCGGGGGTGGCGGCGCTGTCCCCGGACGCGGACACGGAGGTGGCGGCGATGAGCGAGCTGTATGTGCGCCGCCGCGACCTGGTGTGCGAGGCGCTGCGCGGGATCGGTGTCGATGTGAAGCCGCCGCGCAGCACGATCTACGTGTGGGCGCCAATCCCTGATGGGTATGCGAGCTCGGAGGCGTATTGCGAGCACGTGCTCGAGCAGGCCGCGGTGGTGCTTTCGCCGGGCGCGATCTATGGGCCGGCGGGAGAGGGCTGGTTCAGGATCTCGCTGACAACACCTGATGAGCGACTGTTGGAGGCCGTGAACAGGCTGGGTGGGCTCAGCGGGTAGGGATTTGTGGGTAAGCCATAGCCGGCCCTTGCATCGATTGCGGTCCAAGCCGCTTACGACAGCTGTTGGCATTACGCGAGGATTCCTAACGCGGGCATTTGAGAACGTCCGCTCGGGCGATCTACACTGAGGGGCAGTGGAGCAGACCCAACGTGCACGTCAGCGAGCCCTGTGCGTCGCTGCGCTGCCCGAAGGTGAGGGCTTGGAGGAGCTGGGGGAGCTGTTGCGTACCGCGGGGGTGGCGGTCGTGGGGGAGCTCGTGCAGCGACGCGAGGAGCCGCACCCGAACACGTATCTCGGTTCGGGCAAGGTGCGCGAGGCGAGGGAGATGGCGCGGGAGTGCGACGCGAATGTGATCGCTTGCGACGACGAGCTGAGCCCGCGTCAGGAGCGCAACCTGGAAGAGGCGCTGGGGCTGCCGGTGATCGACCGGACGGCGATCATCCTGGACATCTTCGCCGACCATGCGGCCAGCGCGGAGGGCAAGCTGCAGGTCGAGTTGGCCCAGTTGGAGTACAACCTCGCGAGGATGCGGGGCCTGTGGAGCCACTTGGAGCGTCTCGGCGGCGGGATCGGCACGAGGGGCCCGGGGGAGAGCCAGATCGAGACCGATCGCCGGCTCGCGCGCGATCGGATCGCGGCGCTGCGCCGGCGACTGGAGCACGTGAAGGTGACGCGTGCGGTGATGCGCGCCGAGCGCGAGCGCGCGGCGCTGCCGGCGGTTGCGCTGGTGGGTTATACGAACGCGGGCAAGTCGACGCTGCTGAACGCGTTGACGGGCGCGGAGGTGAGCGTGCGCGATCGGCTGTTCAACACGCTGGACCCGACGGTGCGCACGTGGAAGCTGAGCGGGCGCAAGTACCTGTGCAGCGACACGGTGGGGTTCATCCGCAAGCTTCCCCATCAGCTGGTGGACGCGTTCGGGGCGACGCTCGAGGAGACCAGGCGCGCGGAGCTGTTGGCGCACGTGATCGACGCGAGCGCGCCCGAGGAGGAGCGCGAGGCGATGAGACGCTCGGTGCAGGAGACGCTCGAGTAGATCGGAGCGGGGGAGAGCCTGCGGGTGCTGGTCTTCAACAAGGTCGATCTGCTGAGCGAGGAGGAGCGCGAGGAGTTGCGCGTGAACCATCCCGACGCGGTGCTGGTGAGCGGGGAGACCGGCTATGGCCTGCGGGAGCTGGGGGAGCGGATCGAGCGCGAGCTGGCGCACATGCTGCGCTCGCTGGAGCTGCTGGTGCCCTACACGAACGGCGGCAGTCTCGCGGAGCTGCACGAGGTGGCGGGCGAGATCGCCCGCCAGGACACACCGGAGGGCGTCAGGGTCAGAGCGTTGGTGCCGGCGAGATTCGCGGAGCGCTTCGCCCGGTTTGCGGTTGCCTCCTAGGACGTCTGCTGTCAAGCGAGGCAAGGACGCGGGGAGCGTGGCGTACCGATCGTAGATCGAAAGGGATCTCCGATCGTCCAGCACGCGAGCGACCGAGGACGCGGCATCGCGCCGCGCGGCAGGCGTCCTAGCGGTCGTCGCCGTCGCCTGAGAGGACCCCTCGCTCCTGGCGCGAGAGGAGCTTGTCGAGGTTCACCTGTGCGACGTCGTCGAGATCGAGGCCGAGCTCGCTGGCCAGTTGGGCGACGTACCAGAGGACGTCGCCGAGCTCCTTGGACATGGCTGCGCGCCGCGCCTCGGAGATCTGGCCGTCGTCGTCGCGAATGGCCTTCTTGGCGTGCTCGGCGACCTCGCCCGCCTCGCCTGAGAGCCCGAGGGCAGGGTAGGCAAGCCACGCGTCACGCGGATACTCGGCGGTGCGGCGCGAGAGGCGCTGATATTCGGAGAGGTCCATTGCCGACGCCACATGGTAAAGCGCGGGACAGAAACAATGATTCCCCGAAGGGTGAACCCTTCTGTAGTGTCTGGCCGATGGAGGGGTCGTTGGTCTTGCGTGGGGTGTGGCTGAGCTACCCGCGTGGGCGCAGGCATGTTGTGAGGGTGCTTGTGGACGTCTCGTTGGAGGTGCGCCCGGGCGAGGTCGTGGCGGTGCTCGCGCAGCGCGCGCAGGGCAAGACGTCGCTGCTGCGGGTGGCGGCAGGCATGGAGCGCCCGGATCGAGGGAGCGTTCTGTTCGCGGGCAGAGACATGTGGCGCGATGGGGAGGATGCTCGTCGTCGTCGTCATCATCGTCGCCGTCGCCGTCGCCGCGGTGTCTGTTCGTCCAGCGTTCCGATCGCGCTGGTACGAGCGTCGCACCCGGGCGTGGATGTGCCGGTGGAGGAGGGCATAGCCCTCGCCCTGACCGGGTCACACCGCGGGCGTGAGGCTCGTGAGCTGGCGGCGCGGGCGTTGGAGGATGTGGGCGCAAGTGAGTGCGCACAGCGCCACTGGGACGACCTCGGCGACGGCGAGCGGGCGCGCGTCGCGATCGCGCAGGGCATCTCACGCGACCCGAAGGTTCTGCTCGTGGATGACCTCACGTCGACGCTCGCCTTGGACGAGGCCGAGGACGTTGCGATCCTGCTGCACTCGCTGGCCGCTGAACGCGGGCTGGGCGTGTTGGTGGGGGTGGGGGATGCGCAGGCGACGAGGTGGTCCGACCGGGTGGCGACGCTTGCGGGCGGGGCGTTGATCATGGAGCCGCCACCCCCCTCGCAGACCCCGGACTATCCAAACATCATCGATTTTCCGGGCGATAGAAACGCGACTGCCGGCTGAAACTCTGTTCTCCATTGATCCAAACTGTTCTTCTACAAGCATCACACATAGGCATTACGATTAGTTGACATGGCGAGCACTATCCAACAGTCCGAGATGTCCGCAGGCGAGATCGTGCTCGGCCTGCTGATCGAGCAACCGGACACCTGCTACCACCTCGACAAACGCATCGCCGAACGCCTCGGCTCGGCGCAGTTCAGCCGCGGCGCGGCGTCCCGGGCGGTGGAACGGCTGCTGGAGCGCAAGCTCGTCCGTCCCGCGGACGTGGAGGCGCAGAGCGAACTGCGCGCGGTGGACGGACGCAAGAAGACGGTTTATGAGACGACGCCCTCGGGGGTGGACCACTTCGAGCGCTGGTTGCGAGCTTCGACGCAGACCCCGCCTGTGCGCGAGGAGCTGCACGCGAAAATCGCGCTGTGGGGGTCCGCGGAGCTGCCGCGCCTGATCGAGATCGTGCGCGAGGCAGAGTTGGCATGCACGATGCAGCTGAGCGACGCGAACCGGGAAGTGCGCGCGGACCGCGATACGAGCGAGGTGAGCGAGTGGGAGCGAACCATGCAGCTGATCGTCTCGGCCGGAGAAGCGACTTGGTGGGATGCGAGAATCAAGTGGTTGCAGAATGTCCGCGTGTACCTGGAGCGTGAGCATGCGCGCCGTCAATCCGAGGCCGGCCCGCAACGGAGACGGGCGCCCGCGCGGTGATGGATCCGATCCTGTCGCTGCGGGGGGTCTCGTTGAGCTTCCGCCGCGGGCGGCGGCATGTCGTGAGCGTCCTGGCAGGCGTCTCGCTCGACGTGCATGCCGGTGAATACGTGAGCGTCCTGGCGGGACGTTCGCAGGGCAAGACCTCGCTGTTGCGTATCGCTGCCGGCATGGAGCGCCCGGACCGGGGCGGCGTGATGTTCACCGGGCAGGACGTTTGGAGCCTGTCCGACCGGCGCCGCTCGCGTCTGCTGCGTTCGGAGATCGCGCTGGTGGAGCGCTCGGCTCCACATCTGGACGTTCCCGTGCTGACGGGTATCGCACTGCCCTTGCTGGACCGCTGCGGCCGCAACGACGCCTATGCGCGTGCCCGAAGCGCGCTCGCGCAGGTCGGCGCGAACGAATGCGCGCGCCAGCATTGGGGTGAACTTGCCGACTCCGAGCGGGCGCGGGTCGCGATGGCGCAGGGCATCGCGCGCGAGCCGAAGCTGCTGTTGGTGGACGACCTCGCTGCAACGCTGGGAATCGAGGAGCACGCGGACCTTGGCGAGATGCTGGGGGCGCTCGCCGCGGAGCGTGAAATCGCGGTGCTCGTGTGCGCGGGGGATTCGGGACCGACCCCAAACGCCGACCGCGTGGGGTCCCTCGCCGGCGGCGAGCTCGTGGTCTCACAGGCTGTGCCCGCCGCCGAGACGAACGTTCTCGAGTTCCCGGGCACGCGCCCTCGACGCGTTTCGGCCTAGGGTTCTCGGGCCCGATGCTAGAGCTGCGCGACCTGGTCAAGCATTATCACGTGGGCGACGCCGAGCCGGTGCGGGCCGTGGACGGGGTCTCGCTGTCCGTCGCCGCCGGGGAGCTCGTGGCGCTGTATGGACCGAGTGGATCGGGCAAGACAACGCTGTTGATGCTAATCGCCGCGCTGATCGAACCCGACAGCGGCGTGGTGCTGGTCGGCGGGCGCGATCTTTCGGGCTTGAGCGATGCGGAACGTTCGCACTACCGCCTGCGTGAGTTGGGATTCGTCGATCAGGCCTCGGACCTGCTGCCGGGAGGCAACGTTCTGCAGAACGCGGCCATGAAGCTGTGGCTGCTCGAACACACGCGCGATGCCGAACACCGGATCGAGCCGCTGCTCGTGCGCCTGGGGCTCGGCGACCGTCTGAACCATCGCGCCGATCAGCTGTCGATGGGCGAGCGCCAGCGGGTGATGATCGCGCGCGCCCTCTCGACGGGCCCGAAGCTCGTGCTGGCCGACGAGCCGACGGGCAATCTGGATACTCATCGCGGCCGCGAGATCCTCGCCCTGCTCAGGGAGGTCGGTCGCGAGCAGGACGCGGCGGTGATGCTCGTCACTCACGATCCCCAGGCGACGGGGTTCGCGGATCGGGTCTATGCGCTGCTCGACGGCAAGCTCGTCGACTACGAGCCCGATCGTCTGTTCGCGGCAGCCGGGGCGCGCGAGACCACAAGCTAGCGATGCGCCTTTCGAACATCGCCCACCTGTATGTGGTGCGGCTGAAAGCGCGGGTGGTGCTGGTGCAGGAGTTGTTCGCGGTGCTCGGCATCGCGGTGGGCGTGGCCCTCCTGTTCGCCTCGCAGGTGGCGAGCACGAGCCTGGATGCGTCGGTTGCGCAGCTGACGAGCGGAGTGGTGGGACAGTCGACGTATCAGCTCAAGGCGCGGGGCCCGCAGGGGTTCAGCGAGGCGCTGTTCGGCGAAGTCCAGCGTATTCCCGGCGTGCGCGCCGCGGTGCCGATCCTCGAGCGTCAGGCGAGTGTGAGCGGCCCACATGGCAGCGAGTCCGTCGATCTGATCGCGACCGACCCGGGCGACGTGCACTTGACCGGAAGCTTGTTGCGCCATATTCCGGCCGCGCAGCTCACTCATCAACCTGTGGTGGCACTACCCTCGCCGATAGCAGACCGGCTAGGGGTTGCTCCCCTGAACCTCGTGAGGCTTCAGGTAGGCGCGAGAACCGTCCGGGCGCTGCTGGGCGTCGAACTCACACAACGGAGCGTAGGGGCGCTCGTCAACAGCCCGATCGTGCTGGCGCCCTTGGCTTATGCACAGAAGCTGACGGCTATGCGAAGTCGGATCACTCGCATTCTGGTGCAGGTACGGCCTGGCGCCGATCGCACTGTTCGCGCGGCACTTGTGAGGCTTGCCGCTGGACGCATTAACGTCGAGCCGGCGAACTACGAGGCGACGCTGTTCAAACAGGCCGCCGCGCCGGTCAACCAATCGACGAAGACATTCGCTGCGATATGCGCGTTGGTCGGATTTATGTTCGCGTACTGCGCGATGCTGCTGACGACCGACCTGCGCCGAGGCCTGATACGCGAGCTCAGGCGCGGCGGCGCGACCCGTTCGGGGACCGTCAAGACACTCCTGTTCGACGCGATGGTGCTCGCTGCTGTCGCGTCGATCGCCGGACTCGCGCTCGGGGATCTGCTTTCGGTCCTGATATTCAACTCCCCACCCGGGTTTCTCTCGTTTGCATTCCCGATCGGATCGCAGCGCATCGTCACGTGGGAAAGCGTGGTGATCGCGGTCGCGGCCGGAGTGTTGGCGGCTTGCGTGGGAGTGCTGATACCGATGCGGGACATATTGGGGCACGGGAAACGTGAGCACGCTTCCCGGGGGCGTGGCGCTCTTGAGGCCTCCAGGGTCGGGATGTTGGCGGGAGGCTGCTTCTGTCTGGGAGTTACGACGTTGATCCTCGCAATCGCGCCTCAATCGGCGGTCCTCGGCATCGTGACGTTGGTGTTGGCCTTGTTGTTGCTGCTGCCGCCGCTGCTCGACCTGATCGTTCTCCTCGCTGAACGTCTGCAGCGTCGCCTCGGGCTTGGTGCGATTAAGATCGCGATCGTCGAACTGCGCTCACCGCAGACACGCAACCGCTCGCTCGCGATCAGCGCCACGGCTGCGGTTGCGGTGTTTGCCTGCGTCACGATCGAGGGCTCTCACCTGAACCTTCAACGGGGATTGGATCGGATGTTTCGCGGCGTGAGCAGGGTCACCGATCTGTGGGTCGTTCCCCGAGAAGAACAGAACCTACTGTCAACCACTTCCTTTAACGGATTGCCCGCATCGAACATTGACGGGCTCGCGGGAGTGAAGTCCGTGGGGGAATATCGGGCAGGATTTCTTGAATATGACAACCGCCGCATTTGGGTGCTGGCGCCACCGTCGAGCGCACCGTCGCCGTTGCCCGCGAGTCAGCTGATCGCCGGTAGCAGTGCGCTGACAAATGCGCGCCTTCGCGCTGGTGGCTGGGCAACGATGTCAAACGCGCTGGCGAGCGAGCACCACCTGCATATCGGTCAAACCTTCGTGCTGCCTGCGCCCAGGGAGACGACTTTGCGACTTGCGGCCGTGACCACCAACCTGGGCTGGCCGCCGGGTGCGATGGTCCTCAACGGGGCGGATTATGCGCGCGCGTGGGAAAGTGGCGATCCGAGCGCCCTCAATGTGATGCTCGCCGCAAACGCCTCACCTACCGCCGTGCGCGCTGAGATTCGGCAAATCCTGGGGCCCCGCACAGGCTTGACGGTCGAAACCGCGACACACCGCGAACAGGCACAGCAGGCCGCCAGTCGCCAGGGACTGGCGCGCCTCACCCAGATTGCGATACTCGTGCTCCTAGCCGGCGTGCTCGCCACCGCGACGGTGATGGGCGCCTCAATATGGCAGCGTCGTCCCCGTTTCGCGCGGATGAAGGTGCAGGGCTATGACACCCGTACGCTCTGGCGTGCGCTTATCTGTGAGAGCGCTCTGCTGATCGGCGCGGGCTGCCTGCTCGGCGCATGCATGGGGATCTACGGGCAACTGCTCCTGAGCCATGCGCTCGTGACCGTCACCGGGTTCCCGGTAATCGTCTCAGCGAACGCCCTCGTCGCATTCGGCAGTTTCGCCCTTATGACGATGGTTGCGGCTGCCTGTATCGCGATACCCGGCTATAGCGCGGCCGGCGTAGGAGCACGTCCGTGATCTCAATTTAATACCCGTCGAAGATCACGGTGACACCGCATCGGTTGTGGCTTGTCTTGAATCTCGAGACCGATGCCAAGGGTTCATTCGCGTTTATCTTCTAGGCTTGGAAATATTGGTGTCGTTGGAGTTACCGGTATCTGGGACCTGCCTCCAGCACAGATCATTGCGCTCATTCGCGCGATCTCTCGCGGCGTCTTGTGGAGCCGGCGAGAAACGTCGCGCGAACTGCGCGCCTGGCGCGCTCAAGCGGCGGATATCCCCGACGCCTCGATGCGAGCCGACGCCCTCGATGCGATCGTGGGCAAGCGCGACAACGCCGAGGGCGCGGGGTTGTTTTCGATTCTTCCGAAACGTAGAAACGGTAGTCTGCTGAAGCTCCTGGTCGCCTACCAGGTGATGTGGGACTTCTTGGACAGCGCCAGCGAGCGCGGCGCATGCAACGGCTCGGAAAACGGGCTTCAACTGCACCGCGCGCTGGTGGAGGCCCTCGATCCGCAGTCGCCGATCTCGGACTACTACCGACATCACACCTGCCAGGACGACGGCGGGTTTCTTTTGCAGCTGGTGCAGACGTGTCGTGGCTTGTGTGCCGAGCTTCCGTCCTACGTTCAGGTGTCAGAGTTGATGCTGCGCGGCGTGGAGCGGTGTTCGGTACAGAGCCTCAACCATGAGCCGGACCCACTCAAGCGCGACGCGGATCTGCGGACTTGGGCATGTGACACATTCTCAGGCGATAACGATCTTCTCTGGTTTGAGCTGACCGCTGCCGCCAGTGCGTACATGCCTTACGCTTTGCTGGCTCTCGCCGCAGAGCCCTCGTGCGGCCAAGCGGAGGCGATTGCCGTGGATGGGGCATATTTTCCGTGGGTTTCACTCGCGGTGGCGATGCTCGACAGCTATGTCGACCGCAGCCAGGACGACGCCGACGGCAGCCACAGCTACATCTCACACTACGCAAGCGAACCGCTCGCGGTGGAGCATCTCAAGGCGGCCGTCAGGCAGGCGATCGGGCGAGCGAGGCATCTGCGAAATGGTCGGCGTCACACGATCATCGTGGCCAGCATGGTGGCGATGTATCTTGCGAAGAAGAGCGCCAATACGTCGTGCATGCGCGGGCAAACTCGCTCGCTGGTTCGCGCCGGCGGACGGCTGACCATGCTGTTGCTCCCGGCCGCCTATCTCTGGCGCACGATCCGTCTGGGAAAGCTCGTGCTGCGCAGACACTCGATCGATTTGCCATCGGGCGCTCGTTACCCGCGGACGATTCAGACGTTTGTGTTTTGGAGATCGCCGCTTGCCTATTACAGGCACTGTCGCTGTTCGCACGGCGCTCGCTTCACCCTGCGCGCGATCAGCCACCCGCCGATGGTGTTCTTCGCCGACCCCGACCAGGTGAGCGCGATGCTGAGCGCTTCACCGGAGACACTGCATCCAGGAGAGGGGGGACAGACGATCGCCCCGATCGTCGGCACGAGCTCGTTCATGCTGCTTGACGAGGACGAGCACCTGTTCGGCCGCAGAGCGATCCTGCCGGCGCTGCAGAGAAGCGCGATCCACGCCGACGCCGAGCGGATGGTCGCCGTCGCTCGGAGGGCGACCGGATCGTGGCCCCGGCACGCGCCAATCGCGCTGCATCCACGTCTTCGCGCGCTCACGCTGGAGGTCCTTCTGGGCGGCGTCTTCGCTGACGGAGGACAGCGAACGAACACCGCGCTTTTGCTGCTGATGGACAGGGTGCTTGCGATGTTGGCGATCACCGGCAGCGTTGTGTTTCCGCTTCCGATACTTCGCCGCGGACCCGGATTGATCACATGGCGGCGCTTCGCTGCACGCCGCTCCGAAGTCGATGCGTTGATCCATGCGCTGATCGACGAACGCGTGAAATCAGACGGAGCGGGGGACGATGCGTTGGGGCTGCTGCTCGCGGCACGTCGCAAGGACGGTGAGGGGATGACCCGAGCGCAGTTGCGCGACAACGTGATGTCGCTGATACTAGCCGGACACGAGACGACCTCATCGCAGCTTGCGTGGGCCTTTCAGCTGCTCGCGCACAATCCACGCGTGCAGCGGCGCCTGATCGAGGAGATCGATCGTGACGCCGGCGAGACCTACCTTACGGCGACGATTCAGGAGGTGTTGCGCCACCGGCCGGTATTCCTGTTCACGATCCCGCGCGCGGTCAAGCAGCCGATCGAGATCGGAGGCTGGACCTACCACCCGCCGGCGCAGCTGCTCGGGTGCATCTATCTGCTGCACCACGATCCGGGGGTCTACCCCGAACCGGAGGAGTTCCGGCCCGAGCGCTTCCTCGAAGGGCAGCCGAGCCCGTACACGTACCTGCCCTGGGGTGGGGGACGGCGGCGCTGTCCAGGCTCGCATTTGGCGTTGCTCGAGATGAAGACGGTGGTGCGCGCGGTGCTCGAGACGACGACCGTGAGCCCCGCGAGCAGGCGCATGGAGCGCCCGAAGTGGCGTAGCGTGATCGTGACGCCGCACGCGGGTTCACGGGTGGTCCTACGCCCGCGCGAGCGACGCGCGAGCACTGCCGGAATCCGACGACGTACGGTCATCGGCGCCTGTCCGGCATCGATCCACACGGCCGATCTTGCCGAACGCTGATCATAGGTCGCGACATAGCGACATGTCGCTATACACGGGCGTCGATGCCCGTCATGATCGTATCGGTGGTAAGGATTGATACCGCCGATCGCGCCTCACTTGACCTTCCCAGAGGGCCAGGCGTCATCCGGCACTACCGGACGGCACGATTGTGGTGTCACCCCACCCTTACCTCCGTCTCGCCAGAGATGGGCCGGGCGTCGTCATACGACGTCCGGCCCTTTACGAGCGCCTTCGCGGTTGTCGCCGGCGGTCCGCCGAGCGAACGGCGAGGAGCGACTCGCTGATCATGCCTCCGCGCGCAGGCACGAGCTATCCAGACACGTGGAGGATCCCCGATCTCTCCGAACCGCGCTACTCGCAGTCCTTGGAGCGAGGCCTCGCGATCTTGGAGTGCTTCACGCCCGAAACACCGGTGTTGGGCATCGCCGACGTCGCCACGCAGCTCGGGATGAGTCGCTCGACGACTCATCGCTATGTGACCACGCTGCTCGCCCTCGGCTACCTCCAGCAGGGCGCACGGCGCAAGTACTCGCTCGGATTACGCGTCACCGACCTCGGGATGTCCGCGTTGAACGAGACCAGCCTACGCGATCACGCCCACGCCGATCTCACGGAGCTGGCCCACAGGGCGGGGTACTCGACGAGCATCGCGGTGCTCGATGACGAGGAGATCCTGTACGTCGATCCTGTGCGCGGGTATCGCCGTCGCAAGCCGGTCCCGGGACCGGCGGTGAAGGCCGGACTGAGGCTGCCGGCCTATTGCACGGCGCTGGGCAAGGTTCTGCTCGCGCACCTTCCCGACCACGAGCGCGGTGAGATGCTGGCGCACCTGGATCTGGGGCGTCGGGGTCCGAACACGATCTCCAGCAAGAGCACCCTGCGCGACGAGCTGACCCAGATCTTGGAGGAAGGGCTCGCGGTTGAGGACGAGGAGCTTGTGCAGGGAAGGGTCGCGATCGCAGCTCCAGTGTTCAACGAGGCCGGTGAGATCACCGCGACGATCGACTTGACCGCCGGCGCCGAGGGAATCGCGGTCGAGGAGCTCGCCGACGCGCTCGGCCCGCACCTCATCTCGACCGCGGATCGCATCTCCTCCCGCCTGGGCAATCGCCGCGAGAGCGAGGGTCGCGACTAAGCCGAGGGCGCTCACGGGAACGGGCTATACCCCCGCTGCACGGCGTGCGCTTGCGTGCGCCTCACTCTCCAGTCGGTCATCGAGCGGGCTCAGATCGCTGCGATCGATGTTCAGCGCGGCGGCGATCAGCCAGTCGGCGAACCAGGCGTTCTTGGGTAGCAGCGGTCCGTGCAGGTAGGTGCCGATTGTGGTGCCTTGACGCGCTCCCTCCTGACTCGAGCGCCCGTCGTTGCCGTGCCCCGCGAGGACCCGCCCGAGCGTTTGCGCCTGGAGGCCCACGCGCGTGCGCCCGCCGTGGTTCTCGAACCCGGCCAGAACCCGCCGCTCGGCTCCGTCCTCGAGGGTGACCTCGATCGCGATGTTGCCGATCAGTCTCTGACCGGGATCGCGAACAGTGTCGACGTCGAGCAGCCCGACGCCCTCGATCTCCTGCTGATCGAGCGTATAGGTGTTGCCGAGCAGCTGGTAGCCGCCGCATACGCCGAGAATCACGGCTTTACGCGCAGCGGCCTCGTGCAATGCCGCACGCTTGGTCTGAAGGAGGTCCTCGGCGCAGAGGCGCTGGTCGCGATCCTGGCCGCCTCCGATGTAGAGCAGGTCGTGCGCGCTTGCGTCCAGCTGCTCGCCCAGACCGCTGCCGGCCAGCTCGAATCCGATCCCGCGCCACTGACAGCGACGCTGGAGCACGAGCAGGTTGCCGCGATCGGCGTAGATGTTCATCAGGTCCGGGTACAGCGCGCACACGCGCAGCGTGTGCGCGCCCGCTTGGTTCACAGCCATGAGCTGCCCGCCTCTCCACGTTGTACGAGCAGCGCGCGCAAAGCCAGCATCGCGGTGTAGGTCGGCAGTACGTACAACGGCTTTCGGGCACCTTCAGGACGGTTGGCCGCCGCTGCTGCGAGCGCCCGCGGTAGATCGTCGATCACCGTGATGCGCGAAGGATCGATTCCGGCGTACTTCAAGCGCAGCGCCAACTCGGGCGCGCGGGTCCCCGTGCAGGTGACGCTGCGAACGCGCCCCGCCAGCAGCTCGTAGTCGGCGTCCCAGATCCATGAGACGTCGCGACCGTCGGCGATGTTGTCGTTGAGCACGCCCAGCAGGTCGTGCTCGCCCGGCTCCAGGGCGAGCGTCCGCAAGATCTCGTTGGCGCCCGCGGGATTCTTCACGAGCAGGATTTGAGTCTCGCGCCCGTCCACCGTCACGGTCTCCGCGCGACCGAATGCGGCGGTCGCGCCCTGCAGGCCTGCCACGATGTCCTCCAGCTCCACCTCGAGGGCGAGGGCGAGGGCGGCCGCCGCGAGCGCGTTGTAGACGTTGTAGAGGCCCGGTAGCGACAGCTTCACCTCGGCCTCGCCCGTGGGCACGCTCAGGCGGAAGCGGGCTCCCCTCACGCCGTCGAGCCTGACGGCGCTCGCGCGGACGGCGGGGGAGGGCCGTTGCTGTCCGCAACTCGGGCAGTGGTAGTGCCCGAGGTGGCCGAGGTAGACGGCCTCGAACACGTAGGGCGCACCGCAGCGGCGACAGTGCTTGGCATCGGCGGCGTGCGCCATCCCGGGCAGTGCGAGGGTGTCGTCGTCGATGCCGAAGTACAGAACTTCCCTGTGCTCGTCCTCGCGGCTTTCCTGGGAGTCACCTTCACGGTCTCGTCCGAGGTCGGCCACGAGCGGATCGTCGGCGTTCAACACCAGGGCGGCCGCCAGAGCGGGTCCCTCGCTCAGCGCCGAGACCCAGCTGTCAGCGATAGTCTCGAGCTCGCCGTAGCGATCGAGCTGATCGCGGAACAGGTTCGACAGGAGCACGGCTCGCAGGCCCCGCAGCGATGCGGCGACGGGCGCGAGCCACAGCTCGTCAACCTCGAACAGCCCGAGTTCACCGGCGATCCGCGCGCGTGAACGAGCGGCCGCGAGCAATGTCGATGCGATTCCCCCTGCCATGTTCGCGCCCGCCTGGTTGTGCACCAGCTCAACGCCGCGGCCTTCGAGGATCGAGGCGACCATCGCCGCTGTGGTCGTCTTGCCGTTCGTCGCCGAGATGAGCACGCTGCCGTGCTCCAGGCGCGAGGAGAGCGCGCCGATCGCACCGGGCTCGAGTTTCAACAGCAGCTTGCCGGGAGCGCTCGTTGCTCCACCTCCGCGCAGGCGCGAGAGTGCACCCGCGGCCCGCGCGAGCGCGAGCTTTGGCGCGAGCAGGGTTGACATTAGGACTTCCCGAACGGGCGCCCCGACGGGGGTGCCGGCGCACGCGGCGATAGCGGGACGGGGGAGGGAGGGGGCGAGATCGAGACATCCTCAACTGGTGAGGCTCGAGAGCCGAAGACCGCACCGAGAGTCGTTTCGTCGTCGGGTACGAGCACCTTGATGGCTGCTTGCAGCGCGCGCACTCGCACGGGCAGCGCTCCGATCGGGTCGCCGTCCGCGTACATCTGAAACGGACGATCGGAGCTGATCGTGATCTCGCGCGCTCGCCAAACGCGCACGCTGGGCTCTGAGATGTGCGCGCCGCTGAACACCCGCGGCAGGATCTTCGCCACGAACCTGAGCTTGCTGACGCTTTCCAGGGCGAGCACGTCGAGCAGGCCGTCATCGAGCAAGGCGTTCGGCGCGGCGCGCATCCCGCCGCCGTAGGCCTGAGAGTTACACGCGCCGACGGTGTAGGCGAGCACGCTGACGCGCTCTCCCGGGGGATCCAGCTCGATCTCGAAACGAGCCGGATGCCACGCGATCAGCGCCCGCAGCGCGCCGTAGACGTAGACGAGGTTCCCCAGCCACGAGGGCGCTTGGTTGGCGATCCGATTCGCGTCGGAGTCGAACCCCACGGAGGCGATCCCGACGAACGCGCGGCGCCCGTTGACCTCGCCGACGTCCATCGCGTGCGCAACGCCCCGCGCGATCGTGGCGCACGCCTCGAGCGGATCCTGTGAGATGCCGAGCACCCGTGCAAGATCGTTGCCGCGTCCGCCGGGGAGCACGCCGAGGACGGCGCCAGGCACGCCCCGCAGCGCGTCGGCGACGGCGCCGATCATCCCGTCGCCGCTGAGCACCGCGACGGTCTGCCCGGCACGGCCAGCTGCGATCGCCAGAGCGCGCGCGTGCTCGAGGTCGCGCGTGTCCTCGCGACGCACCTCCAGACCGAGGTCGCGCAACCGCCCCAGCACCCCCGGAGCGACCTTGCGCGCACGCCCGCCTCCCGCAGAGGGGTTCACGAGCAGGCAGACCGGCGCGGACACTCAGATCGTCCAGTTCTGTGAGCGCATGAACGCGATTACCTCGTCTGGGCGGTCGGTGATCACGTAGGCGTCGATGATGGCGCCGGCGGAGTTGATCGTGATCGACAGTCCCGATTCGACGCGGCGCACCTTCGAGATCGCGGCAACGGGACGCCCTGAGCCCATGCGCGGCTTGACGCGCCCGGTGGCGACGCGGTGCACTGCTTCATGCTCGGCGAGCGTGTCGAGCAGACGGCGATAGTCCTTGCGCGAGGTGTGCTTGTGGTGTGTCTGTTTGCCCATCGGAGACATCTTCGCGCAACTCCCCGATGCACCCGTCGCCCGATGCACCCATTCGCCTGACGCAGCCGTTCGCCTGACGCAGCCGTTCGCCTGAGGCAGCCGTTCGCCTGAGGCAGCCGTTCGCCGGGCGCGAGCTCAGGAGCTGCCGCGGGCCTCGGCCTGCGCGCGGTTTCGCCGACGCCGACCGATGGTGGCCACCACGGCGATCGCGGCCGCCACGAGGAAGAAGCCGAGCAGGACGCCCGGGGCGATCCCCAGTCCGCCGAACGGCAGGGAGATGAGCTCGACGATGCCCAGGCCGATCGCCAGCAGCACGATGATCAGGATCACGATCAACACGATCCCGCGGACGCGCGCGAGAACGCCGGCCGAAGCGGGGGGGATGAGCAGTCCCATGGCGCGCAGCGCGAACATCTGCCGGCCGGTCGGCGGGGTCTGCCCGAGACGCTCGACCGCGTCCTTGAGATCGCCTGCGCGCCGTTCGGCCAGTGCCAGCGAGGCGTCGGCCATCCTGCGCAGCTGCATGCGCTCCTGCGGGCGAGCGGCGGCGATAGCACGCTGGAAGTATGCGCGCGCCTCCTCCGCATCGAAGCGCTCGGATGCGCGCGCGCCGAGGATCGCCAGCGCGGCGGACTTGTACTTGGTCTCGTTCTGAAGCTCCTCATCCGAGCGCTGCTCGAGCGCCTGAATCGCCTCTTGGGCGCCGCGCTGCTCCATCCGGACCTGACGTTGTTTGGGTGCCATCGCGCGATCATTCTACGGTCTGGGCGACGGTCGGCAGGAACGGGCCGTGGACGCGAGGCTCCGTGTCGAGCTCACCGTGTGCGCGACGCTCGCTTAAGTGGCGCGAGATCGTCGTGAGGTTCGCGCGAGGCGATATTCTCGACTACGTGTCCGTCAGGGTCCCAGGTCGATTGCGAATTGGCCTCAGCTGCCTGTGTGCGATCGCCGGCCTGCTCCCGGTGATCCTGCCGGCGTCAGCTTCGGCGGCAACCGCATCCTCGGCGGCTGGTGCGGCGAGCGCGGCCAGTGCGGCGAGCGCATCGAGCGCGGCAAGCGGAAACTCGTTCAGCGAACTGGCCAACGGGGGGCAGCAGACGGCCACATCGACGACTCCGACCGCCACGACCAAGACGACGGAAACCACGGCCTCGACCACAACGTCGAACTCGAACACGGGCACCGTGCTGGTGTTGGGATTGGTATCGGCGTGTGCGCTGCTCGCCGGAATCGGCTTTATGATCCTGCGCGACGCGCACCGCGTCGCACCGGTCCCAGACGGTCAGGCTACGGGCGAAGGTCGTCCCGCGCGTGACGTCGCCGTGATGATGCGCAAGCGTCGCGCAAAAGCCAAGGCCGCGCGCCGGCAGCGCAAGCGCACCCGCTGAGATCCAGCGGGACCCTGCACGGCATCCGTTCTTGTAGCTTCGAGTATCAGATCTCCGGGACCGTCTTTCTGCAGTGTGGGCGACCGCGGCCGCGCGGATCAGTGCTCGGGCGTTGCCGTCGTTCTGAGCCGCGCGGGGATGGCCGGCCGGCGTATGCGCCGCGGCGCCGGAGGCGCACCCGATCCATGCGGACCACGCCGGCGCGGGCGAGGGAGAGGAGAGCGCGGATGAGGGTCGAGTGGCGATGCCGGCAGCGCGACGCTGCCGCCGCCGTCCTCGGAGTCGCCAGACGCGTCAGCGTCCGCGCCGCCAGCGGTGGTGTTCACCGCTTGATCGTCGCGAAATGGGAGCCACAGCATGAGCGCCGCGATCGGCAGCTTCACCAGACCCAGGAGGACGATCACCATCCACAACGACATACTGCTAGCGATGCTACTACCGCGACCCGCGAATGTTTGAGATCCGCCTTCGTGGCGCCACGTGGCGACGGGACCATTCGCTGAGGTGAACGCGGATCTGAGTTCGCTGCTGCGGGACGTCGTCGAGTGTCGGCGCTGTCCGCGGCTGGTCGATTGGCGAGAGCAGGTGGCCCGCGAGCGCAAAGCGGCGTTCGCCGATCAGGAGTACTGGGGCAGGCCGCTACCGGGGTTCGGCGATCCGCGGGCGCGCATGCTGGTATTGGGCCTTGCCCCGGCGGCTCACGGTGCGAACCGGACCGGCAGGATGTTCACGGGGGATCGCTCGGGAGACTTCCTGTACGCGGCGATGTGGCGCGCCGGCCTGGCCAGCCAGCCGACTTCGACCGCGCGATACGACGGCCTGCGACTGATCGACGCGTGGGTGAGCGCGGCGGTCAGGTGTGCGCCGCCGGCGAACAAGCCCACGCCGGATGAGCGCAACGCGTGCCTGCCCTGGAGCGTGCGTGAATTGCAGCTGCTGCGTCGTGTTTCGGTGATCGTGTGCCTCGGAGCCTTTGCCTGGGACGCCGCGCTGCGCCTGAGCTCTGCAGCAGCCGACGGCCGCGACGACGGCGGCGGCTCATCGTCTTCAGCAAGGAACGTCGCAGTCGCTGCGATCCCGCGCCCGCGCCCGCGGTTCGCCCACGGCGCCGAGCATTTGCACGCCGGCTACGCGCTGCTCGGCTGCTACCACCCGAGCCAGCAGAACACGTTCACGGGCAGGCTGACCGAGCCGATGATCGACGCCGTGTTTGCTCGCGCTCGTGAGCTGGTCGACGTTCGACGTCCATCAGACGGCGGGCGCATCGACGCCTGAGATCAGTCCTCGATCAGCACCCGCAGCTTCTCGGGCAGGATCGCCACGATCGCGTCGATCTCGCCCGGCGTGACACGCCGGCGCAAGACGGCCGTGACAGCGGTGACGGCAACCGACGCCTCGGTCTCGCCGGAGAAGCGTCCCTCGCTGACGACATGCTCGAGGAACGTGTCGACGGTGTGCGCGGGCATCGGCGTCCGACTGGGGTCCCAGTCCTCGTAGTAGATGCCGCGGATCAAGGTCGGCAGCTGCGCGGCGAACTTTGCCGCGACGTCGATCGTCAGTCGATCTCGCAGGACGTGCAGAACCGCCCGCAGCACGCGATACGCATACTGGCGATCGTCGCCGCCGAGCTCGGTGGCGACATCTTTCAGCCAGATGTTCGCCTTTTCCGCGCTTCGCTCGATGATCGCGGGCTGCGAGTCGTGACCGCTGTGCATCTTCGATCTCCCTTGACAGCGTCGGGTAAGCGGCGAGCTTCACGCATCGCGCACGCTCACACATCCGGAGACCTTCGTGAATGCCGCTCCGTACTAAGCCGTAGCGCACAAGCCCGCGCTGCAACGCCCGACGAGACCAGCTCGACTTAACGGATACAGCATCAAATCAGCCGTGTCAGTCGATACCGATGACTCGCCGAAACCTATTGGTTGACATAACATAGATTATCGAGCGTAGGTAGGTAGTGCATCAGTTTGGGGATTGACCCCTGCGTGGCACCGGCGACGGGTTACGTTCGGGGTGGTGCAGAGGGCCGATACGGAGATGCAGCGCGCGGTTGTCCGGCTTGTGCTGGAGCGTGAGCGTGAGTTGGCGGGTCTTGAGCGTTTGCTTGGCTCGGATGCTGTGGCTGCGGTCAAGGTGCTCGCCGCTGATGGTGTAGTTCTTCGTCACGGCGAGCGCCTGTGGGCCTCCCCATGTCTATCGCGGCTTGAAGACCTTGGGCTCATCGGGACTTATGCCAGCAAGCCGTAGATGGTGGATGAGGCACGGGCCGCCACGATCGGCTATGCTTGACCGGTCAGGCAACATCACCGCACGTACACCCCCCGGTAGCTCGTGGGGGTAAGATGGCTTACCAGGAGATCAAGCTAGTGGACCCACGTTTCCGATCGCTGACCGTTGCCCTTGCCCCCCAGCCGAGGCAGATGCCTCCCGTGCCGTTTGATCACGGGGCATTGCAACAAATCTTTGCCGAGATCACGCAGGACTATCCTTATCAGCAGTTCTCGTTCCTCCCGACGGGACGAGGCGCACAGTTCCACAACGGTCCCGAGGATGCCATAGAGCTTCGGCCAGCACTCCTCCAGATCCAGGCGAAGATGAATGGTCCGGACTTGCTAACCGCGCCAATGGCTGGGGACAAGGTTACGAGAGTCTTTTCGACCGCCGCGGAACGATTGGACATTCCAGCATTTGTTCAGTGCGCCATCCAGATCGTGGCTGCTGTTGATGCACCTGAGGACGATGCAAAGAAGTTCATCGAGGGACACATGCTCCACGACTCTGAACAGTCCGCCGTGCTCGGTGATGGGTTTTTTGGTGGGGGCGTAAAGTTTCGTCGCATCATTGGCCTTCCTCTTGAGGGGGAGGAAAACCTAAATGTCGAACCCGATGTTAACGACAACAAGTTGTTGTTTATCGACTTTCAAAGTACGCATGTTGCACTGCGCGGTCCCATCTCACTTGAAGACATGTCTAGCAAAATCAACGACGCCTTCGACTTCGTTGCTGGAAACACCATGCAACTACTTGAGCGTTAGGAGCAGAACATGCAAACGACACTCGGAAGCCTGCCGTCCGTGGAGAAGATAGATATTCGCTATGCCTTCCTTCTTAAGGGTCGTCGGCCGAGCCACAAGGAACTTGAATTGCCGCTAGGCGACGAAACCTGGGCCGTGGCTTTCGATCGTGGACCATTGAGCAACGATTTTGAGGTCAGCCCGCTGATGAGTGGCTGGTCTGCGCCGGAACCCCAGCTAATGGAAACACCAGAGACGGTTTTTATGTCTGATCGGGTGACTGCTGAGGCAGTGAGTCGTGCTGCTCGGCCGGTGATCGAGATCACGGATGAACAGGCCGAGCAGCTTCAGCGCGCCCGTACGAGAAGGACGCCTAGGGGTTAGGCCCGTTCTCAATGCCCAGGATTGAGGGCGAGCTTTGGACAACCACTGAGACGCCCGAGCAGTGCGTTGAGCTGGCTTCGTTTTCATGCGGCGATAAACGCCACGGGCACGAAGCCACGGTTGAGCGGATTGTCGGGTATTACCGCGACGGAGAAATCCCCGCTGCAACGCTGCGGGTAACGCGCGAAGCGCCATCCGGTGGGCTTGTTGGTCTGAGTATTCTCACGTTCAGAGCAGGTCCGATCATTAGGCACCGTCTGATATCAGAAGCCGAATACGAAAACGCAACATACGTGCACGTCCTCGCGCTGAGCGCCAATTATCGGGGTGGCTTCACATACAAAAGCGATGACACGCTGTTGAGCGACTTTCTGATCACCGAGACGCTCGGCTACATCAATGAGCACGAGGATGGGATGCCCATTGTCCAAGCTCTAATCGAGCCCGGTAACGAGCGCAGTCGCGAGATGTGCTTCCGAAACGGGTTCGAACAGCCCTTTGTGACCTCGCCGGACTTGCTCTACGTGCTCCACCCGGACGCCGAGGT
>DASXMO010000157.1:0-8096 GCA_036495605.1 Solirubrobacteraceae bacterium
CCCGGCCCGGCGGCGCATGCGCCGCCGGGAACGTCCCCTATCGCGTGAGGACCTCGAGCGCCTGTGCGACGGTGAAGCGCCGCTCGTAAAGGGCCTTGCCGACGATCACGCCCTCGAGCGCGCTCTCCCCCAGAGCGGCGAGCCCTCGCAGGTCCTCGAGCTCGCCGATGCCGCCTGAGTAGATCAGGCTGCCATTCCGCGCGGCCTGCGCGACGCGGCGTACTTCCTGCAGGTCCGGACCCTCGAGCATGCCGTCGCGGTCGACGTTCGTGAACACGAGCCTCGTGGCGCCGCGCCGTGCGAGGCTCGCGATCACCTCCGCGGTCGTGATCTCGGTCGTCTCGGTCCAGCCGGCGGTCGTGACGTGGCCGTCGCGCACGTCCACCGACACGAGCACGCGCTCGGGACCGTGCTCCTGCAGCACCTGCTCGAGCAAGCCCGGTTGTGTGAACGCCGCGGTGCCGAGGATCGCGCGCGCCGCACCGGCCCGCAGGGCGTGGCTGACGGCCTGCGCCGAGCGCAGCCCGCCGCCGTACTGGACCGGCACGCCCAGCTCGCCGGCGATGCGCCGCAGGTGATCGAGGTTGACCGGCGCGCCCGACTTCGCGCCGTCGAGATCGACCACGTGCAGATAACGGGCGCCTTCCTCAACCCAGCCGCGCGCGGCCGCGAGTGGGTCCTCGTCGTAGACCTTGCGCGCGTCGAAGTCGCCCTTGGTCAACCTCACGGCGTTGCCGTCGAGGATGTCGATCGCCGGGTAGAGGTTCATGCGGGGACGGCCGCGCGACCGCAGAGGCGCGTGAAGTTCGCCAGCAGCGCGAGCCCGTGCGCGGATGACTTCTCCGGGTGGGATTGCGTGCCGTATACGTTGCCCTGACCGACGACCGCGGCGAAGGGCTCGCCGTAGTCGGCGGTGGCGAGCACGGCGTCCTCGTCTGCGGGGTGGGGCGCGAAGCTGTGTACGTGGTAGAGGTAGCTCGGGTCGGGCAGGCCCTCGGCCAGCGGTGTCCTCGCGCGCCAGCGCACCTCGCTCCAGCCGATATGCGGGAGCTTCAGCTCGGGTGCGCGCAAGCGTCTCACTTCCCCCGCGATCAGCCCCAGCCCAGCGGCACCGCCGTGCTCCTCGGAGCGCTCGAACAGCAGCTGCATCCCCAGGCACAGCCCGAGCAGCGGCACGCCGGCCCGCGCGCGATCGACCAGGAACTCCTCCAGCCCGAGCTCCGCGATCGCGCTCATCCCCGCGGGGAAGGCGCCGACGCCGGGCAGCACGAGACCGTCCATCGCCCCCAACAGCTCGGGGTCGCTGCTCGCGTGCACCCGCGCGCCGACGTGCTCGAGCGCCTTCTCGGCCGAGCGGCGATTGCCCATGCCGTAGTCGACCAATCCGATATTTGGCGTGCTCATGCCGGTCGCCCGCTCATGTGGTGAGCGTGCCCTTCGTGCTCGGCACGCCCGTCTCGGTGGGGTCGATCGCGACCGCCTGGCGCAGGGTTCTCGCGAAGGCCTTGAACGCGGCCTCGATCATGTGGTGGGCGTTCGTGCCCGCTTCGATGCGCAGGTGCAGCGTGAGCTTCGCGGCGTTGGCGAGCGCGCGGAAGAACTCCTCGGTCAGCTCGTGCTCGAACCCGCCCGTCGCCCCGGGCGGCAGCTGCGCGTCGAAGACCGTGAGCGGGCGCCCGGAGATGTCGATCGCGCAGCTCGCGCGGGCCTCGTCCATGGGGATCGTCGCCTGCCCGTAGCGGGCGATGCCCGCGCGATCGCCGAGCACGCGGTCGAGTGCCTGGCCGAGCACGATCGCGGTGTCCTCGACCGTGTGGTGGGCGCCGGTCTGCAGGTCGCCGTTGACCTTCACCTCGAGGTCCAGGCGTCCGTGGCGGGCGAGCAGGTCGAGCATGTGGTCGAGGAAGCCCACGCCCGTCTCGCGCGTTCCCGTGCCCGTGCCTTCGAGCGCCAGCGAGAGGGCGATGTCGGTCTCGCCCGTGCGGCGCTCAATCGCGGTGCTGCGTGTCGTGTCGTTCTTCTCACTCATCGGTCTCTGTCTATCTGTCCTCGGTGCTTTCGTCTCATCGGTGTCATCGGTGCTTCGCCCAGATTACGCATCGCTTGCGACGGTACTCTCGGGGGCAGGGTCGAGCGCACGCGCGCGCATCGACTCGGCGTGCACCTCGAACCCCTCCGCGCGGGCGATCGGAGCACCGGCCGCGGCGAGCTTGCGCACCGTCTCCCCGTCGAGCGGGCCGAGCGCGACCTCGCTCATGCGCCGGCGGAAGTGCCGTGGCGAGAGCGTCGAGTGAAAGCGCGCGGAGCCGTCGGTCGGCAGCACGTGGTTGGAGCCCGCGACGTAGTCGCCGAAGGCCGTGCCCGCACCGGCCCCTATGAACAGGCAGCCGGCGCAGCTCACCGTCCGCGCGAGCGCCTCGACTTCCTGGCCGATCAGCTGCAGGTGCTCGGGCGCGATCGCGTCCGCGAGCGCGATCGCGCGGCGCGCATCGGCAACCTGCACGAGCGCACAGGGTGCGTCGGCGACGGTGGGGCGTTCGAGCACGAGCCGCTCGAGCGTCTGCGCGAGCGCGTCGAGCGTCTGCACGGAGGGCGAGATGGCGATCACGAGGCTGCCCTCGCCGTGCTCTGCCTGCGCGAGCATGTCGAGCGCCGTCAGCTCGATTTCACGAGGGCCTGAGTGCTCGTCGAGCACGACCACGAGATCGCTCGGACCGGCGAAGCCGTCGATCCCGACGCTGCCCGAGACGAGCCGCTTGGCCTCCTGCACGTACAGGTTCCCGGGCCCGACGATCACGTCGACCGCTTGCACCGTCTCGGTTCCGTGGGCGAGCGCGGCGATCGCCTGGGCGCCGCCCATGCGATACACGCGCTCCACCCCGCACAGCCGGCACGCCCCGAGGATCACCGGGTCGATCTGCCCGTCGCCTCCCGGAGGGGCGCAGACCGCGACGTCGATCACCCCGGCGGCGCGCGCGGTGACGACCCCCATCACGACCGTGCTCGGATACGGCGCGCGCCCTCCCGGCACATACACGGCGGCGGCCCGCACGGGCACCTCGCGCAGCACCACTCGCTGTCCCTGCGGGAGCGCCACCGCGACGTCCTCGCCGACTCCCGCCTGCGCGACGAGCGCGACGTTCGCGATCGCGACCTGCAGACCCGCGACGAGCTCGAGGTCGAGCAGCTTCAGCGCCTCATCGAGCTCCTCCTGAGAGACGAGCAGCCCGGCGGGCGCGGCCCCGTCGGTATCGAAGCGCGAGGTGTATGAGAGCACGGCCGCGTCGCCGCGTGCGCGGACGTTCGCGACGATCTCGCGCACGGCCGCCTCGACGCTCTCACCCGCGGGTACGAGCGAGCGCAGGTGCGCCGCGACCTGCGCGGGGCCTCCGAGACCGTCGCATTGCGCGACGCTGAGGCGCTGCAGGCGCATCGGCTCACGCCTCTCCAGACGCGGGGACGCGCTCGCGCAGTCGCGCCAGCAGCTGATCGATCTGCGCCGCCTTGAGCTTGTAGGCGACGGGGTTGGCGATCAGTCGCGCGGTGCACTCGACGATCTCTTCGCGCACCACCAGCCCGTTCTCGCGCAGCGTCGTGCCGGTGGCGGTCAGGTCGACGATCGCCTCCGCGAGCCCCGTGAGCGGCGCGAGCTCGACCGAGCCTTTGACCTCGACGATCTCACCCTGACGGCCCGTGTCCTGCAGGTGGCGCGCGGCGATGCGCGGGTACTTGGTCGCGACGCTCATCGCGCCCAACCGGCGCAGCGCCTCGGCGGCCGGGTCCTCGCCGCGCTCGTTGACGCGGTCGGCGGTCGCGAAGACCATCGTGCAGCGTCCGTACCCGAGGTCGAGCAGCTCGTAGATCTGTCGTCGCCCGCGCTCGCGCGCGGCGTGATCGGATGCGGGTCCGCCACGCTCGAGCAGCACGTCCTTGCCGGTGATCCCGAGGTCGGCCGCGCCGTCCTCGACGTAGGTCGGCACGTCCGAGGGGCGCATCGTGATCACGCCGATGTCCTCGAACAGCAGCTTGCGGTCGTTGCCGCGCAGCTCGCTCGTGTCGAGCCCCAGCGAGGCGAGCAGCTCGACGGTGCCCTCGAACAGGGCCCCGCGCGGGACCGCGATCGTGAGGTCGGCCAGCCAGTCGTTCATCGCGCGCCGCCCTTCGACGCGCTCTCCGCCGCCCGCGGCATCAACTCCGATGCCGCGGCCACGGCGATGGTGATCGCGAGCATCGCCCTCATGCCCCCTGCGCCACGACCACGCCGGTGCCGCGCTCCTCGCCCGCGAGCGCGATGTGCAGTCGTTCCACGTCGAGCGCGAAGCCGACGGCCGGACGCTCAGCGCCGAAGCTGCCGAGCAGATCGTCGTAGCGACCGCCGCCGCCGAGCGGGACGCCGAGCGTGGGGTCGTAGACCTCGAACACCGCGCCGGTGTAGTAGCCGATGCTGCGCACGAGGCCGAGGTCGAAGATCACGCGCGCGGCGACCCGCTCGTCCAGCAGCTCGCTCACCTGGCGCATGCCCGCGATCGCGTCGGCGGCCGGCCCGGGCGGCTCGGCCAGCACCTCAGGACCCCCGCGGCGCTGGGGCAGGTTGAGCAGCAGGGCGGAGGCCTCCGCCGATGCGCCGATCCCCTCGAGGCGCTGTCCGAGCTCGACGAAGTCCCTGCCGGCGAGCGTCTCCAGCAGGCCCGCGCGCGCGTCCGGGGCGATCTGCAGGCGCTCCATCAGCGTGGTGAACAGCGACGCGTCGCCGAGCCCCACGCGGTAGTCCTTCAGACCAGTGGCGTCGAGCGCGTCGCAGAGCACCGTCAGCGCCTCCGCGGTGCCGCCCGGAGCGGAGGAGCCGATCAGCTCGATGCCGGCCTGCAGCAGCTCGCGCGGCTGGCTCCATTGGGGACGCGCGCCGCGATAGCAGTGCGCGAAGTAGCAGAAGCGCAGCGGCTCGCTCACCTGCGGATAGCGCGTGGCGACCAGGCGGGCGATCGGCACGGTCATGTCCGAGCGCAGCACGAGCGTCGTGCCGCTCTCGTCGAAGACCCTGTGCACTGGTCCCGTCCCCTCGATGCCGGCGTGCGCGAGCACCGACTCGTACTCGAGCGCCGGCGTGTAGACCTCGCCGTAACCGTGGCGCTCGAACACGCCGCGCAGCACGTCGGTGATCGCGCGCAGCTCGCGCGTCTCGTCGGGCAGCACGTCGCGGGTGCCGCTGGGGATCGGATGCATCATGAGATCTTCAGTCTCGCCATCGCAGTTCGCAGGAGGATATCCGGGGGTTTGCGAGCCGGCTCGCAGAGCGCGTGCAGGCGGGCGCACGTGGGGCGCCGCCGCAGCCGTTTGCGCACGTCGCGTAGGCGCCCGCGCGCGCTCAAGCGTGAACGACCGGCTCCGTGGCCACGCGCTCGATGCGCGCCCCGAGGTCGCGCAGGCGCTCGTCGATGCGCTCGTATCCGCGGTCGATCTGACGGATGTTGCCGATCTCGCTGCGACCGTCGGCGCACAGCGCCGCCAGCAGCATCGCCATCCCCGCGCGGATGTCCGGAGACTCGACGCGCTCGCCGCGCAGTCTGCGCGGGCCGGTGACGATCGCGCGATGCGGGTCGCACATGACTATGTCGGCGCCCATCAGGATCAGCTTGTCGGTGAAGATCAGGCGGTTCTCGAACATCCACTCGTGCACGAGGATCGAACCCTCGGCCTGCGTGGCGAGCGCGACCGCGATCGAGGTCAGATCGGCCGGGAAGGCCGGCCAGGGACCGTCCTGGATCTTGCTCTTGTACTCCCCCACGTCGGCCTGCACGACGAGCTTCTGCGAGCCCGGCACCAGCACGTCGGCGCCGTCGAGCTCGGTGCGCAGGCCGAGGCGCTCGAACACGAGCCTGATCATGCGCAGATCGCCGGGCACGGTGTCCTTGATGCGCAGCTCTCCCCCGGTCACTCCCGCCAGCGCGATGAAGCTGCCGATCTCGATGTGGTCGGGAGCCACGTCGTGCTCGCAGCCGTGCAGTCGCTGCGCGCCGTTGACCGTCAGCAGGTTCGAGCCGATGCCCTGGATGTCGGCGCCCATCTTCACGAGCATGCGCGCGAGGTCCTGCACGTGCGGCTCGCACGCGGCGTTGCCGATCACTGTCGCCCCTGGCGTGAGCGCGGCGGCCATCAGCGCGTTCTCGGTCGCCATCACCGAGGGCTCGTCCATGAACACGTCGCTCGCACGCAAGCCCCGGGGCGCGCTCAGCACGATCTCGCGAGCGCACTCGGCGGTCGCGCCCATCGCACGGAAGGCGTCGAGGTGGGGATCGAGTCGCCGCCGTCCGATCACGTCACCGCCCGGCGGCGGCATCACGGCGCGACCGAAACGCGCGAGCAGCGGGCCGGCGAGTAGGAACGAGGCTCTGATCAGCTCCGCGAGCTCGGGTTCGACTTCCACCTCGTGAACCGACGCGCCACAAAGCGCGACCTCGTTCGGACCACGCCACGCCACGGAGACGCCGATCGCTTCGAGGATGCGCAGCATCGCGTCGACGTCTCTGATGCGAGGTACGTTGCGAACGATCACCTCATCCTCGGTGAGAATCGCCGATGCGAGGATCGGCAGGGCGCTGTTCTTGTTCCCGGCCGGAATCAACGTGCCGGACAGCGGTAGGCCGCCTTCGATAACGAACTTCTCCATGGGCTGAACGCGCGCTCGCCGGCCCAGGATGGGACCGCCCGAGGAGCGTATGCCAAGCGTAACAGCCATCTCCAGCGGTGTTCGCTCCCCGCGGCGATCGCCCTGCACGACCCACCGACACGCGCCGATCGACCCTCAAACGCAATTTCCCTTGCAGCGTGCATGCCTCATTTTTGGCTCTACAATGCGCGATCGCGAGATCGTGCGCGAATACGTACATATGTTCGCCCGCATCCGTCCGCGCCCGGGCCTATCGTTACGAACACATGTTCCCCCGACGCACTCCATCCCCGCTCACGCACCGAGCGCGCACCGCGCTCTCGCTGGCCCGTTCGTTCCTGTTGCTCGAGGACGACTACGACATCGACTGGGAGGTCGAGCAGGACGAGGCGGCCAACCGGGACCGCTCGAAGATCGACGGGATCTCCGAGCGCCCGGCGCGTGAGCGGGCGTCGGTGGCGCATCTGCCAGTCGCGCATTCGTCGGCAGCCCATCCTCATCATGTACCTCTGCGCGGGCGTTCCGCGCGGGTTCGCGCGGGACAGCCCGCGTCGGCATCACACGCCTGCGTGTCCCCGGTCGAGCGTTCGGCTACCTCGGCGACGATCAGGCGTGTGGCGGCAACGAAAACGGGCCGCCCGCAGGCGGCCCGTAGTTGAAGAAACCGGCGGCGTCCTACTCTCCCAGGCCCTTGCGAGCCAAGTACCATCGGCGCTGAGGGGCTTAACTGCTCTGTTCGGAATGGGAAGAGGTGTTTCCCCCTCGCAGTAGCCACCGGAAAAAGGCGAGAGACCGAGGTGTCTTCCTCGGTCCTTCAAAACTGCACAGCGCCACAGCGGGTATCACTTCGCTTCCTGCATTGGGAGCGAATCAAAAAAATCCGTCAAGCCCTCGACCAATTAGTACCGGTCTCCTTCGGACGTTACCGTCCTTCCAGATCCGGCCTATCAACCTGGTGGTCTACCAGGGGTCTTACTCCCTCTAGGGGATGGGAGAGCTCATCTCGAGGTCGGCTTCCCGCTTAGATGCCTTCAGCGGTTATCCGATCCACACGTAGCTAACCTGCGATGCCCTTGGCAGGACAACAGATACACCAGAGGTGCGTTCATCCCGGTCCTCTCGTACTAGGGACAAATCCTCTCAACTCTCCAACGCCCACGGCAGATAGGGACCGACAGATTTGTTACCACCGACTCTCCATCGGAGCCGCGTGGGTCAGGTCATTTCTGCCTGACTCTGCATGTCGCCATGCAGCTCGGACTATATCTTCACGAAGGAATCACTTTCCGTGTTCGGCATATAGTCTCTGAGGATTCCGGTCACTTCGACCGGCCTTTCCTGCTGATTGTCCGCACCGAACGCATTGTCACTGCCTCGAAACGAGGCGAGTAGCGTCGGATTCTCGGGTTTTCCAGCATATAGCCGAATT
>DASXMO010000158.1:0-30074 GCA_036495605.1 Solirubrobacteraceae bacterium
CGCTAGACGATCCGCATGCCGATCGTCAGCAGGGCCGCATGCGGCCCTGCTCGGGGCCGTACATGTACGGCCCCGCCTGGCGGCGCATGCGCCGCCAGGAACTGCATCGGCTTCTTTCGAGCATGCGGCGGGTACGTATGCGACGGATCGCCGACCTGCGCGCTGCTGTGCTTTGACCACCCAAGCCACCCGGCGAGTCTCTATAGGTGCGTATGCCGCGGATCGCCGACCTGCGCGCTGTTGCATGTGAAGATCCCAATCCACCCGGCCCGGCTCCGGGGACCCTGTTGGTAGACTGCGCATGAAGCCACAGCGGACGACATAGAGCTTGAGGCACCGTCCTCGCGGGAAGGAAGCGCACCATGTTCGAGCGATTTACAGAACGAGCCCGGCAGGTGGTCGTTCTCGCGCAGGAGGAGGCGCGGACGCTCAAGCACAACTACATCGGCACCGAGCACATCCTGCTCGGTCTGCTGCGCGAGGAGGAGGGCCTGGCCGCGCGCGTCCTCGAGTCTCTGGACATCACCGTCGAGCGCGTGCGCGCGCAGGTCGTGCGCATCGTCGGCTCCGGCGAGGAGGTCACCTCCGGGCAGATCCCCTTCACGCCGCGCGCGAAGAAGGTCCTCGAGCTGGCGCTGCGCGAGGCGCTGTCGCTCGGACACAACTACATCGGCACCGAGCACATCCTGCTCGGGCTCGTGCGCGAGAACGAGGGTGTCGCGGCGCGCATCCTGCTCGACTTCGACGCCGACTCGGAGAAGATCCGCAACGAGGTCATCCGCATGCTCTCCGGTCCCGGCGGACGGCGCCAGGGGCAGGGCGCGGGGGCGGGCGCCGGCTCGGGCTCGGGTTCGGCCGAGGGGGGCGGCAAGAAGTCCTCGAAGCTGCTCGACCAGTTCGGGCGCAATTTGACCAAGCTCGCCGCCGAAGGCAAGCTCGACCCGGTCGTCGGACGCGAGACGGAGATCGAGCGGATCATGCAGATCCTCTCGCGGCGCACGAAGAACAACCCCGTGCTGATCGGCGAGCCCGGCGTGGGCAAGACCGCCGTCGTCGAGGGTCTCGCGCAGCGCATCACGGCCTCCGACGTGCCGGAGCTCTTGAAGAACAAGCAGATCTACACGCTCGACCTCGCCGCGCTGGTCGCCGGCTCGAAGTACCGCGGCGAGTTCGAGGAGCGCCTGAAGAAGGTCATGAAGGAGATCACCCAGCGCGGGGACATCATCCTGTTCATCGACGAGCTCCACAACCTCGTCGGCGCGGGCGCCGCCGAGGGCGCGATCGACGCCGCCTCGATCCTCAAGCCCGCGCTCGCGCGCGGTGAGCTGCAGACGATCGGCGCGACGACGCTGGACGAGTACCGCAAGTACCTCGAGCGCGACTCCGCGCTGGAGCGGCGCTTTCAGCAGATCCGCGTCGAGGAGCCGACGATCGACCAGACGGTCGAAATCCTCAAGGGTCTGCGCGACCGCTACGAGCAGCACCACAAGGTGCAGATCACCGACGAGGCGCTGCGCGCCGCGGGCGAGCTCGCCTCGCGCTACATATCCGACCGCTTCCTCCCGGACAAGGCGATCGACCTGATCGACGAGGCCGCCTCGCGGATGCGCATCAAGTCGATGACCTCCCCGCCCGCCAACAAAGAGCTCGAGACCGAGGTCGAGACCACGCGCCGCGAGAAGGAGGCGGCGATCGAGGCGCAGGAGTTCGAGAAGGCCGCCGCGCTGCGCGATCAGGAGCGCAAGCTCACGAACCGCAAACGCGAGTTCGAGGAAGAGTGGGAAGCCGGCGAGTCCGGCGAGCGCCCGTCGATCGGCGAGGAGGAGATCGCCGACATCGTCTCGATGTGGACCGGCATCCCCGTCTTCAAGCTCACCGAGGCCGAGACGCAGAAGCTGATGCGCATGGAGGAGGAACTGCACAAGCGCGTCATCGGACAGCACCCCGCCGTCGAGGTCATCTCCAAGGCGATCCGCCGCTCGCGCGCGGGCCTGAAGGACCCCAAGCGCCCGACCGGCTCGTTCATCTTCCTCGGCCCCTCCGGCGTCGGCAAGACCGAGCTCGCGCGCACCCTCGCCGAGTTCCTCTTCGGCGACGACGACTCGATGATCCGCATCGACATGTCCGAGTACATGGAGAAGCACGCCGTCTCCCGGCTAGTCGGCTCGCCCCCCGGCTACATCGGCTACGACGAGGGCGGCCAGCTGACCGAGGCCGTGCGGCGCAGGCCCTACTCGGTGCTGCTGCTCGACGAGATCGAGAAGGCCCACCCGGACGTCTTCAACATCCTCCTGCAGATCCTCGAGGACGGGCGCCTCACCGACGCGCAGGGGCGCACCGTGGACTTCCGCCACGCGATCGTGATCATGACCTCGAACATCGGCGCCGCCGAGATCGCGCGCAACACGCCGCTCGGCTTCGCCGTCTCCGACGACGAGACCGGGATCACCTACGACGACATGAAGAACCGCATCATGGGCGAGCTCAAGAAGGTCTTCCGGCCCGAGTTCCTCAACCGCATCGACGACGTGATCGTCTTCCACAAGCTGCAGAAGGAGGAGATCAAGCAGATCGTCGAGCTTCTCCTGCTGCGCATCCGCGAGTCGATGGCCGAACGCGAGCTGCAGCTCGAGCTGACCGACCCTGCCAAGGACATGCTTGTCGAGAAGGGTTGGGACCCGTCGATGGGCGCCCGTCCGCTGCGACGCGCGATCCAGCGCTACATCGAGGACCCGCTCGCCGACTTCGTCCTGCGCGAGCAGCTGCAGCCCGGCGCCACCGTCGTCGTCGATCCCGCGCCCGAGGGCGATGAGAACGAGGTGCGCCTGACGATCGTCAAGCCGAAGAAGCAGAAGACGCCCGTCGCCGTCGGCGGCGGTGGCAGCGAGGGCGAGGACCCCGAGCTCATCGACGGCGAGGGCGACGACAGCACGCCCGCCGCCGACACGCCCGCGGATCAATAGCGCCCGCGCCGCACACCGCAGAGCCGGTGCCGCGCATCGAGCCGATGACCGCGGTCGACTGGCCGGCCGTCGCGCGCATCTACCGCGCGGGCATCGACACGGGCGATGCGACCTTCGAGCGCGACGTGCCCTCCTGGGAGGACTGGTCGCGCGCACGCCTGCCCGCCCCGCGGCTCGTCGCGCGTGGCGCCGGCGAGATACTCGGCTGGGCCGCCCTCAGCCCCGTCTCCTCGCGCAGCGTCTACCGTGGCGTTGGCTCGGTCTCCATCTACGTCGCCCCGGCCTACGCTCGCCGAGGGATCGGCCGCGCGCTGCTGAGCGCGCTGGTCGAGGCCTCAGAGGGCGTCGGGCTGTGGACCCTGGAGGCCGGCATCTTCCCCGAGAACCACGCCTCGGTGGCGCTGCATGAGCACTGTGGCTTCGCGCTCGTGGGTGTGCGCCGGCGCGTGGGGCAGATGCCCGACGGACGCTGGCGCGACGTGGCGCTGTATGAGCGGCGCAGTGCGGTTGTGGGTACCTGACTCGACCTAGTAGTCGAGATGAAAGACGGCGCCGTGGGTGGGATCGTTTACGAAAGTGATCGAGAAGTACTTGAAGAAGTCCTGGCGTCCAAGCAAGGCGTGAGCGCCTTCCGCAAAGACAGGTTTGAACTGGATCACGGGCCCCCAGAGTTGAGGACCGTCCGGCAGCATCGCGAGGATTTGCCCGCTGATCGCGTGGATCGTCGTCCACGTCGCAAATGTGGTTCCGCCGGCACCCCCGGAGCCCTCCGGCGTTTCGATCAGATCGGTTGCCGCATCGAGTCCGAGTGCTCCAGCCTCCGATTTGGGCAGCAGCGTTCCGTGAGCGCCGCTATCGACCATCCCAATGACGGGCGCCGTCTTGGCTCGACAGGCGAGTTGGACCCACAAGAAAGGTCCAGCTTCCGGAAATTGGGTAGTTAGACGGGGCGTGTCGAATAGAAGTGCGTAGAGGTCTCTGGCACCCTGAAGAGGGCATCCGTCGAGTCTACGCGCTCATCCTGCATGAGCTTGTCTTCTGTCTCTGCGTCAGCGACGATCTTGCCGTCGCGGAGGGCCACCCAGCGGCCCGGGAAACGTTCAAACGCCTCCTGAGGCACAGGTGGCTTGGAAATCGTGGATGCCATTGTGCCGATCCTTAACTCGGCGGGCCAGTACCAACAAGGACCCGCAATTTGCAACTTTTCGTCCCAACAACTATCGCATACAACGTGGATGCCGGGCCCACCGAACGGAAAATTTAGGAAACCGAGAGGGCGGAGGACGAACGGCTGGTTGCACGGGCGGTTCGCGCGCGCTGTAAGGCCCTCTTGCCGGATCCGTGCTTGAGCCAGAATGAGCCATCCCCACCCGCGCGTAGGGTAGGTAGAGATGGCTCGCGACACGATCTATGCCTGCTCGGAGTGCGCCTTCCAGTCGCCGCAGTGGCATGGGCGCTGTCCCGGGTGCGAAGCTTGGGGGACGCTCGTCGAGGAACGCCGCGAGCGCCCCGCCGGCAAGTCCAAGCGCGGGGCGTCCGCCGCGGACACGCGGGCCGGCGCGGTGAGCGTGCGCCCGCTGCGCGAGGTGACCGCAAGTGCCGCCGCGCGCCTGAGCACCGGAATTGGCGAGCTCGATCGTGTACTCGGCGGCGGGCTCGTGCCGGGCTCGCTCGTGCTGCTCGGCGGCTCGCCCGGGATCGGGAAGTCGACGCTCACGAACATGGCGCTCGGCCATCTCGCGGGCGCGGGGCACGCGACGCTGTATGTCAGCGGCGAGGAGTCCGCCGAGCAGGTCCGCCTGCGCGCCGAGCGCCTGGGCCCGAACGCCCTGGAGGTCCCGATCCTCGCCGAGACCGACCTCGAGACGGTGCTCGCGACGCTCGCCGCGGACGCTCCACGCGTGTGCGTGATCGACTCCGTGCAGACGCTGCGCTCCGCCGAGCTCTCCGGTGCGCCGGGGGCAGTCGGGCAGGTGCGCGAGGTGACCGGGCGGATCATGCAGCTGGCCAAGGAGCGCGGCATCGCGGTGGTGCTCGTCGGGCACGTCACCAAGGACGGCGCGCTGGCGGGGCCGCGCGTGCTCGAGCACCTGGTGGACTGCGTGCTGCAATTCGAGGGCGAGCGCGAGCGGCCCTACCGCGAGCTGCGCGCGCTGAAGAACCGCTTCGGCTCGACCAACGAGGCGGGTCTGTTCGAGATGCGCCAGGGCGGTCTCGTCGAAGTGCTCGACGCCTCCGCGCGCTTCGTCGCGGGGGCCACGCGCGCCCCCGGCAGCGTAGTGCTGGCGGCGATGGAGGGTTCGCGGCCGCTGCTCGTGGAGGTGCAGGCGCTCGTCGCACCCTCCGAGCTCGAGCAGCCGCGGCGCGTCGTCTCGGGCCTCGATCGCAACCGCATGGCGCTCGTGCTCGCGATCCTCTCCCGCCACGGGGGCGTCGCGGTGGGCGGCAGCGACGTGTTCGTGAACGTCGTCGGCGGCGTACGCGTGGACGAGCCCGGCTGCGACCTCGCGGTCGCGCTGGCGGTCGCGAGCGCCGCGCGGGGTGTGCCCCTGCGCGGAACCCCGCGAGCATGCTTCGGCGAGCTCGGCCTAACCGGCGAGCTGCGCTGGGTCGGCCACCCCGAACGCCGCCTCGCCGAGGCCGTCAAGCACGGGCTAGAGGGCACGATCGCCCCTGCGGAGAGCGGTGCCGGAGCCTGCGAGGTGGCGACGCTGCGCGAGGCGCTCACCGCGGCGCTTGCAAGCGGAGCCAAACGCCCCGCGCGCGTCGCCGCGTAGGCGCTCACGCGGACCCACATTTCGGCCATCGTGTTTCCAGTGAGGCGAATCGGGCGTCCCGGATGGCGCCGCGGGTTCCTCCATCCGTCCCGTCGGTGCTCGGCCGAGGCCCGCGAGAGGGCCGAAAAATGGCTCAATGCCGTAGAATAGGCCTCTGTGGCTCCTCGATCCGGTGAAGAATTCGATACTGACGTTGTCGTAGCAAGACCGGAGCCGGGGCTGATGAGGGCGCTGGAGATGATCGCGCCCGGCACCGCGTTGCGCGAGGGGATCGAGTCGATTCTGCACGCCCGCACCGGCGGGTTGATCGTGATCGGCGAGCCCGACGACCTGAGCTTCCTGAACTCCGGCGGGATCAAGCTCGACATCGACTACACCCCCGCATTCCTCTACCAGGTGGCGAAGATGGACGGGGCGATCATCCTCAACGCGAACGCCACGAAGATCACCATGGCGAACGTGCAGCTGATGCCCGATCCGACGATCCTCTCGCACGAGACGGGCACCCGCCACCGCACGGCCGAGCGCGTCTCCAAGCAGACCGACGCGCTCGTGATCGCCGTCTCCCAGCGCCGCGAGGTCGTCTCGCTGTACGTGGACGGCGTCAAGTACATCCTCGCCGACATCCCCGTCGTGCTCGCCAAGGCCAACCAGGCGCTCGCGACGCTCGACAAGTACCGCACGCGCCTGGACCAGGTCTCCACTCGCCTGACCGCGCTCGAGTTCGAGGGCGGCGCGACGCTGCACGACGTGCTCACGGTGCTGCAGCGCTCGGAGCTAGTCACGCGCATGGCCGTCGAGATCGAGCGCTACATCGTCGAGCTCGGCTCGGAGGGCCGCCTGATCGAGATGCAGCTCGAGGAGACGATGGTCGGCGCCGCCGCCGAGAAGGCCGCGCTCGTGCGCGACTACCTCTCGGCCTACTCCGACGAGGCCTTCGCGGCGGCGCTCGAGGAGATCGGGCGCCTCGCCCATCAGGACCTGCTCGACTTCGGGCGCCTGGCCGAGCTCTTGGGCTATGACCGCAAGCTGAACACGCTCGACTACTCCGTCTCCCCACGCGGCTACCGCGTGCTCGGGCGGATACCGAGGCTGCCGAAGCTGGTCGTGAGCCAGATCGTCGGCGAGTTCGGCGGGCTGGACGAGATGCTCGCCGCGACCGACTCGGAGCTCGAGGCGGTCGAGGGCGTGGGGGAGATCAGGGCGAAAGACATCCGCGAGGGGATGCGCAGGCTGCAGGAGATCAACCTCGTGGACCGCTACCTGCAGACATAGAAGCGATTTGACCCGGTTTGACCCCGGACTTGACAGGGCCGCCCGTCGGGCGGCCGCGAACGAAGGAGAACACCATTCCCGCACAAGCAATCGAGGCCCCATCGACCGATGCCGACTCCGAGGAGAGCGCCGAGGCGCTGCTCGAGCAGATCGAGGCCACCCGTGAAGTGGAGCTCATCGAGTTCGAGCTCGGCGACAACGTCGTCTACCCCCACCACGGCGCCGGGAAGGTGGAGGGCAAGGAGGAGATGGAGATGGCAGGAGTTCGTCGCGAGTACCTGACGATCAAGATCCTCCACAACGACATGACGGTGAGGGTGCCGAGCGAAAACGCCGCGCTCGCCGGTCTGCGCAGGGTGATCGACGAGGAAACGGTCAAGAAGGTTCTGGAAGTGCTCGAGGCAGAGGTCTCGGAGATGCCCAAGAACTGGAACCGCCGCTTCAAGCACAACCGCGACAAGATCAAGACAGGCGACATCTACGAGCTGGCTGAGGTCGTGCGCAACCTCTCGCTGCGCGAGTCCGAGAAGGGGCTCTCGACCGGTGAGAAGCAGATGTTCACGCGGGCCAAGAAGATCCTCGCCTCCGAGCTGATGTACGCGCTCGACAAGGACGAGGAAGAGGCCGAGAGCTATCTCGACGAGCTGCTCGCCACCTCCGCCTCCAGCCAGATGGCGATGGCCGAGTAGCGAGGCTTGGCCTCGCTCGCACTGATCGTCGCCGCCGGGCGCGGCGAGCGTCTCGGGGCCGATGCCCCCAAGGCGCTCGTCGAGCTCGCCGGCCGGTCGCTTTTGCGGCGGAGCGTCGATCTGATGCTCGCCGTCGGCGGCATCGATCGCATCGTCGTCGCGCTCGCGCCCGGAGTTTCGGCGCCCGCCGGCACGATCGGTGTGGAAGGAGGCGCCGTGCGCTCGGAGTCCGTCGCGCGCGCGCTCGCGGGCGCCGGTCGCGGCGATCCCGAGGACATGGTCGTCGTGCACGACGCCGCACGGCCGCTCGCCTCGCCCGAGCTCGTGCGCGCGGCGCTCGACACGCTCGCCTCCGGGGAGGATCTGGATGCGGCGATCGCCGCCGCGCCGGTGATCGACACGATCAAGCGCGCGGAACGCTCGCCTGGAGGCGGCGACCGTGGTGTCGAGCGCTCGCTCGACGCCCGACCGTCAGACCGCCGCGACGATCATCCAGGAGCCGGGTCGCCGGAGGTCGAGATCGTGGCCGAGACGCTCGACCGCTCGGCGTTGTGGGCCGTGCAGACGCCCCAGGTCTTCCGTCGCGGCGCCCTGCAGCGGGCCCTCGACGTGTCGGGCGAGATCCTCGCGCAGGCGACCGACGACGCTTGGCTCGTGGAGCGCCTGGGTGGGCGCGTGGCGATCGTGCCCTCGAGCGGCGAGAATCTGAAGATCACCACTCCGCTCGACCTCTCGCTCGCCGAGCTGCTGCTCGCCTCCGCCTCTGCTTGAATCGCCGCCATGCTCACCGACTACCACCTGCACCTACGTCCGGACGACCTGAGCGCCCGCGCCGAGGACTACTTCAGCGAGGAGAACGCCGCCCGTTATCGCGCCGTCGCCGATGAACGCGGGATCGCGGAGCTCGGCGTGTCCGAGCACGTCTACCGCTTCGAGCAGGCGCTCAGCGTGTGGCAGCACCCGTTGTGGCGCGAGTTCGCGATCGACGACATCGACGCCTACTGCGAGTTCGTGCGCGCCCGCACCGACCTGCGGCTCGGGATCGAGGCCGACTTCATCGCCGGCGCCGAGGACCGCACGGCCAACCTGCTCGAGCGCCGCGACTTCGACTACGTCGTCGGCTCCGTGCACTTCCTGCGCGATCACTCGATCGACATGCACGACTACAGCGTCTGGGATCGCGGTCACAGCGCCGAGGAGATCTGGGAGCGCTATTTCCAGACCCTCGCCGAGGCAGCCCGCAGCGGTCTGTTCGACATCCTCGCCCACCCCGACCTCGTGAAGGTATGGGGAGCCGACCGTCCGATACCGCGGGGTGACCTGCGCCGCTACTACGAGCCGGCGATCGAAGCGATCGCCGAGAGCGGGATCGCCATTGAGGTCTCCACCGCGGGCCTTCGCAAGCGCACGCAGGAGCTCTACCCGGCGCCGGCCTTTCTCGAGATGTGCGTCGAGGCGGGCGCGTCCGTGGCGCTCTCGAGCGACGCGCACACCCCGGCGGACGTCGGCGCCGACTACGAGCAGGCGCTCGAGCTGCTCGACCGCGTCGGGATCGGCGAGCTCTGCGTGTTCGAGCGCCGCTCCAGGCGCCTGGAGCCGATCGGAGCCTCTGCTGTCGACGTGCAGGAGGTCCGCGCCGGCGCTCGGGATGCCGGTGCGCCGGACGCCGGTGCCCGCGGCGCGCGGGAGGCCCGGTCCGGCGCGCCTGAAAGCGCGCGATGAGCGTTCTGACCGGCATCGGCTACGACAGCCACCGTCTTGCCGATGGGCGCCGACTGGTGCTCGGCGGCGTTGAGATCCCCTCCCAGCAGGGGCTCGAGGGGCACTCCGATGCCGATGTTCTGACGCACGCCGTGATCGACGCGCTGCTCGGCGCCGCCGGTCTCGGAGACATCGGCGAGCACTTCCCCGACACCGACGAGCGCTGGCGCGACGCCGACTCGATGCAGTTGCTGCAGGCGGTCCTCGCGAGCGTGGCGGACACGGGTCTTGAGCCCGTCAACGTGGACTGCACGCTCGTCATGCAAGCTCCCCGGCTCGCCCCCCACAAGCAGGCGATCCGCGCACGCCTGGCCGGCGCACTGGGCTTGCCCGATGCGCGCGTGAACGTTAAGGCGACAACCGGTGAGGGGATCGGCTTCGTCGGGCGCGGCGAGGGCGTCGCGGCGCTCGCCGTCGCGAGCCTGCGCAGTTCCGAGTGACGGCGCGCTCGTTGGTTTAGGGTTGCCGGCCATGCGCGAGATCCGCCTGCACGACACCCGCAGCGGTGAGCTGCAGCCGCTGCGCCCGCGCGATCCCGGGAAGGTCGGCGTTTATGCCTGCGGACCGACCGTCTACAGCCGCATTCACATCGGCAACGCGCGCCCGTTCGTGATCTTCAGCCTGCTCGCCAGGTTGCTCGCACATGAGGGCTACGAGACGACGCTCGTCATCAACGTCACCGACGTCAACGACAAGATCTACGACGCCGCGCGCGCGCAGGACCGCTCCAGCGGGGCGCTCGCGAGCGAGATGACGGCCCTCTACTTCGCCGACACCGACGCGCTCGCGCTCGGCCGCCCCGACCACGAGCCGCTGGCCTCGCAGACGATGGGGCCGATCGTCGACTACATCGCCGCCCTGATCGAGGCCGGGCACGCGTATGAGAGCGGGGGAGACGTGTTCTTTCGCGTGCGCTCCGATCCCGACTACGGCTCGCTCTCCCACCGTGGCATCGAGGACATGGATCAGGGCGAGGGCGTGGAGGGCTCGGATCGCAAGGACGATCCGCTGGACTTCGCGCTGTGGAAGGCGCGCAAGCCCGACGAGGACTCGAGCTGGGATTCCCCCTGGGGTCCCGGCCGTCCCGGCTGGCACATCGAGTGCTCGGCGATGGCCGAGCAGGCGCTCGGCGTGGGGTTCGAGATCCATGGCGGTGGCTCTGACCTGCTGTTTCCCCATCACGAGAACGAGGCCGCCCAGACCCGCGCCGCGCGCGGCGCCGAGCTGGCGCGAATCTGGATGCACAACGGGATGATCCAGTCCACCGGCGAGAAGATGGCCAAGTCGGTCGGCAACATCGCCCCTCTGCACGAGGTGATCGAGCGCTACGGCCGCGACGCTGTCCTGATGTTCCTCGTCACCGGCCACTACCGTCAGCCGCTGGCCTTCTCGCCCTCGGAGCTGGAGGATGCCGATCGCCGGGTGCATCGCATCCGCGACGCTCTCCGGCGGCTGGACGCCGGAGCCCCCAGTCCCGCGGACATGGCCGGGCGCAAGGAGGCGTTCTTCGAGAGCCTCGCCGAGGACTTCAACACCCCCAAGGCGCTCGCCTCGCTGTTCGAGTGGGTGCGCGAGGCCAATCGCCGTTCCGCCGAGTCCGCCGAGGGTACTGCTGCGATCGGCGACGGCGACCTGCGCGAGATGCTCGACGTCCTCGGGCTCGGAGGCTTGACGGCGCTCGAGGCCGTCGGCGATCTCGCCGTGATCGATCCCGAGGCGCTCGCGCTCCTGGCTCGGCGCGAGCAGGCTCGCGCCGAGCGCGACTTCGCGGTCGCCGACGAGCTGCGTGAGCAGCTGCGCGCGCGGGGCTGGGAGATCCGCGACGGGCCCGCCGGCGGCGAGCTGATCCCGATCGCCGAGCAGTGATCCTCTACGGACGCAACGCCGTGCGCGAGGCGCTGCGCGGCCGGCGCGCGCACAGCATGGGGGAGGTGTGGGCCACGCAGAGCACCGCGCGCGAGCCCTGGCTGGCGGGCGTGCGCGTACACACGAGCTCGGCCGCGGACATCGAGCGCCGCTGCGAGTCCTCCGCGCACCAGGGCGTGTGCGCGCAGGCCGGCGGCTATCCCTATGTCTCCGCCGAGGAGCTGCTCGCGGATTCCGAACCGCTGGTGGTGGCGCTGGATGAGGTGCAGGACCCGCAGAACCTCGGCGCGATCTGCCGCACGGCCGAGTGTGCTGGGGCGAGCGGCGTGGTGATCCCGGAGCGGCGCTCGGCGGAGGTCACACCGGCGGCGTGCAAGGCCTCGGCCGGGGCGCTCGAGCACCTGCGCGTCGCGCGCGTGCGCAATCTCGCCGACTTCCTCGTACAGGCCCGCGAGGCCGGGTGCTGGAGCTATGGCGCGAGCGCCGAGGCATCGGGCAAGCGGGCGCCGATCCCCTACGACGCCCCCGACTATCGCGTCGCCGGGGTCGTGCTCGTGCTCGGCAGCGAGGGCCAGGGTTTGCGCCCGCGCGTGGCCGGTGTGTGCGATGAGCTGGTCGCGCTGCCGCTGCGCGGACGCATCGGCTCGCTCGGTGTGAGCGCCGCCGCGGCCGCGATGCTGTACGAGATCTTGCAAGATCGCGACCGCGCCGCTTGACAACGTCCGATGACTATGCAACTCTCGCGCACAACATAACGCTGAACCTAAGGTTCAGATACCTAAGCATTGGCGCCAGGGGAGGAGTGCGCCACTGAGCAAATTTGGGCTGTCCGCTAGCGCGGGTGGCTCCAAGAAAGGATCTGCTCGTGGCACTGAGAATCTCCCGCAACCCTAACTCTGAAGTGAAGGTCGATGATGGCTTTCTGATCGCGCTCGCCAAGCAGGGCGATCGCAACGCCTACGACCGTCTCGTCAAGCGCTACCACGGGTTCGTGCGCTTGAAGGCCTCCTCGTACTTCCTCGCCGGTGGGGACTCCGACGATCTCATCCAAGAGGGCCTCGTGGGCCTCTACAAGGCCATCCGCGACTACCGCACCGACCGCGAGTCGAGCTTTCGCAACTTCGCCGAGCTCTGCATCACCCGCCAGATCATCACCGCGGTCAAGACCGCGACCCGCAACAAGCACACCCCGCTGAACCAGTACGTCTCCTTCTCCTCCACGCCCGCCGCGGCCGGCGACGACGTGCCGACGCTCGACCAGATGCTCCCCGGCCCGACAGTGCACGACCCCGTCAACCAGGTGATCTCATCGGAGGAGCTGCGCTCGCTCGTCGGTTGCCTCTCGACGGCGCTCTCAGAGCTCGAGAGCCGCGTGCTGGGTCTCTATCTCGATGGCTGCTCCTACGAGCAGGTCGGAGAGCGCCTGGACTGCGACACCAAGACCGTCGACAACGCGCTGCAGCGCGTCAAGCGCAAGGTCGGCGCGCACCTCGACTCGCGGGCGGTGGCGGCGTAGACGAGCTGTGGCCGCCCCCGCGAGGACGGCCACAGGCCGAGCAACACTGCTTTCTGCTTGAACACTGCTTTCTGCTTGAACACCGCTTCTGCTTGAACATCGCTTCTGCTTGCACACTGCCTTCTGCTTGCCTACCTACTGTTCGCCTTCGGCCGGCAGCCCCGAATTGCCGGGGCCTTCCGGCACAAGGGCGGCCGCCGGGGCGGGCGTCACCTGGATCGTGAACGGCGCGCTCGAGGCGCCCTCGTTCTCCGGACCGCCGGGGATGCGCACGCGGTAGATCTTCGTGCCCGCCGTGTACACCGTGTGGGGGATCGAGTAGACCGAACCTGAGCCCACCGCGGCGACCTCCACGACGTGGAAGTTGCCGTTGCCGACGTTTTCGCGTTCGAGGTAGATGATGTGCCCGGTGTGATCGGGCGCGACCGTGCCCGTGAACGTGAGCGTCTGACCGGCCTGAATCGCGCTCTGCGATACCGTCGCCGTGAGCACGTCCTTGACTCCCTCGTAGAGCACCGCCGAGCTGTCGGCGCTCGCGCTGCATGCTCGCCCGCGAGGGGGCTTGCACAGCGGGTGGGCGGCGGTGACCTCATAGAGGGTGCTGTTCACCGGCGACTGCGCCGGGAAGGCGTATTCGCCTGAGGCACTCGTGCTCACCTCGGCGACCGGCGCGAACCCGTGCTGGTGCACCGTGCGCGCGAGCAGCGTCACCGGCGCGTTGAGCACCCCCGAGGCGGTGCCACTGATCGTCACCGACTGCCCGTAGGAGATCGGATCAGACGAAGCCGCGATCGTCAGCTGCGGGTTCTGGGCCTGCGAGACCTCATACGTCAGCACGTTCGAGGAGCTGGGGATGTTCACCCCATCGCTGCGCACGATCACCCGCAGGTTCGCGTCGCCCGGAACGCGGAACCGGTGCACGATCGTAACCGTGCCTCCCGCGCCGACCGTGCCGCGGTCGATCCGTCGCCATTCGTTGCCCGTGAGCGCGTTCTGGCGTTGCAGGGTCACGCGTGCACCGACGTCGGCCGGGTTCACCGTCCCGGTGAACGTGACCTGATTGGCGCGGCCCGTCAGCAGCTGCGTTCCTTCGGGCGGACCCGCGACCGTGACCTGCGCGGCCACCTTCACATGTCGCGTCGCGCTCTGCGCGCGGTGCGCGCGCACGTAGAACGAGACGTTGCTCTGCACACCGCTCTGGGTGAGCTCGTAGAACCCGCGAGCGTCCGTCGTGGTGCTCTGCGCGAGCGTGTAGCCGGCGGTGCCGTGGGGGTGCTCCCACAGCTGCACGGCCTGCCCGACGGCGTTCGCGCGCCGCGTGCAGCGCAGCCGGCCGAACGCGAGCACCGAATCACCCGCGGTGATCTGACGCGGCGCAACGTTGAGCGCGACATTGCAGCGGCCGCTTGGGTTGGAATGCTTGTGTGGTCTCGCACCGGCGATCGTCGGTGCGAGCAACGAGGCCGCGGCCACGATGGCCGGGACCAGCCTTGATGAACGCATGAATGCCTCTCCCTCGTGCGGTTTTGCGTGTGGTGTCTTTCGATATCTCTTTCGAGAACTGCTCATCGGTCCGCGCCCCTTGCGGACCCACCTGCGCAAACCCGTGTGAGCACAGTTCGATGCGGTTCCGCGCCGACCGATGCTGACGTGCTCACGACAACTCAGGGCGTGCGCGTCATCGGGGCGATGGGCAGCCGACCGTTTGCCGGCTGCGGACTTCTACGGTCGGCGCGGTTCCGACATGCGCCTAAGGTTCAATCCACCTGGAAACGGTCGCCGCCGTAGGGCGGGGGGAACGTGCCCGTGTGCCGGGCACCTTAGAAGAGGGAGGCAGCATGAGCACTGCATTCGGGAGCGAGGCCTCGGAGTGGGACGCAGTCGAGACGCTGGGACGCGCATGGTGGCTCGGTCTGATCGTCGGGCTGATCTCATTCGTGGGTGGCATCGTTCTGATCGCCTACCCCGGCCCGACGCTCACGGTCGTCGCGCTGCTCGTGGGCATCGAGCTTCTGATCGGCGGCGTCTTCCTGATCGTCGGCGCGCTCGGCCAACCTTCAGGATCGCGTCTGGGTGGCGTGCTCGGGGGAGCGCTGGCGATGATCGCCGGCGTGATCGTCCTGCGTCATCCCAGCGACAGCATCCTCGTGGTCGCGCTCGCGGTCGGTCTCTACCTGATCCTCGCCGGCGTCCTGCGCCTCGTCGCGGCATTCGAGACGCGCGAGGGGCGCGGCTGGCTGCTGCTGGCCTCGCTCGTCGATCTCGCGCTCGGGATCCTGATCGTCTCCTGGCCCGAATTCGGGATCAAGACGCTCGCGGTCGTGTTCGGCATCGTGCTGATCGTGCGCGGTCTCGCGCTCGTCCTGATCGCCTTCGCGCTGCGTGCCGCCGCGCGTGAACTGAAAGCCGCCGGCCCGCCCGTGCACGCGGCCTGAGGCCAAAGCGTTCACAGTCTCGCGCCCCGACGGGCACGGCCGTGGAGGCGTCGTGCAGCGCCGGCGGAATCCAACCCATTCGAGTAGGGCACCTGGAAACAGCGACCCAATCGTGGTCCCGATCGAGCGGTCTCGGCGGTCGTGCCCGAATTGGCTCTCGAACCGCCGGACTCCCTTGGTCAACGCGCCACATCCGCGATGACAGGATGCCTGCAGGACATTGCTTCAACTGCCATATTGCGTCAAGCTGGGTGCACATTATGAAAGGATTCGCGCATGCCTGTGGGAACAAACCATGATCGGTGATCCGTCCCAGCCCCGCCCGTCGGAAGACGCGATTGTCGAGTACGGCGTCCTGAGGAACCTGAGAAGCGATGCGGCCCAGGCGTTGCTGTTGCTCGGTGAGCTTCGTAGCTTGACCGGCTGGGACGACGACACGCTCTGCGCACAGCTCGGATGTCATCCCGAGACATGGATGGTGGTCGGCGGCAGAGCAAACACCTACAAGGACAAGGACAAGGACAAGACCGACCTCGATCACAGCCTACGGTTCCTCAAGTTGATCAGGGAAGTCACGGGGCGTCTTGACCTCACACGACATCGACGGGAAGTTGTCAATGCCGCCTTTACGGCCTGTGCGGACGCCGGAGGAGTTGTCCCCGAGCGCGTCCCCAGGATCCTCGCGGCGCTTGAGGAGAGATCCGACGGCGATCTGACTCCCTCCGAACTGCTGAATCTTGGGGAGATCGGGAAAGCATGGCGGCAGGTCGCGCTGAACATGAGATCCGGTCGCGCCTACGAACGCTCCACTGCGACGGCGAAGCTGACAGCTCCGCTGCAGTCGCACACCGCTCACCTCAGCCCTGAACGACTCACCCTTCTCGCACAGCCAAACGCCGAGGATCTTCTCGGCAGCCGCGTTGCGGTGAGTATGCGAAAGCACCTGAGCGCTCCCGGGTGCGCGAAATGCCGCAGGGTCGCGCAGGAGATGGGCCTGACCGAGCTCCTGCGAACGGCCGATCTCCATCAAGCTGCAGCTGCCTAACAGCTGCTGCCCGAAACACATCACCTAGATGCTCTGCCTTCACCTCGGCCCTGGACGGCTCGGATTGGGCTTGATAGCCGAGGAGCTCGATCAATCTCACTTCTCGGTATGTCTGATCGGTTCGCCGGGTACTGGCCGGGAGCCTCGCGAGTATGGTCTCGCATTCACAGATCCTGACATTGGTCTGGAATACCGGATCGTCGACGAGTACTCGGACGCAGCGACCGTAAGCGAGCTGCCAAGCCGGATCCTCTCAGAGATCGGCTCCACCGCGCCGCTCCTGATCACTTGTGCTCTCGCGGCGCAGATCACCACACGCATGGAGTTCCTCGCGGATGTCATCGACAGGCGCCTTGCCGGCTCAGAGACCGTCCTGGTTGCCTGCGAGAACGAACCGCACGACGCCTATCGGGAGCTCGCCAGGAGGTGTGCCGGCAAGTTCGTCACATGCCCATGCATCGTCGACCGGATCTGTGCCTGGCCGTCAACGGTCACGATCGACGAGAACGGCGAGACGATTGTCATCGAGCATCGCCGCGACGACGAGAACCGCAGAGTCGTCCTCGTTCATCCCGTCGGGGAATGGGTCATCGCGGCACCCCAGCCGATCCCGGCGACGCTCATGCAGCTTCAGCGGGCGCCGCTCGTGCAGATCACTCATGGAGAGATCACCGGCTATGAGAATCGCAAGCTCTGGTCGGTGAACGGTGTGCACATGGTGCTTGCATTGGTCGCGCGCTTGGAAGGCATACGGCAGCTGCCGCTGATTGAGCCCTATCAGCAGGCATTCCTACAGACGGCGATGCCGCTGATGGCGCAGATCACTGCCGCAATTGAGGATCAGTATCCCGACATCCCTCACGATCCTGACTACATGCCCGATCGGATCCGCGCGTTCGCGCAGGCGCCCGACACCACGGCCCGGATCCTTGAACAGACCTTGAAACGCTCAGATCTCAGGGCGTTCATGGGGCGCCTTAACCGGAGGATTGGTAACGCAGCACGTGCTGCCCACAAAGCCGGACAGAGCTGTGAGCCATTCTATGAGGCGATGACGCTCGTTGTGGACGTGCTCAGCAGCAGGCCGCTCTATTACCGAGAAACGGAGCCCAAACCGATCGATGATCTTATCGATCAGGAGGTTCTCGTCATGTTCGCCGCGACTCTCGCGGACTGGCTCGATGGACCACGAGCGCAGGATCTCCAAGCCACTCTCGGACGTGCCCTGAACGCCCATCGCTCGCTCTGACCATCAATCGGTTAGACCCGAGTAACCGTGGTGCGCGGAGCGTGTAAGAGGCGAAAGAGGGCAGCGAGACGAAGGGAGCAATGATGGAGCCCATCGACCTCAGGTCTATCCGCAACGCGAAGTGGATCAATAGGCTCGACGAACTGCGTCAGTCTGAGGACAATCTCGAGACGACCCACCAGATCCAGGGCGCGCGGCAGATTATCGCTGAGATCGACACGCCGGCGAGCCCCACCGAGGTGACCCTACTCGCCGACGCGCTCGAGCTCGCCGTGATCGGCCATTGCAATCAGAATGAAACATCGGGCGCGTGTCAGCTTGCTGAGCAAACCACCGAGCTGATCTACGAATATGACCCGAATCGGTCTCTGCGCTGGCGAAGAGTCGGCCGCGCGCCACGCTCGCTTGCGGCGATCCGCGCCGCGCGTGTGTATGCGCAGGCGATCGAGCTCGACGGGGACCCCGATGATGCAATCCATAGGTTGCTCGCGCTGCATTTGCGGCTTCGGCAGAACCCCGAGCTGGGTGATGGACAGCCCCTCGGCACCGGCCCTGACAGCTTGCGGGTGCTGCGCTGTGTGCTTTCAAGTGTCAAGCGAGAGGGCAGCCACGCATCCCGCAATTTCGCGGACTTCGCGCGTCAGCAGGGCGACGGTCTTCTCGACGGGCTTGTCGATGGGTTCCCGGAGGACTGCGCCAGCTACCTGCATCGCGCTGCGCTCGAGAGGCGCATTCGCCAGAGCGCTGGCGCCCAACGAGAGGCGGCCGAGTTGCTGCGGCGCTCGTTGCCTTTGCGTCGCGATACGGTTCGTGATCGGCGTTCCCGAGGCATGGCAGAAGGGGACCTGCTTGTGCTCCGCGGCGAGCGTGAGGCGGGAGCCGAGCTCCTGACAAGGACCGTCGAGAACTTCAAGCCCGATCTGATCCGTCACCACGAGTCGGCCCAGCAGATACTGGTCGAACGCGACCTGCTGCGCGCCGCCTAGTCCTTACTTCCCGGATAAGCGCCGAATTGAACTCGGGCGCCGGGTTGCGCGGCCCGAGTCAGACTCGTCCCGAAGCCGGTTGCACCGTCGGGATGCCGCCGCTGAGCAACAGCGCGATCACGGCGATCACCGCCAGCGCCGAGAGCGACGAGCGCAACGCGGACAGGCGCGCGGTCTCATTTTCTTCGACGATCGCGTCGGTGGTCTCGGGAGACGTGCCCGCCTTCTGCAGGGCGCTTCGCAGTTCGGCGTCGGACACGAACGGGACTCCGCCGGCCAGCTCGACCGACGCTTTGGATTTCACGTCGGCCGGCACGGCCGCGTTGTGCTGAACGCCCGCGAGGAACGACGCCGACAGGGCCGCGATCAGGACCGCGCCGGTCAGCGCCGTGCCGATCGACGCGCCGAGGTTCGTGAGCGTGTTCTGCAGGCCGCCCACCTCGCCGCTCTGCTCGTCCGGAACGGAGGAGACCGTCACGCTCCCGAGCTGAGATGCCAGCGCGCCGATGCCGAGGCCCGCCAGCAGCATCGGCCAGGTCACGATCTCCGGTCCCGCGCCGGCGTCCAACGCGGCGACCATCACGACGATGCCCGCCATCAGCGCGAGAAAGCCGAGCTGCACGACCCTGCGCGGCGAGGCGTCTGGGAACGCCCTCGGTATACCGACCGCCGTGAGCAGCAGGGTGATCGACAGCGGCAGCAGCCGCACGCCCGTTTCGACCGCCGACAGGCCCAGTGCCACCGACAGGAACAGCGGCACAGCGAAGAACAGACCGGCCTGCAGGAGGTACTGGAAGAAGAACGAGGTCAACCCGCCGCGCAGCGTCGCATTGCGCAGGATCGCCGGGTTGATCAGCGGCTCCTGTCCATGCTCGATCCGGCGGTTCTCCCACTGCAGGAACAGCCACACGACCACCCCGCCAGCGAGTATCAGCCAGATCGTCGGCGAGAGCCCCAACCACTGCGGCGCCCCCGGCTTGGGTTTAACGAACCCCCACGCTCCCCCGCGCAGGATCCCGAACACGATCAGCCCGAGTCCGAGCGCCGACAGCGCTGTGCCGAAGAGATCGAGCCGCACGTCTGTCTCGGCCGGCGAGTCGGCCATGCGGCGGGTCAGCACGAGGATCGCGAGCACGATCACGACCTCGCCCGCGAACACCCAGCGCCAAGACAGATACGTCGTGAAGAGGCCGCCGATGAGTGGGCCGGCCGCGACCGCGATCGCTCCGGCCGAGGCCACGAGACCGTACGCGCCTGGTCGTTCTGAGCGTGTGAAGTTGGAGGCCACGAGCGCGACGATCGCGGGCAGGATCAGTGCGGCCCCGACTCCCTCCAGGAACGACCAGCCGAACATCAGCACACCGAGGCTCGGCGAGATCGCGGTGGTGAACGACCCGCAGCCGTAGATCACGCAGCCGATCGAGAACGCGCGCTTGCGGCCGAGGATCTGCCCGAGCTTGCCGCCGGTGATCATCAGCGAGGCCATCACCAACGTGTAGAGCGTGATCGCCGTCTGCACGCCGGTCACGGTCGTGCCCACGTCTTTGGCGACCGTGGCGATCGACACGTTCATGACCGAGCTGTCGAGGGTCATCAGGAACTGGCCCGCAGCCAGCGTCAGCAGTGCGATTCCGGCGGCTCCCGCTCGGCGATCCGTCGTATCGGCCACGGGCGCCAAGCTAACAGAACGGCCGTTGCCGGCGACCGCGAATGGCGAGCACAACGCTCGTGCGGACCTCGGGCGTCTCACGAACAGCAGCGGGAGCCGTGTCAGTAGTTATCCGCAATCCCGAACGTATTGAGTCCCGATGGCGCGGTTCGCGGACAGCCGTAGGCTCGACCAACGCACGATCTGGTTTCAGCTCGGCAATTTGGTTATTTGCCGTCACGGGCAGGACGACTCTCACCCGAGGCCGAACTACATCGAGCATACAAATCGCCGAAAGGAGTGAGGCATGGCTACGAGTTCGTATGACAGGCCCGGCGGGGGGGAATCGTCCGGCGCCGGTTGGGTGATGTTTGCCGGGATCATGCTCTTGATCGCCGGTGTGCTGAACGTGATCTACGGGATCGCCGCGGTCGGCGATTCGAAGTTCTTCGTGCACGAAACCCAGTACATCCTCAGCGGGCTCAACACCTGGGGCTGGGTGACGATCATCCTCGGGGCCCTCCAGATCCTCGCCGCCTTCTCGATCTGGTCCGGTGGAGGGTTCGGACGTTGGTTCGGGATCTTCGCCGCGAGCCTCAGTGCGATCGCGGCACTGATGTATATGCCCGCCTACCCGTTCTGGTCGCTCGCGGTCTTCGCGATCGACATCCTCATTATCTACGGACTGGCCGCCTACGGTGGTCAGCCGATCGAGGCGTAGGGATTGCGCGAGCAGGGTTCCAATCGCCAGGGGGAGGGCCACCTCGGTGGCGCTCCCCCTGGCGCACTCCGCGTGCGATACCTGCCAGGTATGCTCAGACTCTGTAGGTTAGGTGCTGCCCTGGCAGGCGAGCGAGGGGGGAGGAGCGGATGTTGATCACCACGACGGCCACGATCCCACTCGCGGTTTCCTCTGGTGGGTACGTCGGCTTCGGCATCCTCTATCTGGTGCTCTTGATCGTGCTCGGAGTGACCGCGATCAAAAAGGGTCACTGGATCATGTTCCTGATCGGGATCTTCATACCCATCTTCTGGCTGATCGGTGCGCTGCTGCCGCCGACAGGACGATCGGAGTGAAACGGCATGTCGATGAGTGACGACCCCTCGCAGGGACCCCCCGACGCCGCCGCGTCGCAGCCTCCCGAGCCCGCGACGCCTCCCGAGCCCGCGACCGTACCGATGGCTGTGGGATCATCCGCCGCCGGCTCCTCGGCCGCGCCCGGTGGGCCCTCCTCCGGAGGCCCCTCGACTGCGCCCGGCGCCCCGCCCGCGGGACCGTCGGCGTCGGGAGAGCTCAGCTCCCACCGCTGGCTGGTCAGGAGCATGCTCGCTCTGGCGGCCGTATTGAGCGTGATCGCCATCTTCGCCGTCTGGGCCAATCGCCAGCTGCTCGACACCTCCTACTGGACCGAAACCAACACCGCGCTGCTGGAGAACCACGCGATCCAGGAACAGCTCTCCTCCTATCTCACCGAACAGCTCTACAACAACGTCGACGTCGCCGGCGAAATCCGCTCGGGCCTGCCCTCCGAACTGAAGCCGCTCGCCGGCCCCGCCGCCGGTGGACTGCGCAGCCTGGTCGAAAAAGGCATCGTCATAGCCCTGCAGCGCCCGCGCGTGCAGCAGCTGTGGAAGACCGCCAACGAAGTCACCCACAAGCAGTTCGTCAACCTGATCGAAAACAAGGGCAGGGCGATCCGAACTCCCGGAGGCGGCGCCGTGATCCTCGACCTGCGACCGATCGTCTCGGATCTCGCCACGCGCCTCGGCGCGCCCGCCTCGACCGCTGAAAAAATCCCCGCGAACGTCGCCGAAGTGAAAATCATCAGCTCCAAGTCTCTGGAAACCGCCCAGGCCGGCGTGCGGGTGCTCAAGGGCCTCGCGCTGATCCTGCCGATCCTCGTGCTGCTGCTCTTCGCCGGCGCCATCGCTCTGGCGCGCGGACACCGCAGCCGCACCCTGCTGAACGTGGGCCTCGTTTGCGTCGGCGCCGGCCTGCTCGCGCTGCTCGCGCGCACCCTGATCGGCAATCAGGTCGTGGACACGCTTGCCACGACCGAAGCCGTTCGTCCCGCCGCCAGTGCCGCCTGGTCGATCTCCACGAGCGTGCTCGTGGACATTGCCGACGCGCTGATCTTCATCGGTGTCGTCGTCGTGCTCGCCGGCCTGCTCGGCGGGCGCTCGCGCTGGGCCACCGCCACCCGCCACGGGCTGGCTCCCTACCTGCACGATCGTCCCGACATCACCTTCGGCGTCGTCGCCGTGGCGCTCTTGATCCTGTTCGCCTGGAGCCCGATCGAGGCCACCCAGAAACTCGACGGCGTCCTGCTGATCACCGTGCTCACGCTGTTCGGCACGCAGATGCTGCGCCGCCAGACAGCGGTCGAATTCCCCGACGCCCACGCCGGGGGGATGGACGCGATTCGCAAGAGCATGGCCGACGTGCGCGGCTCGCTCTCGCGGGGAGGGGCGAGCCTGCGCGCGGGTATCACCGGACACGGTCACGGAGGCGATGGTGGACATCACGGCGAGACCGGTGGCGATGCCGTCGGCGGTCTCGAGCGCCTGGCCGCGCTGCACGCAAGCGGCGCGCTGACAGACGAGGAGTTCGCGAGCGCCAAGCGCGAACTGCTCTCGCGCTGAGGATCGACATCCAGATGGGCGCACGACGCTGAGCTCGGTGCCGTCGGAGGTCGTGCAGGAAGCCGAGGGCGAGACCTCGAACGCCCCCGCGCGTCAAGGGCTGGTGCTGGCCGCGCTGATCCTCGTGGCGGCGGTCGCCAATCTCAATCTCGCCGTCGCCAACACCGCCCTGCCCGATATCGGCAGGGCCCTCGACGCCTCCCAGACCGGCCTGGATCTGGTCGCGGTCGGCTACTCCCTCGGTCTCGCCGCCTCGGTGCTCTACCTCGGCGCGCTCGGCGATCGCTACGGACGCAAGCTGATGCTCGTGCTCGGCACGTTCCTCGCGATCCCCGCATCGATCATCGCGGCGACCGCCTCCAGCGTGGGGGTGCTGGTGGGGGCACGGATCTTCGGGGGACTGGCGGCCGGCATGGCCTTCCCGACAACGCTCGCATTGATCACCGCGCTGTGGTCGGGCACCGCCCGCACGCGATCGATCGCGCTGTGGTCGGGCATCGGCGCTTCGATGTCCGCGCTCGGTCCGCTGCTGGCCGGCGCGCTGCTCGAGAACCACGCCTGGGGCTCGGTCTTCCTGCTCACCCTCCCGCTCGCGGTCGTGGCGCTGGTGATGGCGATCCTGCTGGTCCCGAGCCACGTCAACGAGACCACCAATCCCGTCGACAACCTCGGTGGCGTCCTGTCGGTCGCGGCGATCGCGGGGCTCGTGCTGGCGATCAACTTCGCACCCGTGCCCGACAAGGGAACCGTGACGATCGAGCTCGGCGTGGTGGCGCTCGTCGCGCTCGCCATCTTCTTCTTTCGTCAGCGACGTGCGCCATCCCCGCTGTTCGACCTGCACGTCGCCGCACGGCGCATCTTCTGGGTGGCCGCCGTCGGCGGGATCGTCGTGTTCGGCAGCCTGATGGGTGCGATGTTCGTCGGCCAGCAGTTCCTGCAGAACGTACTGGGCTACTCCACGCTCGACGCCGGGGCGTCGATCCTGCCGGCGGCCTTCGTGATGGTCGCGATCGCGCCGCACTCGGCTCACCTGGTGGACACGCGCGGGTCTCGCTTCACGCTGCTCGTCGGCTACTGCTTCTGCCTGCTCGGCTTCCTCACGATGCTGCTCCTGTGGAAGTCCGGGACTCCCTACTGGCAGGTCGGGCTCGCCTACGCGCTGATCGGCGCCGGCGTCGGCTTCGCCGGCACCCCCGCCTCCCACTCGCTTACCGGCTCGGTCCCGGTCAGGCGCGCGGGCATGGCCTCGGGCACGGCCGATCTGCAGCGCGACCTCGGTGGAGCGATCATCCAGTCGATCATGGGCGCGCTGCTCACCGCCGGCTTCGCCAGCTCCATCGCAAAGGCGATTGCCTCCGCGCCCCACAAGTCCGCGATCACCGGCAACGTCGAAAACGCCCTCACCAAGTCCTTCTCGAGCGCCGAAGCGGTGGCCCATCAGTATCCGCAGTACGCGAGCGCCATCACCTCGGCCGCGAAGTCCTCGTTCGTGTCCGGGTCCAACTGGGCCTACACGGCCGGCATCATCGCGATCCTGTTCGGCGCGGTGCTGATCTTCTTCATGTTCCCCGGCCTCGAGGACGAGCAGCGGCTGCTGGGCGAATATGAAGCGAGCGACGCTGCGCCCGGCGGCGAGACCGCTTCCTGACAGGAGGGGAGCGACCTACCCAGTCGGGTCGGAGTCAGCGGCTGATGGTGTGCGAGTTGGCGAGCACCTGGCCCGAGGCTCCCAGCGCCTGCACCGCGAAGTCCGGCTGGGAGCTGTGCACGGGGATCGCCGTCTCAAACGACGTTCGCGGCACGCTCGCGATCGTCGCCAGGTGCGCCGGGTCGGGTCCCGCGAGGACGCTCCAGCCGCTGACGCCGGTCGCGCCGTTCCAGCTCGCGTAGACCATGCTCGCTTCGGCGCCCGTCGAGGTGACCGCCAATCGCGGCGGGTTCGCCGGGGTCGCCGTCCAGGGGAAGGTGTAGGCGCGGTATGACTGGCCCGGATAGGGAATGTTCGCTTCGAACAGCGTCTGCCCCGAGGCGCTGAATTCGGTGAAGTAGGGGCGTTCACCCCAGCCGACGAACGAGCCGCCCCCCGGCAGCACCTGGTCATTGCCCTGGCTGCCCGTCAAGAGCGCGGGCGTGCGCTCGTCGCGGCCGACCAGGTGCACGGTGCGATGGCGCCAGTCGATCTGCTCGTGAATTGCGCGCGACTGCGAATGCCTCGCGGGGTACGCGCCGTCGTCGAACAGCGTGATCGTGCCGTCTGGCTGCCAGCGGACGTCGTGCTGCCAGGCCGTGCCGGTTCCCGCGGCCATGCGAAAGCTCGAACGCTTGCCTCCCAGGCGCCAGAGGATCTGTCCCGTGTGCCCGTCGATCTCATAGCCCGCCCAGGTGTTGCGCGAGGAGATCAGGAAGTCCCCGTCGTTTGAGGGGTCGAGCGAGATCGAGTTGACGTGGAAGAAGTCCCAGGGGATGCTCGGCGAGACCGGATCGTCGGAGTAGGAGTCATCCAGCGCGACGTGCCCGTAGGCATGCCACTCGAACATCACGAGGCCCGTCTTGATGTCCACCTCCTGCACGAGCGCGTCCTGCAGCGCTCCGTCGCGCGAGCCCCCGACGGAGGAGAGGTCGGCTCGCACCAGCGTGTAGGCCGTGACGAACGCCGCGCCCCGCGGTGTGATCTGGATGTCGTGAAGGTCCGCCCAGTAGCCGTTGCCCGCGTGCACCGACGCCACCGGCGTGTACGCGGTGCTGTAGATCTCATCGGTGCCGAAGCCGATCCCGAGGTTGGGGATGTAGCCCTGCCACCACACGAGCACCGGCTTGCCCTGATAGCTCTGCACCTGCAGGTCCATCGCCGTTTCGCCCTTCGGCACCGGCTTGAACCACACCAGGTCGCCGGCGCGATCGAAGATCATCGGCCCCCACTGCCCGTAGCCATGATTGGCCGCGATGAACACGTCGTCGTAGGAAGACGCCGGCGAGCGGTTGGTCACGCGCACACTCGGTGGCATCAGGTTCGGTTCGGAGGCGAACTTCTGCACGGTTCCCGCCGGGGCCGCCGGCGGATAGCGCATCGGCGTGAACCCGTAGTGGACCAGGCGCGCGATCGTGAACGTGCTGCCCACGCGCTGCTCGTGGCGTCCGCTGCCCACGAGCGCGCTCACGCTCACCCGCTCGCCTTCGCTGAAGCCGCGCGCCGGCAGGAAGCTCGCGCCCTGTGCGCTCGCGTAGGACGCGAGCCGTCCGCTGTGCGAGCCGCTGCGCGAGCCCATCACCCTCACGTCGTGGAGCTCGCCGGCGGCGACTCCCAGGAAGCTGATCTGCGTATGCGGCGAGGCGTCGGGCGTGCCGTTCAGCGGAGAGATCGTCAGTGCTCGCGCCGCCGGCGCGCCGAATGCCAGTGTCGACGTGAGCGCCAGCAACGCGATCGCGCATGCGATCGCAAACGTCCTCGACGCTCCGCAGCTCATCTCGGCCCGTCCCCCAGCCGTCCCTGCACAGCGCGCCTGCGCATCCGCAATCGTCATGACCTCGTCTTCACCCTTGTTTGATCTGCCCGTTTTCAGACCTGCCCCACCGGCGCACGAGGCGCCCGGCGACGCTATCAACACCCCCGCCACGGGCGCGGTTGCGGACCATCGTCTAAGGATTCGCGAAGGCTAAGCCGCGGCCGGCTGTGAGGCGAGCAGGTCATTCGCCTCGACCTTGCCGCGGATCAGATCGCACGCGCGCTCGGCGATCGCGATCGTCGGGGCGTTCGTGTTCCCGCGTGGCACCACCGGCATCACCGAGGCATCGACCACCCGCAGGCCCTGCACCCCGCGCACGCACAGCTGCTCATCCACGACCGAGTCCTCGTCCGTGCCCATCCGGCAGGTGCCCACGGGGTGATAGACGGAGAACGTCGTCCGCGCGATGTGTTCGCGCAGGGCCTCCTCGCCGCCCCCCTCCGGTGCCGTGAACGGCTCGGCGCAGTAGGGCCGCAGCGCCGGTTGAGCGCAGATCTCAAGCGCCAGCTCGAGCGCCGCGACCATCCGCTGCGCATCCTCCTCGGCCGCATAGAACTCGTTGTGCACGATCGGCTTGGCCGTCGGATCGTTCGAGGCCAACCGCACCGAGCCGCGGCTTCGCGGCGTCAGCAGGCACGGCGAGACCCACACGCCGTGACCCTCCGGATCGCTCATGCCCTCATCGACGATGTGCACGGGCGCGACGTGAAACTGCACGTCGGGAGCGGGCGCGTCCGCCTGAACTCGCGCAAACCCGCCGGCCTCGGCCAGGTTCGACGCGAACGGTCCCGTCTGCGTGGCTTCGTACTGCGCAAGTGCAGCCGGCTCCAGCGCCAGCAGGAGGCTCTGCGGCTCCTGTGTCGTCCACACGAGCTGCGTGCCCGCGTGGTCGGAGAGGTTCTCGCCCACCGCCGGGCGATCGAGCAGCACCTCGACCTCGCGCAGCGCCAGCTGCTCCGCCGGGCCGATTCCCGAGAGCATCAACAGCTGGGGCGAGTTGTAAGCGCCGCCGCAGACGATCACCTCGCGCTCGGCCCTGAGCTCCTGGGGCTCGCCGAGCCGTCGCGCCTGCACCCCGACCGCGCGCCCGCCCTCGATCAGGATCTTCTCGACCTGCATGTAGGGCATCACCGTCAAGTTCTCACGCGCCATCGCGGGGTGCAGGTACGCCACCGCCGCGCTCGCGCGCAGGCCCCCGCGCTGGGTCACCTGGTACATGCCCACGCCGTCCTGCTCACCGGCATTGAAGTCCTCATTGCGGACCAGTCCCGCCTGCTCTCCCGCGTCCACCCATGCACGCGAGATCAGGTTGCCCGAGCGCTGCTCGCTGACCGGCAGCGGGCCGCCCGCGCCGTGCCAGCGCGAGGCGCCGCGCTCGTTGTCCTCGGCCCTCAGGAAGTACGGCAGCAGATCGTCCCACGACCATCCGTGCACGCCCCAGTCGTCGTAATCGCGCGGGTTGCCGCGGATGTAGACCATCGCGTTGATCGACGAGCTCCCGCCCAGCACCCGCCCGCGTGGCAGCGGGATGCGCCGGTGGCCGCACCGCGGCTCCGGCGCGGAGTGATAGTCCCAGTCGATCTCCGTCCGTGCGAGCTTCAGGTATCCGAGCGGCACGTGGATGTTCTGGTTGCTGTCCGGCGGTCCCGCCTCGACCAACAGCACGCGTACGTCCGGGTCCTCGCTCAGGCGGTTCGCCAGCACACATCCCGCCGAGCCCGCGCCCACAATCACGTAGTCGTACATCCCATCCCCATTTCCTCAGCCCACGCGAGCCAGACCCAGCCCGCTCGATTAGTGCGAACTTGCACTAACGTACAACACCTGGTGCGCCGCCGCACGTCACACTCGCGCTGAGGCCCCGCTCCTCACAGACCGTCCGTCGCGCAGGTTCGGCGGTAGCTCTCGGTGCGGCGCGGGGGTGCTGCGAGGATGGCCAGCAGCGTGCTCGCCCTCACGCGGTGAGTAATATCGCCACGTCCCGCCCGCGCGGGCGCGCAATCTGGGGTGCGTCGCGCGATCGCAAATCCTGATGACCGTCCCCATACACAGCCGGACCCGCCAAGGATGGCTCGCGGTCGCGAGCGCGCTGCTGTTGCTCGCCTGTTTCGCTCCCGCCACCCGCGGAGCGCGCTCGGTGTGGACCGTCGAGTGTCAGCACCCGATCGTCACGGGCGTCGAAATCTACGAGCTGCGCCACATCTCCATCGCTCACGCCTGCCCCGTCGCGCTCGCCTTCTTTCGCTGGGAGATCGACGGCAAGCACAGGCTCTCGCTCTACCGCTGCCACGAGCGCGGACAGCGCCATCCCCACCCTCACCTGCGGCTGCGCGACTTCCGCGGCTGGCGTCTCTCGCTCACGCCCGAATTCGTCATGTCGCGCCACGGCGCCTCGTTCGCGATCGTCGGCAACAGCTTTCCGATCGACTGCCCCTGAGGCGGTTTCTTCGAGAGCCGACGGCCGGGATCGAACCGGCGACATCCGCTTTACAAGAGCGGTGCTCTACCAGCTGAGCTACGTCGGCGCACGCTTGGGCATCGTATCGCCGAGAGCCGCCGCGTCGTGGCCGGTCGTCTCGCATCGCGAGAACCTGATCGGGCCTCGTTCGGCCGATCACGCCGGTCGCGTCTCCAACATCCGTCCGCGTGCTCGCAGGAGCTAAGGCGGAGGACGGGTACCCGTCGTTGATGAGTATGTGGGGCATACGCAATCACGCGGTTGGTCCGGATCCAGAGGTCGACGTTGGCGAGCGGTATCGAACTTCCCGCGCGGGAAGACAAGGCATGCCATCGCGCGCCGGACCCTCGCACGGGGCGGCACTCTTGCATTGCTGGCTTTGAGTGCGCTACTGGCACTCGGCACGATGGCCGGTCGGGCCAATGCCTACACGCCCGGCTGTGGCCAGATTCCGATCGTCTACGGCATCCCACCCTGGGGGTTCCACACCGGCTCGCCGGGTGGCTCGAGCTTTGCCCGCGGTCACGGCGAAATCAATCTGGAAACGAACACGGTGTCCGGAATTATCTGTCAGGAAAAGCGCTCCGGGTCGATCACGATGACGGTCGCGCATCATCTCTCCTACCACTCGCACTACGCGACGATGTGGGGCTATCCGGGGAACGTGATGAAGATCGTCGTTCGCGTGCGGGCCAGCAACGATCCGCGCTGCGAAGTCGGGACAGTGGGCCGCGCGACGCTCTTTGCGAGCTACAACGGCGTTCGCAGCGACAGCGTCCAGTTCTTCTTCCCCGCCGCGTGCAGGGACCAGGACCACCTCTATCACGGCACTCAGGTCAACAACCAGGTCCCGCCGCTGTAGCGGACGGGTGCTCCCATCGTCAAGCGCTGTAACGGCGCGCCCCACGGCGGGGTATCGATATGTATGAGGGCAAGTCGGATACGTGCGTGTAACACGCCGACGCAAATTGCAGACAGGGCGGACCCGGGGACCGGCACGACGAACCTGGGCGGATTCCGCCGGCGAGCCCTGAACAAGGGCGTCAACCGGGTCCTCTACTGGAGCGCGCGCGCTGTGCTGGTGCCGTTCTTCGTGGTCTACCTGCGCCTGAACAGGATCGGGCGCGAGCACCTGCCGCGCAGCGGGCCGCTGCTGCTGGCGGCCAACCATCGCAGCTTTCTCGACCCGTTCGTGATCGGCACGCTCGTGCGCCGGCCCGTCTACTACATGGCCAAGCGCGAGCTGTTCGAGCCCCGTCT
>DASXMO010000159.1:0-9710 GCA_036495605.1 Solirubrobacteraceae bacterium
GCCTGTACGACGGCGAGCTGATCGTCGGTCACGGCACGATCGACTGAGGGGTCGCGCCGTCCGCAGACGTTCGGCGCCGTGTGGAGTGCCGTTGCATGAAGATCCTCTCATCTGTCCCTATCGCGGCCGGCACGCACCTCCCTTAACATCAGTCGGCGATGACCTCGGATGAGATCCGCGAGCGGTTTCTGGCTTTCTTCGCCGAACGCGACCATCTGCGCATACCGTCAGCCTCGCTCGTGCCTCCGGCGGAAGATCGCAGCGTGCTGCTGACGACCGCGGGGATGCAGCCATTGAAGCCGTACTTCCTCGGACGCGCCGATCCGCCTGCGCCGATGCTGACGAGCTGTCAGAAGTGCTTTCGCACGCCCGACATCGACCACGTCGGCAGCACCCTGCGCCACCTCACGTTCTTCGAGATGCTCGGGAACTTCTCGATCGGCGCCTACTTCAAGGCCGAGGCGATCCGCTTCGCGTGGGAGCTCTCGTTGGAGGCTTTCGCGTTTGATCCGGGCGACATCTGGGTGACGGTCTTCTCCGGCGACGATGCGCTGGGGCTCGGGCCCGACGAGGAGGCGATCGAGCTGTGGCGGGCGATCGGCGTGCCGAGCGAGCGGATCGTGGGCTGCCCACGCTCGGAGAACTTCTGGGAAGCGGGTCCCGTCGGGCCGAGCGGACCGTGCTCTGAGCTGTACATCGACCGCGGCCTGGACTTCGGCGCGCCCGATGATCTGCCGGGGGGAGACAACGAGCGGTTCCTGGAGTACTGGAACCTCGTGTTCATGCAGTACGACCAGGAGCCCCACGACACGCTCACGGCTCTCCCGACGCGCAACATCGACACGGGCCTCGGCCTCAATCGGCTGGCGGCGATCCTCCAGGGGAAGGATTCGGTGTTCGACACCGACCAGTTCCAGCCGCTGATCGACCTCGGCCAGGAGCTCTCCGGCCACGCCTACGGTCAGGATTCGGCCGCGGATCGTGCGCTGCGCATCCTCGCCGACCACGCTCGCGGGATGTCGTTCTTGATCGCCGACGGCGTCGTGCCCTCCAACGAAGACCGCGGCTATGTGCTGCGCCGCCTCACGCGCCGCGCGATCCTGCAAGCGCGGCGCCTGGAGATGGCGCCGGGGTTCCTGCTGCGCTACGCCGCGCTCGTGCGCGAGCTGATGGCGGGCACCTACCCCGAACTGAACGAGCAGCGCGATCCGATCGAGCGTTGGCTGGCGTCCGAGGAGGACGCCTTCGGGCGCACGCTCGAGCAGGGCACGAAGCTGCTGGAGGAGCTGATCGCGCGTGCGCTGCACTCCGGCGCGCAGGCGATTGCGGCCGCCGATGCGTTTGCCCTGCACGACACCTACGGATTCCCGTTCGACCTCACCCGCGAGCTCGCCGCCGAGCGCGGGCTGGGCGTGGAGGAGCGGGGGTTCGAGGAGTTGATGGATGCCCAGCGCGCCCGCGCCCGCGCGGCCGCCACGGGCGCGGGAGGCGGTGCTCGCGAGCGCGGAGGCGCAGATCCCCGCGAGCTCGCCCGTGAGCTCGCGGCCTCGGCCGCGGAAACCCGCTTCACGGGCTATGAGACCGAGACCCAGCAGACAACGGTCGGGGCCGTCGCCGCGGTCGATGTGGCGAACGGAAGCGCGGCGCTCGCCGCTGGCACTGCCGATGCAACCGGCGGCACACCCGGCGCGGAAGCCCTCGCGGCGGGCGCTCCCGGCACGAGCATGCTCGTGAAGCTCGCCGAGTCGCCGTTCTACCCGGCGGGCGGTGGACAGGTGGCGGACACGGGCACGATCGAATGCGCCTCCGGCGCGTGCCTGGGTCGCGTGACGAACGTCTACCGCCTGGGCGACGATCAGGCGCTCGAGGTCGCCCTCGAGCAGGGCTCGCTCGCGCCCGCGGAGCCGGTGCTCGCGCGCGTCGATCAGGCCGCGCGGCGCGCCACCGAGCGCAACCACACGGCGACCCACCTGTTGCACGCCGCGCTGCGCGAGCGTCTCGGCGGCCACGTCCGCCAGGCCGGCTCCTACGTCGGACCGGACAAGCTGCGCTTCGACTTCACCCACACCGGCGCGCTCTCCGCGCAGGAGCTGCGTGACGTCGAGGACACGGTCAATGCATGGATCGCCGCGGGGGACCCCGTGCGCGCGATCTCGACCACGCTGGAGGAGGCCCGCAGCCTTGGTGCGATGGCGCTGTTCGGGGAGAAGTACGGCGATGTCGTGCGCATGGTGCAGATCGGCGACGGCTCCTACTCGCGCGAGCTCTGCGGTGGCACGCACGTTCGCGGCACGGCCGAGATCGGCGCCTTTCACATCGTCAGCGAGACCTCCTCGGCCGCGAACGTGCGCCGTATCGAAGCGCTTACGGGATCCGGCGCGGTGGAGCTGCTGCGCGAGCACGATCGCCTGCTGGCCGAGCTCGCCGCCGAGCTGCGCGCGCGCCCGCAGGACGCCCTCAAGACTCTGCGGGCCCATGAGGCAGAGCGCCGAGAGCTGGAGCGCGCGCTGCGCGAAGACGGCGGTTCGGCAGCGGGGGATGTCGACATAGACGCGCTGGCGGCGTCCGCCGAACCGGTGGGGGACGTGCCGGTGCTCACCGCCGCCGTGCAAGCGTCCGATGCGCACGCGCTGATGGGAATCCTCGATCGCGTCCGCGGCCGGCTCGAGGGGGCCGCGGTCGTGCTCGGCACGGCCGCCGAGGGGCGCGTGCATCTCGTCGCCGGCGTCGCTCCCGAGCTGGTGGCGCGAGGCGTCAAGGCGGGCGCGATCGTGAAGGTCGCCGCGGCGGTCGCCGGCGGCGGCGGGGGGGGGCGCGACACGGTCGCCCAGGCCGGCGGGCGCGATCCCGGCAAGCTGGAGGATGCCCTGCGCGCCGCGCGCGAGGCGATCGAGGAGGCGCTGCAGAGATGAGTCGCGTGCTCGCGCTCGACTACGGCAGCGCGCGCTGCGGCTGCGCGCTCAGCGATCCCAGCGGCACGATCGTCACCCCGATCGAGGCGATCGCCCGGCCCGGGAGTCGCCGCGGCATGCAGGAGATCGAGGAGCTGATCCGCGAGCGCGAAGTCGAGCGGGTCGTCGTCGGGCTGCCGGTTTCGCTGCGCGGCGGCGACTCCGACCAGACGCGCGAGACGCGCGAGTTCGCGCGGCGCCTGTCGCTGCGCCTGGGGGAGGGCATTCCGGTCGAGCTGCACGACGAGCGCTACACGACCCACATCGCCCGCCACGATCGAGGTTCGCACCGCGCCGGTGAGGACTCGCGCGCGGCGGCGCACATGCTCGAGAGCTGGTTGCACGCCAGGCTGCGCCAGGGTGCCTGAGCGCACCGAAGAGGAACGCGAGCGCGATCGTGCCGAGCGCGAACGGCGACGCGCTGCCCATGCCGAGGCGGAGCGACCGTCGCCGCCGATCTCGACGGTCGATGATCTGCCCGCGCCGCTGATCCCGCCGACCGACGATCCGCCTGCGCCGCCGATCGCCTCTCAGGCCACCAGCGAGATGCGAACGCAGGCGCAGGCCGTCGAGACGGTCGAGGGAGCGCAACCGGCATCTCCGCCACAGTTGCCTGCGAGCGTTCCACCACCCCCGCTTCCACCACCCCCGCTTCCACCGCCCCCACTTCCGCCGTTCGAGCACATCGCGCCCGCATCCGCGCTGGGCGGCATGTACAAGGCGCCCCGGCACAGGCGTTCATGGCCGACGCGTGCCTTGGCGGTCCTCGCTCTCGTGCTCGTCGCCGGCGTGATTTGGCTGGTCGTCGATCGACTCTCCAAGCACACTCCCGCTCCCAAGCCGGTGGCCGCCCCGACGATCGTGCGGGTGCTGATCCCCGAGGGCGAAACGCGCCGGCAGATCGCCGCTCGCGCGCACGCGGCGGGGTTGGCCGGCAGCTACCTATCGGCGTCCAAGCACTCCTCGCTGCTGAACCCCGCACACTACGGCGCGCCGGCAAACACGCCCAACCTCGAAGGGTTCCTGTTTCCGGCTACCTACGACCTCTATCGCGGCGACCCCGCCAGCCGGCTCGTGCACGAACAGCTGATCGCGTTCACCGAACGCTTCGGCGACAAGGAGGCGCGCCGCGCGCACGAGCTGCACCTCACCCCGTACGAACTGCTGATCGTCGCCTCGATGGTCGAACGCGAGGCGCAGCTCTCGAGCGACCGCGCAAAGGTTGCGGCGGTCATCTACAACCGCCTGCATCTGGGCATGGAGCTCGGTATCGATGCGACCCTCCGCTATGCGCTGAACGACTACACCAAGCCGTTGACCGCGGCCCAACTTGCGCTCGACTCCCCCTACAACACCCGCCTGCACCGGGGCCTGCCGCCGACTCCGATCAGCAACCCCGGTCTCGCGGCGATCGAAGCCGCCGCCCATCCGGCGCACGCGGGCTACCTCTACTACGTCGACGCTCCCGATGGTTGCGGGGATCTCGTGTTCTCCACCACAAATGCCCAGTTCGAACACGACGCGGCCCGCTACCGCGAAGCGCTCGCGGCCAACGGCGGGCGCGTGCCGACCTGCCACAAGCGGTAGCGGAGCAGGAGGGCGCTCGCGAATGCCACGTTTGGGAGTCCTCGGCTGGCCCGTCGCGCACAGCCGCTCGCCGGCGATGCACAACGCGGCGCTGGCCGCACTGGGGATGAGCGACTGGCGCTATCAGCTGTTGCCGGTCCCACCGGAGCGCTTCGCGGAGACGGCTCGCGCGCTGCCGGGGGCCGGGTTCGTCGGAGCGAACGCGACCATCCCTCACAAGCACGCGGCGCTCGAGCTCGCGGACACGGCGAGCGAGACCGCGCGGGCGATCGGCGCCGCCAACACGCTCATGTTCTCGCCGGACGGGTCGATCGCCGCAGAGAACACCGACGCTCCCGGCTTTCTCAATGCGCTCGGCGTCTCGCCGCGGGGGATGAGCGCGCTCGTGCTCGGCGCGGGCGGGTCGGCGCGCGCGGTCGTATGGGCGCTGCGCGAGGCCGGCGCCGGCGAGGTGTCGGTCTGGAACCGCACACATGCGCGCGCCGAGGCGCTCGCGAGCGATCTCGGCGTGCGAGCAGTGAAGGCTCCGGAGGCTGCCGAGCTGCTCGTCAACTGCACATCCGTTGGGCTCGAGGAGCGGACGGCGAGCCTAAAACAGTCGGCCAGTGGGGAGCAGGGGCTCAACTTCCCGGCGATTACGTTCGATCAAGTCGGTAACTACCCCCATGTCCTCGATCTCGTCTACAGCTCCGCACCCACACCGCTGCTCCTCGCCGCGCGCTCTCACGGCGCCCATGCGGTCGGAGGGCTCGAGGTCCTGCTCGCGCAGGGCGCGCTCAGCTTCGAGCTGTGGACCGGCCTCGCGCCACCGCTCGAGATCATGCGTCGCGCCCTCGACTAGCGGCCTCTGGATGCGGTCGTGATGAGCGACGCGCCGGGACAGACCGGTCCCGACCTGCACGCGATCTTCGGCATGGACAATGCCGCGGGGACAGTGGAGGATCCGATCGTGGAAGTCGAGCGCGCGCTCGCCACCGAGGATCTCGCGAGCGAGCCATCCCCGAGCAGCTCCGAAGAGTCAGCCGAGCATGCAGTGTAGGTCGATCCGGCGAACCCCCAGCCTGGAGAGTGGACGGGCATCACAAGACCCAGCCGGCGCGGCTCGTCCTCGCGCTTCCTGACGGACGTGATCGTCGACATGGGTCTCGCCTCGCGCGGTCAGGTCGATGAGGCGGTCGAGAGCTCGCGCGGCCTGGGGACGACGCCCGAGCGGGTGCTGCTCGACTCGGGCGCGCTCACCCACGACGGGCTCTCGCGCGCGCTGGCCGAGCGCTATGGCCTCGACCACCTCGATCTCGGCGCCTTCTCCGTGGACATGTCGGCCGCCAACCTCGTGACCACGACCGCCGCGAAGCGCTACCAGGCCGTGCCGGTCGCGTTCGCGGACAAGCGAACCCTTCTGGTCGCGATGGCAGACCCCTCGAATGTGCTGGCGGTGGATGACATCGCGATCATGACCGGCTACGAGGTTCGCGTCGCGGTCGCTCCGCCTGATGACATCGCCGGCCTGATCCTGCGCCTGGACCGCCTCGACGACGTCGTCGCGAGCTCCGACCGGCACATCGACGAACTGGAGGAGGGCGCGGAGGTCGTCGACCTGCACGAGACCGCCGAGGACGCGCCGGTCATCAAGCTCGTCAACCAGATCGTCGCGCAGGCGGTCGAACGCGGCGCCTCGGACATCCACTTCGCCCCCGACGGCCGCGAGCTGCGCGTGCGCTTTCGCATCGACGGCGTGCTGCAGGACATCACGACCGTCCAGCGCCGCACCGCCGCGGGCGTGGTCTCGCGCGTGAAGATCATGGCCGAGCTGAACATCGCCGAGCGGCGCCTGCCGCAGGACGGGCGCGTGGGACTGACGGTCGACGGCCATCACGTCGACCTGCGCGTGGTCACGCTCCCGAGCGTCCACGGCGAGGCGCTCGTGCTGCGCGTCCTCGACAAGGACTCCGTCGTCGTCGATCTCGACAAGCTCGGGATGGCCGAGGTCGAGTGCGAGCGCTTCGAACGGGCCTTCCACGAGACCCACGGCGCCGTCCTCGTCACCGGCCCCACGGGCTCGGGCAAGTCCACGACGCTGTATGCGGCGCTGCAGCGGCTGAACACGGCCGAGAAGAACATCATCACGGTCGAGGATCCGGTCGAGTACGAAATCGCCGGTCTCACCCAGGTGCAGGTCTCGGCCAAGGTCGGCCTCACCTTCGCGGCCGGACTGCGCTCGATGGTCCGCGCCGACCCCGACGTGATCATGGTCGGGGAGATCCGCGATCGTGAGACGGCGCAGATCGCGATCGAGTCCGCGCTCACCGGCCATCTCGTGCTCTCGACGCTTCACACCAACGACGCACCGTCGGCGATCACGCGCCTGGTGGAGATGGGGATCGAGCCGTTCCTCGTCGCCTCCGCGCTGGAGTGCATCGTCGCCCAGCGCCTCGCGCGCAAGCTCTGCTCCAGCTGCAAGCGGCGTACGATCATCCCCGCGGAGGTTCTGCGCGAGAACGGCTACAAGGCGCTCGTAGACCTCGAGGCCTACGAGCCGGTCGGCTGCCGGCGCTGCGGGGGCTCGGGCTACCGCGGGCGGGTGGGGCTGTATGAGGTGATGGACGTCACACCCGAGGTCCAGCAGCTCGCGCTCGGGCGCCGCCCGTCGGAGGAGATCCGCGACCTCGCCGTGCGCCAGGGCATGCGCCGTCTGCGCGACGACGGCCTGGAGAAGGTTCGCCAGGGGCGCACCTCGATCGCGGAGATCGCACGGGTCATCGGCAGCAGTTAGGCGCGCCCGCGCGGGGTTGGCGCCTGGGTAGAGCCGGGCGCCCCTGATGGGGCTCGTCGCTGCGATCTCGCCGCCGCGAGCTAATGACATTGCGCGAAATTGCCGATGGGGCGGGCATGGACATAGATTTCGCTGATCTCCTGATGGAGGTCGTATCCCGTCGCGCCTCCGACCTGCACCTCAGCGCGGGCGCCCGCCCGACCGTGCGCGTGCGCGGACGGCTCTCTCAGCTCGAGGACTATCCCGAGCTGTCCCCGTCGGATACGCGCGAGATCATCTACTCGATCCTCAACGGCGATCAGCGCCAGCGCTTGGAGACGGACTGGCAGCTGGACTTCGCCTATTCGATCCCCGGCCACGCCCGCTTTCGCGTCAACGCCTATTACCAACGTGGCGCGATCGGCGCGGCTTTCCGCTTGATCCCCTTTGGTCTGACCTCGATCGACGATCTCGGACTGCCGGCCGCGGCGCACGAGTTCACGCGTCGACCGCGCGGGTTCGTGCTCGTCACCGGCCCGACGGGCTCTGGCAAGTCCACCTCGCTGGCGGCGATGATCGACGAGATCAACCAGACGCGCGAGGAGCACATCATGACGATCGAGGACCCGATCGAGTTCCTGCACGCGCACAAGAAGTGCCTCGTCAACCAGCGCGAGCTGGGCTCCGACGCGCATAGTTTCGCCGACGCGCTGAAGGCCGCGCTGCGCGAGGACCCCGACGTGATCCTGGTCGGCGAGATGCGCGACCTGGAGACGATCTCCACCGCGCTGACCGCCGCCGAGACCGGCCACCTCGTGTTCGCGACGCTGCACACACAGGACACCTCGCAGACGATCGATCGCGTGATCGATGTCTTCCCCGCCCACCAGCAGGGGCAGGTTCGGGTGCAGCTGTCGGTCGCCCTGCAGGGCATCATGACGCAGCAGCTGCTGCCGACTGCCGACGGCGCCGGACGGGTAGTTGCGACCGAGGTGCTCGTACCCAACCCGGCGGTGCGCAACCTGATCCGCGAGGGCAAGACCCACCAGATCTACTCGGTCCTGCAGACGAGCTCCGCGCACGGCATGCAGACGATGGACACCTCGCTGGCCTCGCTCGTGCGTGCCGGCAAGATCACGCAGAAGCTGGCCGAAGCGCGCTCCTCGACCCCCGAGGAGCTCCGGCGCCTGCTGGTGGGGGCGGCGCCCGGACAGGACGTTCGGCGGGCGGCGTAGGCGGGTGCGCTCATGAGCACTTACGTGTTCAAGGCGATGGACCTCGCCGGCGTCAAGGCCAAGGGCGAGATCGAGGCCGAGTCCAAGCAGGCCGTCTCCGATCAGCTGCGCGCGCGGGGGCTGATCGTCCTCGACATCGGCGACAAGTACGCCTCGCGCGAGATCGAGCTCGCCTTCCTGAAGAGCGTCAAGGCCGCCGATCTGGCCGTTTTCTCGCGCCAGCTCGCGACGATGATCTCCTCCGGTATGAGCATCCTGCGCTCGCTGTACGTGCTCGAGGAGCAGACCGAGAGCAAGTTCTTGAAGGAAACGATCGTCGCCGTGCGCAAGGACGTCGAGGCGGGCCTGTCGTTGAGCGATGCGATGTCCCGCCATCCCAAGGTCTTCAACCCGCTGTTTGTCGCGATGACCCAAGCGGGAGAGACGGGCGGTGTGCTCGAAGGTTCGCTGATGCGCGTCGCCGACCAGCTGGAGAAGGACGCATCGCTGCGCCGGCAGATCCGCTCGGCGATGATCTATCCGACGCTTGTAATCACGTTTGCGGTCGGTGTGATGCTTGCGCTCGTGGCCTTCCTCGTGCCGGTGTTCGAGAACGTCTTCAAGCAGTTCGGCGGCGAACTGCCCGCGATCACGAAGGTGTCTGTCGCAATGTCCCATGCGGTGGTCGGGTACTGGTGGTTGCTGTTCGCGGTCACCGGCGGCGTCGCCTTCGCGTTCCTGAAGTGGAAGTCCTCCTCCTGGGGGCGCCCGCAGTGGGATCGCTTCCGCCTTCGCCTGCCGATGAAGATCGGCGCGATCGTCCAACAGGTCGCCGTCGCGCGCTGGTCGCGCACGCTTGCCTCGCTCACCAGTGCCGGTGTGCCGCTGCTACAGGCGCTGGAGATCACCGGACGTACCGGCGGCAACATCGCGGTCGAGGAGGCGATGGACGGAGTGATCGCCTCAGTCAAGCGAGGCGGCACGATCGCCGCGCCGCTCGCACAGGCTCCTGTCTTCCCGACGATGGTCACGCACATGGTCGGCGTCGGCGAGGAGACGGGCGCGCTGGACGCGATGCTCGACAAGATCGCCGAGTTCTACGAGGACCAGGTCGAGGCATCCGTGAAAGGGCTCACCTCGATCATGGAGCCGATCATGATCATCGTCATCGGCTCGATCGTCGGCTTCATCGTGATCTCGATGTAC
>DASXMO010000160.1:0-3578 GCA_036495605.1 Solirubrobacteraceae bacterium
ACACGTCGAGGCCGACCAGGTCGAGCAGCGCGAGCGGACCCATCGGGTGTCCCGCGCCGAGCCGCATGCAGGTGTCGATGCCCGTCGGCTCGATGCCGGTCTCTTCGAGCAGGCGCACGGCGCTGAAGAGGTATGGGAACAGCAGTCTGTTGACGACGAACCCGGGCACGTCGGGGACCTCGACGGGGGTCTTCTCGAAGGCGTTGCACAGCGCCAGCGCGCGCGCGCGCGTCTGCTCGCCGGCGGCGCTCGGGAAGATCAGCTCGACCAGCTGCATGCGCGTGACGGGGTTGAACACGTGCAGCCCGACGAACCGCTCGGCGCGTCCGCTCTCTGCCGCCAGCCGCTCGATCGACAGCGAGGAGGTGGTGCTCGCGAGGATCGCCTCGGGGGCGAGCATCTCGTTCAGCTCCGCGAGCAGGCCGGCCTTGACGTCGTGGTCCTCGACGACGGCCTCGACGACGAACTCGGCCTGCGCGAGCGCGTCGCGATCGGTGACGATCTGCACGTGCTCGGGATCGATCTCCGCGCCCAGGCGGGCGAGCGTCTTCTCGACGGTCTGCCGGGCGCGATCGGCGGAGTCCTCGGAACGCGCCAACAGCAGCACGGGGCCGTGATGGGCGGCGGTAGCGGCCAGTCCGCAGGCGATCGCGCCGCTGCCGACGATCGCCAGACGCTCGGCCAAAGGTTCCGGTGGTTGGGTTGACTGACTGGTCAATCTAGCTCCTGCGCGCGCGCGATAGAGTAGTGGGCAAGGAGCCGGGCATACTCGCACAAGTATCGCCCTCGCACTCCATGTCAACGCTGCGCTAGAGACCTTTTTAGACAGGAGGCTGTTCAGTCATGAGGCAAGCAGAGGGACGCGAGGTCGTGATCGTCGAGGCGGTGCGCACGCCGATCGGCCGCGGGCACAAGGAAAAGGGCTACTACAAGGACACCCACCCGAACGAGCTGCTCGGCAAGTGCTACAGCGAGGTCATCTCGCGCGCGGGCATCGAGGCCGGCGAGGTCGAGGACGTGATCGCGGGCTGCGTGCAGCAGTTCGGCGAGCAGGGCTTCAACATCGCCCGCAACGCCTGGCTGCAGGAGGGCCTGCCGATAGAGACACCCGGCACGACCGTCGATCGCCAGTGCGGCTCCGCTCAGCAGGCCGTGAACTTCTCCGCCGCGCTGATCGCCGCCGGCGTTCACGACGCGATGATCGGCTCCGGCGTCGAGCACATGGGCCACCTGCCGTTCGCCGCGGGCATGAAGACGCAGGAGGACTTCGGCTTCGCCTTCACTCCCGAGCTGATGGCCAAGCACAACATCGTCGGCCAGGGCCTCGGCGCGGAGATGATCGCCGACCAGTGGGAGATCTCCCGCTCAGAGCTCGACGAGCTGGCGGTGCGCTCGCACCGGCTGGCCCACCAGGCCACCGAGGAGGGCCGCTTCGAGCGCGAGATCGTGCCCGTGTCGGTGAACGGCGAGGAGCTCGTCACCGACCAGGGCATCCGTCCCGAAACGAGCCTCGAGACGCTCTCGCAGCTGAAACCCGCGTTCAAGCCCGACGGCAAGATCACCGCCGGCAACGCCTCGCAGATCTCCGACGGCGCCGCCGCGGTGCTGCTGATGTCCGCGGAGAAGGCCAAAGAGCTCGGTCTCACCCCGCGCGCGCGGATCGTCGATCAGACGACCGTCGGCTGCGACCCGGTGAAAATGCTCGAGGGCCCGATTCCGGCGACGCGCAAGATCCTCGACCGCAACTCGATGTCGATAAACGACATCGACCTGTTCGAGATCAACGAGGCGTTCGCGCCCGTCGTCGCCGCGTGGCGTCGGGAGCACAACCCGGACATGGACCGCGTCAACGTCAACGGCGGCGCGATGGCGCTCGGCCACCCGCTCGGCTCGACCGGCGCGCGACTGATCACCACGCTCCTGCACGAGCTCGAGCGCTCGGACAAGGAGATCGGGTTCGTCACGATGTGCTGCGGCGGCGGCCTCGGGACCGGGACCCTCATTCAGCGAGTCTGAAACCGTCTGAGGATGTTGTTCCGGCCGGCGCATGCGCCGGCCGGCCGGGCGGTACATGTACCGCCCGGGAACCCGCACATGTGCGGGTTCCACCGGGGCGCGCATGCGCGCCCCGGGACCGGGCCGCATGCGGCCCGGTCTTCCTAACCGCCGCTTGGTCCCGAACCGGTCCAGTTGACGGCAACGGGGGGCAGGGCCAGTAGCGCCTGCCAGGTCGCCGCTTCGGTCTTGCCGCTGGGCGCAATCCCATGCGCGGACTGGAACTGCTCGAGGTTCGCCGTCGTAGTCGAGTCGAAGATGCCGCTCGTGGCCTGCGTCGGGATCGCGCTCGCAAGGTGCTCCTGCATCCACAGCACCGGGTCGCCGCGACTGCCCTGCGCCAGTTCGGTGTAGCCGGGGTTCGGCGTGACGCTCGTCAACGCGCTCAGCGGCGCCGCCAGCGCGGTCCAGGCGGCGGCGGGGGTTTCCTGCCAGTCCCACCAGGAGATCCCGCTCGCGCCATAGTCGACGGCCTCCTCGCGGAAGCGCACCAGTTCGGCGCTCGAGGGATGGTTGTAGGTCTGCCCGAGCGGGTAGATCGGGCGGCCGTAGATGCGGTTTGCGATGTAGGTGTTCGCGTAGACCGTGTCGACGGAGGTGCCGATGTCCTTCCAGTACATCTGCGGCGCGTTGAACTGCGCGCCGTTCGGCCCGAGGAAGACGGAGTAGGGGAAGGAGGTGTGGTAGCCGACGTATGGGAACGAGGCCAGGCCCAGCGGGTAGGACGCGCCGATCTTCGCGCGCAGGTCCGCGATGTAGGTCTGTGCTGCCCCGTAATGCCCTTCGTACTCGGCCTCGGCGTCGATCACCAGGCAGTCCGCGCCGGTCGCGACGGCTTTCGCGCCGAGGTTGGCCTCGCCGGCGGGGTTCGTGCCATAGACGTATTGCCACGCGCACACGTGCAGTCCGGCGGCGTGCAGCTGTGCGACCAGTTCGGGGCTGAACTGGCTCCAGTAGTTCGTCGAGCCGTCCGAGCTCTTCACGAACACGGTGCTCGCGTCCGCGGCGTGCGCCTGGGCGACGATCGCCGGGACGCTGCCGCCGCTTGACTGGCTGACATACCAGATCCACATGCCCTGGCCTTCGAACGCGCTGGGGCCGCTCGCCCCGGTCACGGGCGCCGGCGGGTCCGGCGGCGCGGGCGGGTGCAGGGCGTAGCGCACTACGTTGATCGGGCCGTAGGAGCTCGAATGCCGGCCGTGGCTGAGCAGCACCATGATGTTGCCGGTGTGGGCGGTCTTCGGCACCGTCACCTCCAGTCCGCCCGGGGTGGTGCGCAGATGCGCACGCGGAGAGGCGCTGGAGATGCTCGCTTTCGGCTTGGCCGGGAAGGCGATCGTCAATCCCTTCGCCAAACCCCGGCCGGCGATCACCAGGGTTCCGTGCAGGGAGACCTGATGGGGTTTTGCGCTGCAGTGGTTGACCGGTACGCAGTGCACGCCGGTGATGCGCACCGTGCTCACGTGTGCGCTGGCGGTGCTGCCTCCGGCTTTGGGCGTGTCGGGCGTACCACCGCCGGCGGG
>DASXMO010000161.1:0-9351 GCA_036495605.1 Solirubrobacteraceae bacterium
CCGCGCGTGTGCCGCTCTGGGATCGCGACACCTCCGAGAAGGAGATCCTGGCGCACCTCGGTCCTGAGTTCGTAGGCTCGCGACAGAGAGGTTGCTACCGCCTTCTCACGAGAGGACGCACCGACGAACACCGACAGCGCGCGGGTTGGGGCTTGTTCGCTGAGCCACGAGCGAAGACCTTGCTCTGGATACTTGCTGACAGCGCGGTACACGATGGCCGGCACTTCCAAGCCGACGAGATCGCGAGCGAGGTAATCGGCTGGGTCCATCGTGGGTAGGAACGGAAAGGGGCGTTCCTCGGGATTGCGGTCGCTCTCGTCATCAATGTCGTACAGCACGAGGCCGTCGAGGCCCACAGGGCGCAGGCGCTCGAGCGTTTTCGCGGCGATCTGACTGGCTTGCTCCGGTTCGGTCGTCAGGCGCGGTGGGGTAAGCGCGAACAGCAAGAACTCACCCGCCCCCTCCGCAATGCGCCGCTGCAGCTCCACGCGCTGAAGCGTAACTGAACGCCAATGCACGACGGCTGGGCGCTGGCGGTTGTGAGCTTCCGGTAGCAGCGCGCCACGCGGCGTCCTTGCGTCCACGAGAGCGCGTCGAATGCTGCCCGGACGCGCCAACCCGCGCGGGAGTCGCCGGTCCGAACATCCTCCTTAAGACAAGAACAGTCCTTATCGCCTCACGGCAAAGCAGATAGGGCCGCACCTGCCTAGCGGTTCCGCTTAGCTCGACCGTGCGCCCGAGGCCGAATTGATCACGGCACTGGACGGCTTAATGAATCCGTACACACTGTGCCCGCCGCATGTCGTCATCGCGCCGCAGTCCGCCGCCTGTACTAATTCGCGAACCCGAGTTGCTGGCGTCTCAGACCCAGCATCTTCGCTTTGGCCTCGGCCGCAAGCTGCTCTATCCAGGCTTCGGGAGAGAGCTCCTCTCCGAGTATCTGCGCCTGGCGCTTGACCGTCGCAAAGTCCCCGGGCGCAAGGTCGTCGATGACATTCAGTGCTTGCCCGAGCTTGTCCGCTCGCTCGGGCTCGGAGTCTGAGTTGAATCCGCTCTCCGCACAGAACATCGACCACGCCTGCTCTCGTTGGAGGGCCTTGAACTCGAGCTTCCATGTAAAGCGACGCATCGCCGCCGCGTCGATCGAGTCCATCAGGTTCGTGGCCGCGATGAAGATTCCCTCGAATCGCTCCATTCGTTGGAGCAGCTCGTTGACCTGTGTCACCTCCCAGTGGGCGCGTGCGAGCGTGCGATCGCGCAGAAACGAATCCGCCTCATCTAGGAACAACAGCGCGCCCTCGTTTTGCGCCTCGGCGAACATCTTCGAGATCTGCTGCTCTGTGTCGCCGAGCCACATCGACAGCAACTCGGAAGCCGAACGCATGAGAATCGGAAGGTCGAGCTCGACGGCAATGTGCTCTGCGAGCTGCGTCTTGCCCGCACCTGGGATGCCCCAGAAACACAGCGAGCCCATTGGGCGCTCCCTCAGGGCTGCGATGATCTGCCGCGGCCCGAAGCGTCCGGCGATGTTCAGGAGGTCGAGGTCATAGCTGGTGACCGAGTCTCGTATTCCCTCGGTGCGGTCGCGCCCGAGGACCTTCTGACCGTGGGCGACGGCGCGCTTGATCACGCGCTCGCGCTCCATGTCCAGCCGTTCCCGGCGCACGGCGGACTCCTCCCGCGACTCGTCCTCCGGGAGCACAATCAGACGTGCGAGCTCGGCCGCCTGACGAACCTGCTGCTCGCCGAGCAAGCTGTATTTCGCGAGATCGCGCTCCAAGCTCGAGGGCAGGCCAAAATCTGTGATCACCTGAGCCACGCGCGCCCGCCGCTCCGCGCGTGAGCCGGGAAACGCTTCGCAATGAAACAGGAAGGCGCCCAGGTTGCGCTCCGAGAGCTGCCGTGCGCGATCCGTGATCCATACGCAGCGTACGCGGCTTTCCGTCAAACCCTCGTCGGAGGCGCGCTCGGGGTCGTCGGCGTGAATGAGTTCGTCGTCATCATCGAGATCAAAAGGGTTAAACCTGATGTAAGGCCGAGACGCGAGTGCCTCGTGAGCGCGATCGAGGACCAGCACCGCGTCGCGATCGGTTCGCTCGACGTGACGCTGGGCGATGTACGTCCAGGTCGGCATGTCTCCCGCCGCAACGTGCCTCGTGACGACTGCGTGCCCGCGGATCCCGTCGTCTGCAAGCAGCCGTGCCATCATGTCTCGCTTGTCCACCGACTTCGGACCGTAGACGAGCGCGTGCACGCCGCGATCGTCCGGCAGTGGCCTGCGGAGAACGCCCAGGAGGATTCGCCTGTCGTCTTCGTGCAGGCGCCCGAGCGACCCTGTCGAGGGCGACGGGAGGAGCGGTTTGACGAACCGCTCGATGAACTCGGCATCGTCCTCGGCGTGCTCGGCAAGCGTTGCGCTCAAGTGGTGCGAAGGGCCAGTCATCCTCAGCGGACGCTCCTTGACGCTCAACAGACCGGAGCGTGCCAGCGCTCCCTGCTCTGACAGTGCCGAGACCACCTCTGACTCCGAACTGCCGAGCGCCGCTCCCAGCACCGCCTTCGTCGCACGGTCGGCGTCCAACAGCAGCTCAAACAGCTGCGAGAACCCCGGCCGAGAGCGGCCTATCTGGAACGCAAGTATGTCGCGCTCTGCTGCGGTCAGATCCAGAAGCCCGGTAATGCGGCCGACGTTCACATCCAGCGCAGTGACGGACCGCGACGCCTCCACCTCCGCCGCCCGCGCCCAGTCGCGCAGCGCATTCCGAAACGCATCCTCATCCCGACCGATCAATCCGAGCGCACTCGTTCCGCGCAGATACAGACGAACGAAGCGGCCGCTGGTGCGCTCGCCGAACTGACGCTGGAGGTCCTTCAGCGCCGGCAGCAGCTTCTCATCGGCCGCACTGGCCTCACGGTCATCGCCGGCCAGCGGCTCAGGTGGCGGAACCGCTGCGGCGCAGCTTGCATAGAGCAACGCGAACAGATGCGGGTCTGCGGCGAGCAGCCAGCCAAAGCCGGGGCTCTGCGCCAAGCGCAGCGTCCACGCCGCCATCTGCTGCGCGCCGGGCGTTTCGAGAGGGTTGTCGAGTGAGCTGTGCTGTGAGTTCATGCTCGCGTCCTTCACACGTTGGCTGGATGACTATAAGTATTGCATACAATTGTCACGGACGCCAGGCCGACGACGTGAGCGGCACTCCGGTATATAGTCACCGCTTGAACAGTGGGGATTTCATCGTGCGCGCGTGCCGACCAGACGAGGCTTCGGCCGTCCTTGACCTGTGGCAGCAGGCCCGCACCGAGCACGCGACCATGTCCGACCGGCTCGAGGATGTGCAAGGGCTGCTTGCGGAGATGCCGGGGAGCCTGCTCGTTGCCGACGGCGATGGTGTGATCGTGGGCGCGTTGATCGCCGCGTGGGACGGCTGGCGGGGGAACATGTATCGGCTGGCTGTTCCCGCCGAGCATCGCCGCCGGGGCATCGGCTTGGCACTGGTGCGGGCCGGCGAGGAGCATCTGCATCGCCAGGGCGCTCGTCGGATCACCGCTTTGGTCGGGTATGAGGACGAGGTGGCTGCGGCGTTCTGGGAGTCCGCCGGCTACCCGCGGGACCGCGAGATCGGTCGCCGCGTCCGCAACTTGTAACTCGCGTCGTCGCCCCCACGGAAAGCCCGCGCAGCCATCATCGTGGGCTCGCCCTCGACGCCTCGACTCGCGTGGCCTGGCGGGCGCCCTGCGGTGACGACGCCGACTACGCCCCCCGGTGCTCAGGATTGGGGTACTCAGGATGCCCCAGGTCCCAGTCGCGCGTGGAATTCCCGTACGCCGGGATGCCGCCGGCGTCGGTGAGCATGCGCGCGAGGTGCAGCACGTTCCAGGCCATGAAGACGGTGTTGCGGGTCGCCCAGGAGTTGTGCTCGCCGCCCCCGACGGCATCGAGGTAGGAGGGCCCGGGACCGGCCTCGCCGGTCCAGTAGGTGTCGGACTGGGGAGGGATCGTGAGTCCGATGTGTTGCAGGGCGTAGAGAACCTGGGCGCTGACGTGCTTGCCGCCGTCGTCATTGCCGGTGGTGATCGCCGCGCCGACCTTGCCGTAGTAGGACCACTGGCCCGCGTCGTTGACATCCGAGGAGTAGGCGTAGAGACGCTCGATGATCTTGCGCGTGAGCGAGCTCTGGTCCCCCAACCAGATGGGTCCGGCGATGATCAGGATGCGCGCGGGCACGATCGAGTGCTTGTAGATGTCGGGGAATTCGTCGCCCTCGTAGCCGTGCTCGCGCATATCGGGCCATAGCCCCGGCGGAATATCGCGATCTACTGTGCGGATCTCCTCGAGCTGGACCCCTACGCGATCGAAGATCCCGCGGACTATCGCCACGAGGCCGTCGGTGTTGCTGGCCTCGGGCGAGCGCTTGGTCGTGCCGTTGAACACGACGGCACGCAGATCGTCATAGCGAGTGACCGCGCGCTCGGCCTGCTCGTCGATGAACTGTTGGATATTGCTGGGCAAAGCCATGTGCGGCCTCTCCTCGGGCGGCCGAACGATATAGACGCGGACAGCCGAGCCGCCGGGTGAGCGCCAGAACGAGCGTCCGCTGTGACACGAGCGCGAGGGAGGGCGGCCGTGGTCAGAGCGGACGCGGGTTACACCGGATCGACACCGACAGCGGCCGGCTCGCCGAGCGAATGACCCTGCGACGAGACCTCGTGAGCCCGCAGCATCTCGGGGGTGAGCGTGGCCTCGAGGATCAGCACCGTGGCACAGATGAGAACCCAGAGTTGCGCGACGAGCGACCAGAGGCGCTCTTCGAGTCCCTGATAGCCGAGGAACGAGTCGTGCAGACCGAAGGTGACGATCTTTGCAATCAGCAGCACGAGCGCGCCGATCAAGACGATCCGCGCGAGCCGGCTTGGCCAGGCCGAGCGCGCGAAGGCGAAGCCGGTGAGCAGCAGCGCGACGTTGATGCCGAGACTGAGCCACTCGTGCGCGTAGTTGTGCCACGAGAGCGCGCCCGCGGCATCGCGCGAACGGCAGATGGCACTCACGGTCGGCGAGCAGTCCATGTGCAGTGGGCCGACGAGAATCGCGCAGATGCCGGCGAGGATGAACATGGCCGGCATCGCCAGCGGCCACGGCCGCGTGCGCAGCGACGGGACGATCCCGAGTGCCAGCGCGATGAAGCTGAGTCCCCAGATCCCGACGAAGGTCGCGAAGATCCAGGGGTTCGCCGCGCCGTGACGGCCGAGCTCGCTGATGTATTGGCGTACCGCCGAGTAGTGCGGTTCGAGAGCGCCGGCGAGTACCCATCCGCCGATGAACACGCCCTGTGTGAAAATCGCGGCCCACGCCAGCAGCAGCGTCCGGCGGCGCGCCACATCGGGCAGCAGCGGCCACCCTGCGGGTCTGAGCCAAAGTGCGATGTCGCGGAGCATGGTTCCCCGAAATGCTAACCCGTCATCGGAGGCTGAGGAGCGCGTGCTCGTGTTCGGTGTCAGCCACGAGCGCTCGCAAGAAACGCTGACGCGCTCACTCCGCCCTGACCGGATTGCGCACCACCCCGAGCCCGTCGATCTCCACCTCGACCACATCCCCGTCGCGCAGGAAGCGCCCCTGCCCCGCGCCGATCCCGGCGGGCGTGCCGGTGGCGATGATGTCGCCGGGCAGCAGCGTCATCGTGCGCGAGAGCCACGCGACGACCTCGGCGGGTCCGAAGACGAAGTTGGAGCTCGTCCCCTCCTGCATGAGCTCGCCGTTGATGCGGGTGCGCAGGCCGAGCTCCCCCAGATCGTCGATCTCGTCAAGGGTCACGAGTGCGGGGCCGCAGGGGGCGAACGTGTCGATCGCCTTGCCGCTCGTCCAGAGCGGGTTCTGCAGTTGCAGGTCGCGGGCGCTGACGTCGTTGAAGGGCATCGCTCCGGCGATGTGCGAGAGCGCGCCCTCGACGCTGACGTTGCGCGCGGGCTTGCCGATGACGAGCGCGAGCTCGGCCTCGTAGTCGACGAACTCGGGGTGCGCGCGCGGGAGCACGATCTCCTCCCCGCTGCCGATCAGCGAGTTGGTGAACTTCGCGAACCACATCGGCGCGGCCGGGATCTCCTGTCCGGTCTCGGCGGCGTGATCGCGGTAGTTGAGGCCGAGGCAGATGATCTTCTGCGGGTCGGGCACGGGCGTGCAGAGCTTCGCGTCGGCGAGCGCGATGCGCCCGCCGGCGCGCTCGGCGCGCGCCTGCAGCTCGCGTAACCCCTCCGCGTCGAGCGCCGCGAGCAGGCCGCGGACGGTGCCGGCGGGAGCGTCGAGCGCGGAGACCGGGACGAGGTCCTCGCCGAGCAGCACCGCCGCGACGGGACCCTCGCCGGTGTGAATGCTCGCGAGGCGCATGACCGCTCAGGCCGGGATGTCTGTCGTGGGCGGGCGTGCCATCTCGGCCGTGAGCTTACCCGCGATCGCACCACGACCGACCGGGCAACCCCGGCCGTGCAGGAACCAGAGTCGACGGGGTCGAGCAGGCGGGGTCCGATGCGTCTCGCGCGTAACGGGCCCGTATCATTGAGGGGTGTCCAACCCGGTCGTGTCGATCACGTTCGACAACCTCGGCGAGGCCGCGCAGCTCGAGCTTGGGATGTGGCCGGAGGAGGTGGCGATGGGCGAGCACTTCACCGTCACCGAAGTGCTACCGCGCCTGCTCGATCTGCTCGCGGGCCACGGACTCCGTGCGACGTTCTTCGTGGAGGGCCTGAACGCGGAGATGTACCCGCAGGCGCTGCAGACGATCGCGAGCGCCGGACACGAGGTCGCGGTGCACGCGTACCGCCACGAGGAATGGGCCGCGCTCGAGGCCGACGCGGAGGCGGCGCTGCTCGCGCGCGCGACCGAGGCGATGCGCGCGATCGGCATCGACCCGCGTGGCTTCCGCCCACCGGGCGGCGGGCTGACCGAACGCACGCTGGCGCTGCTGAGCGAGCGCGGTTACACCTACGTTTCTCCCGCGGGCGAGCGCGAGGGTCTGCTGGAGGGCCTCGCGGTGCTCCCCTTCCGCTGGCCGCTCGTGGACGCCTACTGCTACCTGCCGCAGTTCGCGGGCCTGCGCGAGCGCTACGGCAACGGGCCCGATCCGCTCACGCCCGAGCGGATGCGCGACGAGCTGATGATCGCCGCGCTGCAGGAGCACTCACAGCGGGAGGAGGGGCATCTGACGCTGCTCTTCCACCCCCTCTCGGCCGCCTTCACCGGCGAGCCGGGCTGGGAGGCGCTCGACGCCGTGCTCGGACACGCCGCCGGCCTCGCCGCGAGCGGCGCGGTCACGCTGCGGCGCATGGACGAGGCGGCCGCGGAGATGCTCGCGCTCCCAGCGCAGCTGACGCATGCGCCGCAGCTGGACGAGGCCACGTGGATGGCATCGCCGTGAGACTGCGCCCGCGCCGCCCCTTCACGGTCCTGAACGCGCTCGGCACCGCAGCGCATCACACCTTCGAGGTGCGCGCGGGCGTGGGCCTGGTGTTCGAGCCCTTCATCGGCCGGCGCGCGGCGACCGTCATGTGGGCGGGAGCCCTGCCGGGGATGGCCTTCGCGGGCTGGAGCGCGGAGGGCGAGGGGATGGAGAAGTGGATCGCCCTGAACAACGCCGCGGGCCTCGCGGGCGCGATCGTCCATTTCGTGGAGTGGCCGTGGGAGCTGCGCGACGGCATCCCCTACCTGACCGAAGCCGAGGGCATGACGCCCGAGCAGCTCGGCCCGTACAACCGCGTGCTGCACCTGTGGGCGCTCGCGGGGCTGCTCGCCGTCGTGCTGGAGACGCCGCGCCACGCCCGCCGCTACGCGCTGCTGGGCCTGCTGCTCGGCGAGCCCCTGCGCCGCTCGGCCGTGCACCACTTCCGCTGGGCGCGCGAGCAGGCGCAGCGCGACCCCGAGCGCTGGAGCCCGGTGCTGAGGTCGTAGGAGTCTGAGGCCTGAGCCGCCTGAGGTCGCCGGTGCGGGATCTCCGGGTTCCGCAGCCCGCGCGTTTTGAGTCGCGCGATCGAGGTCGTAGGGTTGTGGGAGCTCTTGGCCACCGCGTGAGGAGGCATCTGTGAAGGTTCGCGCCGCCGTACTCGAGGAGTTCGCCGCACCGCTCGCCGTTCAGGAGCTAGATCTCGCCGATCCCGGCCCCGGCGAGGTGCTCGTGAGGCTCGTCGCCTGCGGCGTGTGCCACACGGACATGTACACGGCATCCGGCGCCGACCCCTCGGGTTACGCGCCGACGGTGCTCGGACACGAGGGCGCCGGGGTCGTGGAGGCCCTTGGCGAGGGCACCACCTCGCTGACAGTCGGCGATCATGTGGTGACGCTGTTCTCGCCGCAGTGCCGCGAGTGCGTGCACTGCCTCGACCCGCGCACGAACCTCTGCCTGGCGATCCGCGAGCAGCAGAACCGCGGCTACCTGCCGGACGGCACCACACGCCTGTCCCGCGAGGGCGAGCCGATCCGGCACTTCATGGGCACCTCGACGTTCGCCGAGTACGCGGTCATGCCGGAGATCGCGCTCGCCCGCGTCAGCCCAGAGGCGCCGCCGGACCGAGCGTGCCTGTTCGCGTGCGGCCTCTCGACGGGTCTCGGGGCGGCGATGTTCACGGCGCAGGTCGCGCGCGGCTCGACCTGCGTGGTGTTCGGCGCCGGGATGGTCGGCCTCGGCGCGGTCGCCGGCTGCCGCCTGCGCGGGGCCGAGCGGATCGTCTGCGTCGATCTCTCCGAGCAGCGTCTGCAGCTCGCGCGCGGCCAGGGCGCGACGGAGTGCTGGCGTGCGGACGGGCGGGTGGTCGAGCGCGTGCTCGAGAGCACGGGCGGGTTCGGCGCCGACTACACGTTCGAGGCGACGGGCCTCGTCGGGGTGATGCGCGAAGCCGTCGAGGCCGTGCGCATGGGCTGGGGCCTGTGCACCGTCTGCGGTGTCGCCGGGCGCGGCGAGACGCTCGACGTGGTCCCGCGCCTGCTGATCACCGGCCGGCAGATCCGCGGCTCGTCCTTCGGAGGCGTGAAGGGCCGCGACCAGGTGCCCGAGCTCGTCGAGCTCTACCTGCGCGGCGAGATCGACGTCGATCCGTTCATCTCCCACCGCATGCCACTCGATGAGGTCAATCGCGCGTTCGAGCTGATGCAGGTGCAGGACGGGATCCGCTCGGTGCTCGAGTTCGGGGGTTGAGCGTTGCGTCCCCCTGTTCGTACGCGCTGAACATCCGCAGCGCATCGATACAAGCGGCCAGCGTCGGGCCGCATGCTTGAAGAAAGCTGATGCTGTCCTTGGCGGCGCAAGCGCCGCCAAGCGACCTCGCGCATGCGCGAGGTCGTGACGAGCCGCATGCGGCTCGTCACCCGTTGGC
>DASXMO010000162.1:0-8008 GCA_036495605.1 Solirubrobacteraceae bacterium
GTCGTGTTCCTACTGCAAGCCAACGAACGCGGAGCGAACATCAACGTCGACCTCGACGGCAAGACCGACATCAAGAAAGGCATCACCTACTCCCGCTTCGAAACGGTCCCCGACGCACCCATAACCAGCTTCGAAACGAACCTGCCCCAGGGACCACACTCCGTCCTCGCAGCCACCGGGAACCTCTGCGCGGGCAAGATCACGATCCCGACAGAACTGACGGGGCAGAACGGCGTCAAGATCAACCAGAAGACCCCGCTCGCCGTCACGGGATGCCCGAAGGCGAAGGTTCTCACGCGCGCGCAGAAGCTCACGCTCGCATTGAAGGCCTGCCACAAGAAACCCAAAGGCAAGAAGCGCACCGCCTGCGAACGCGCCGCACGGAAGAAGTACGGGCCCCTCAAGAAGGCCAAGAAGGCCGCGAAGAAGAAGTAGGGCGGCGCCTCAGGCAGGTTGCATTATCCCCGCTGGAGAGACCGCAAGATCCCCGCTGGAGAGACCGCGAAGTCCCCGCCGGCTCAGCTCGGACGGTTCAGGCGGCGCCACACGCGTCGCCAGAACCCCGGCTGAGGGCGCCGGCGCCACAGCGCCGGCGGGGGGACCGTCGCGCGTACCAAGGCGACCCACTCGTTCAGCGGCAGCTCGCCCGAGATCAGCCTGCCGAGCGCGCTCGTGACCGGGGCTTCCACGCCTGCGCGTTCCAGTGCGCGGCCGAGCAGCGGGACCGACTCCAGCGCCTCGACCGCCTGGCCGATCTGGGCCGGGATCTCCGATGCGGGCACGCCCGCCGCCAGCAGCTCGCCCGCGCGCCGGTTGCGGCTCTCGCGGGCCAGCGCCGTCGCGACCAGGTCGCCCGCGCCCGCCAGGCCGATCATCGACTCCGGGCGCGCGCCCAGGCTCTCGGCGTAGCGCCACACCTCCGCGAAGATGTGCCCCGCCGCCGCTCCGGCCGCGTTCAGTCCCTGCGCCTCCGTGGCGCCCGCCGCCAGCGCCGCCGCGTTCTTCGCCGCGCCCGCCAGCTCCACGCCGATCGGGTCGTTCGAGCGCTCGCACACCACGCCCGCGCGCGTCAGCACCTGCGCGAGCGCGCCCGCCAGCTCCTCGTCGACCGATGCCGCCACGAGCGCCGCGCCGGCGCGCACCATCTCCTGCGCATGTGCGGGACCGCCCAGACAGGCCACGCGCTGCGCGCCGAAGTGCGCGCTCAGCACGCTCGTCGGCGGCGCGCCCTCGGGGGGGACGAGCCCCTTCGCGACCGACACCACGGCCGTGCGCCGGCTCAGGCCGCTCGCGCCGAGGGCCTCGATCACCTCGCCCAGCCCGCGCGATGGCACCGCCAGAAACACGTAGTCCGCCCGCGCCACCCCCGCCGAGGCCGGCTCGATGCGCAGTCCCACTCCCAGTTCCACGCCCGGCAGGTAGTTGCGGTTCTCGCGCTCCTGCGCCAGCAACTCCGCCTGCTCGGCGGTACGCGCCTGCAACGTCGTGCGCAATCCACCGCGCGCCAGCAGCACCGCCAGCGCCGTGCCGAATGAGCCCGCCCCGATGACCGTCGCCCGCCGCGCTCCCGGCGTCGGTAGCGCCCGCGCGCGCGGGGCACGCACACCCGCGCGCGGAGTAGGCTCGGGCTCGGTCATCCGATGAGCGAGCCTACTAGCGACACCCGCGCCGCGACGACCCCCACTGCCCCCGCGGGGGAGCGGGACGGCGCCGCGGGCGCGGTCGCACACGCGGCCGAAGCCGGGAGTGGGCGCGCAGCTTCGGCGGGGCAGTGGCGCAACTGGGCCGGCGATCAGTGCTGCCGTTCCGCGGCCGTCGCGACCCCCGGCACGATCGAGGAGCTCTGCGCAGCGATCGTCGGCGCCGGCGCCCAAGACCGTCGCGTGCGAGTCGCGGGCTCTGGGCACTCCTTCAGCGACATCGCCCTCACCGATGGCCTGCAACTGAAACTCGATCGCTTCACCCAAGTCCTCGACGTCGACCCTTCCTCCGGGCTCGTCCGCGTTCAGGCCGGCATCACCATCCGCGAGCTCTCCGCCCACCTCGCACAGCACGGGCTCGCCCTGGAAAACCTCGGCGACGTCGACGCCCAGACGCTCGCCGGCGCGATCGCCACCGCCACCCACGGCACCGGCGCGCGCCTGCCCAACATCTCCGCGCAGGTCGCCGAGCTGACGCTCGCACTCGCCGACGGCTCGCTCCTGCGCTGCGCGCCCGACGAGGACCCCGAGACCTTCCGCGCCGCGCGCGTGTCGCTCGGCTCGCTCGGCGCGATCGCCGAGGTCACGCTGCGCTGCGTGCCCGCCTTCACCCTGCGCGGGCACGACTCGCCGCGACCGCTCGCCGAGGCGCTCGAGCGCTTCGAGGAGCTCGCCCTGGATAACGACCACTTCGAGTTCTTCGTCTTCCCCTACGCCGACACCGCGCTCACGCGCACGAACAACCGCACCGCCGAGCCGCCGCGCCCGCGTGGAAGGGCGAGCGCCTACGCCAACGACATCCTGCTCACCAACCACGCCTTCGGCCTGTTCTGCCGCGCCGGCCGCAAATTGCCCGGCTTCATCCCCCAGATCAACCGCCTCGTCACCCGCCTCGCGGGCTCCTCCACGCGCGTCGATCGCTCCGATCGCATCTTCGCCAGCCCCCGCCTCGTCCGCTTCACCGAGATGGAGTACGCCCTCCCGCGCGCCGCCACCCCCGAGGCCGTCCGCCGCGTGATGGCGCTCGTACCCGCGCACGGGTTCGCCGTGCCCTTCCCGATCGAGGTCCGCACCGTCGCCGCCGACGACGCCCTGCTCAGCACCGCCGCCGCGCGCGACAGCGGCTTCGTCGCCGTACACATGTACGAGGGCATGGCCTACGAGCCCTACTTCCGCGCCGTCGAGGAGATCATGGACGACCTCCACGGGCGCCCCCACTGGGGCAAGCGCCACTTCCAGACCGCCGCCACCCTGCGCCCACGCTACCCCGACTGGGATCGCTTCCAAGCCGTGCGTGCGCGTCTCGACCCGCACGGGCGCTTCTCAAACGACTACACAGACCGCGTACTCGGACCCGTCTCCGGCTCGCCCGAGACTCCCGGCACGGAGCACGCCGCATGAGCGCGACCCCGTCCCAACAGGATGCGCAGGAGCGGGGCCGGACGCCCCGCACCCACCCGCCCGCTTCCCCACTCACCCGCGCGGATGCGCCCCAAAAAGACCCCCAAACTGATCTCCAGCGACTCGAACATGCCACGGCCGATCTCGACCCGCCCTTCGCGCTCGTCGATCTCGACGCGCTGTGGGAGAACGCGCACGACCTCGAACGCCGCGCCGCTCACCGCCCGATCCGTCTCGCCAGCAAGTCTGTGCGCTGTCGCGTGCTGCAGGAACGCGTGCTCGCCCGCGACGGGTTCGCCGGCACGCTCTCCTTCACGCTCCCCGAGGCCCTCTGGCTCGCCCGCCATCGCTTCGAGGACATCGTCGTCGCCTACCCCACGGCCGACCGCGCCGCCCTGCGCGAACTCGCGCGGCTGCCCGCCGAGCTCCCGCGCGCCCGCGTCACGATCATGGTCGACGACACCGCCCAGCTCGAGGAGATCGACGCCGCCTGCGGTGGGGCCGCGGAGCCGATCCGCGTCTGCATCGACTTCGACGCCGGCTACCGCGCGCTCGGCGGACGCATCGCCATCGGCGCCAAGCGCTCGCCCGTGCACACCCCCGCGCAGGCCCTCGCGCTCGCCCGCGCGATCCTCGCGCGCGACACGCTCCAGCTCGTCGGGATCATGTCCTACGAGGCGCACATCGCCGGACTCGGCGACGCCCCGCGCGGCCGTCCCCTGCGCGCGCTCGCGATCCGCGCGCTGCAATCGCGCTCGGCCCGCGAGCTCGCCGCCCGCCGCGCACACGCGATCGCCGCCGTGCGCGAGCTGGCCCCGCTGGAGTTCGTCAACGCCGGCGGCACCGGCAGCCTGCACCTCACCGCACGCGAGCCCGCCGTCACCGAGCTCACCGCCGGCTCCGGGCTCTACGGGCCGGCCCTGTTCGACGCCTACCGCGCGTTTACGCCCCGCCCGGCCGCGCTGTTCGCGCTGCCCGTCGTGCGCCGTCCCGGGCCGCGCATCGCGACCGTCCTCGGCGGCGGCTACCTCGCCTCCGGGCCCGCCGACGCCGCGCGCCTGCCAGTTCCGCATCTCCCCGCCGGGCTGCGCCTGGACTCCCAGGAGGGCGCCGGCGAGGTGCAGACGCCTCTGCTCGGAAACGCCGCCGACGATCTCGCCGTCGGCGATCGCGTGTGGATGCGCCACGCCAAGGCCGGTGAGCTCTGCGAGCGCTTCGCCTCCCTGCACCTGCTCTCAGGCGACCGCATCGTCGAGGAGGTCCCCACCTACCGCGGTGAGGGACAATGCTTCCTGTGAGCCCCGCCACCACCACTATTACGACCCTCGCCCGCCCGTGCGGCGTGCGCACGCGATGAGCTCGGCCCCCGGACTCGCCGCATCCGATCTACACCGCGTGCCCGAGATCGAAGCCACCCTGCGCGAGGTCATCGAGACGCTCGCCCCGCTCGAGCGCCCGCCCTGCTCGCCCGGAGAGCGCGCTGCCGCCGAGTGGCTGCGCGGACGCCTGGACGCCGTCGCCGGCGTCGAGGTCCAGCTCGAGGACGAGCCCTCCTGGGGCACCTTCCCGCCGACCGCCACCGCCCTCGGCCTGCTCGGCATCCTCGGCGCGCTGCTCTCGCTGCGAGGTCGGCGCCTGCTCGCCGCACTGCTCGCCTGCGCCACGTTCGCCGGGATCGTCGACGAGGCCCACAACGGCCCCCGCATCCTGCGCCGCCTCATCCGCCGCCGCCGCGCCACCGTCAACCTGATCGCCCGCGCCGGCGATCCCCACGCGCAACGCACGCTCGTCGTGATCGCCCACCACGACGCCCCGCAGACCGGCAGGATCTTCGACCAGAGCCTCCAGCGCAAACTCCACGAACGCGCGCCGCACGTGCTCGAGCGCTTCAAGACCCCGCTTCCCCAATGGTGGTTCGGGCTCGCCGGGCCGCTCGCCACGCTCGCCAGCGCGCTCCTCCCATCCGGCGCCCTGCGGCGCGTCAGCGCGTTCAAGGGCCTCGTCCTCGGCCTGCTCGGCACCGCGCTCGTGGCAGACGTCTGGCGCAGCGAGACCGTCCAGGGCGCCAACGACAACCTCTCCGGCGTCGCCTGCATCGTCGCGCTCGCCGAGCTCCTGCGCGAGCAGCCCATCCCCGGCCTGCGCGTCCTGCTCGTCTCCTGCGGCGCCGAGGAGACCCTCCAAGACGGCATCCGCGCATTCCTCGCAAGCCACCGCCACGAGCTCGACCCCGCTACCACCCGCTTCGTCAACCTCGACACCGTCGGCTCGCCGCACCTCGTGCTGCTCGAGGCCGAGGGGCCCATCCGCATGGAGGAGTACGCCGGCCCCTGGTTGCGCGACCTCTTCGCCGAGCGCGCCGACGCGCTCGGCATCCCCCTGCACCGCGGCTACCGCGCCCGTGCCTCCACCGACAGCGTGATCCCCTCCCGCGCCGGCTATCCGATCGCCACGCTCGTCTCCATGACCGACTGGTTGGCGCCCGCCAACTACCACCTGCCCAGCGACATCCCCGCGAACCTCGACTACTCCACCGTCGCCGACACCGCGCGGCTGGTGTACGAGGTCGCGCGCTCGCTCGCCGACGACATGAAGTAACGGCTTGGCGCTCGTCTCCCGACTGCCGACGTGGTTAGTCTGTGATCGCGAACAACGAGCCGGCGTTGATGGGTTTTCTGCTCTTGCGCACGTCTTCCCATATCGCAGTGAGTCGCTGCCCGGCGCGATAGTAGGTTCCCCGCCTGGCTCCGAACCGCTGTAGGAGATCGGCATCGACCATCGCCCGGAGATCGTCTGTGGCGCCCTGGTTCGTGATCTCTTCCCCCCCGATCTTGACCGCTGTGCGATAAGACGCGTTTCGTACTCGCATCCCGACCGTGGCATCGAACAAGGCCCCCAGCGTTCGGAGGGGCAGGTGCTTCTCTGTGCATAGGGCTTCCAGCTGTGTCCAGATCGCTCCCGACTCCTCGACACGGCGCAAGACGCTGCTTGCCTGGATGAAGTGTGCTTCCAAGCAATATCTGATCCACAGTCGCGCATCGTGCTGCGGTGCCCAGCTCTCGCCACCAACCTGCTGGAGCACTTTGTAGTAGGACTGCGTGTTCCGTCCCAGATACTCCTCGATGCTGGAGAACTGCGGTGCGAGGATCTGATCGCGTGCAAGCACGAGTGTCTGCAGACACCGAGACATCCTTCCATTGCCATCGCGAAACGGGTGGATCATGACAAGATTCAGGTGGGCCATGGCAGCCTTGATCAGCACGGGCGTCTGCTCATCGCTCGAAAGGTCCCCGGTCAGCTCTTCGATTAGCTCCGGAACCTCGTCGTGTGGTGGACCTTCGTACACGAGGTCACCAGTCGCATCGTTGCGAATCCAGATCGGACCTGGCCGCCATAGACCGGGACTGGCATCCAGCGTGTACTCGGTCATCATGAAGTGCAGGCTGCGCAGACTCTGTGGCGTGTATGCGAAATGTTCGTCCTGAGCTAGTTGAAGCACGTACGTCATCGCACGTCTGTAACCAGATACCGCGTTCCAGTCTTCGGTGCCGGCGTCAGTAGGCTCATCGCCGCCGATGGCAGCGAGCGCATCCTCGACCGACACGTCGTAGCCCTCGATGCTGTTCGAGCCCTGGATCGCGCGAGCTCCGAGCACTCGCCTGACTTGGCCCACCCAGCGACGTGGCTGGGCAACCTGGAAGCGGAGTTGCCTTCGCAACTCATCGATCTTGCTCAGCGCCGCTGACTCTTCGAAGCTCATGGGTGGCGTTTGAAAAATCATCTCTCCATCATCCGTCTTGAAACAATGATGCGCTCTTGATCTTCAGTGATAATATCATGGACCACAATGAAAAAATCATCTAAACAAGCGTTGCTACTCGCCCCGCTGGTAAATCAAGACCTCCCCGGGACGTACAGGTCAGGCAAGACGCGCGAGCCGCGTGCCGACGGCCACGAGCCCTCGAGGCGTGCGGGCCTCGAGGATCAGCTGTAGATCGAGCATCCGCGCGTCGAACGCGTCCAGCTCGTTCGCGCCCGTCACCGCATACGCCGGCACCCCCGCCTGACGCGCGCGCGTGGCGATCTCGAACACCGCGCTCCCCGCGAGCGTCTCCCGGCTCAGGCGCTCCGCACCCACGATCACCGCCCGCGCGCGGCGCATCCGCTCGTCAAACCCCGCCGGTGGGCCGTCCTCGATCGGGCACTCCTCCGCCACTCTCATCCCGCCCGCGAGCACGCCCTTTGCCAGCGCCCGCGCCGCGCGCTGCGCCGGCAGATCGGGCCCCAGCGCGCACACCGCGAGTAGGAGCGTGTCCGGTATCGGCATGCCTGGCATCCTTTCACCCATGGCCGCGGAGAAGGAGCACGTCGTTCTCGAGGTGGACGGGCACGAGCTGCGCGTCAGCAGTCCCTCCAAGCCCTTCTTCCCCGAGCGCAACCTCACCAAGCTCGACCTCGTCAACTACTACATCGAGTGCGCCCCCGCCGTCATCCGCCACCTGCGCGAGCGCCCCACCGTGATGAAGCGCTGGGTCGACGGCGTACAGGGCGAGCCCTTCTTTCAGAAGCGCGTCCCCAGCTCCGCACCCGAGTGGATCGAGACCGCGACCGTCACCTTCCCCAGCGGCCGCTCCGCCCGCGAGCTCGTACCCAACGACGCCGCCCACCTCGTCTGGGGCGCCAACCTCGGCGTGATCGACTGGAACCCCTGGCCGGTGCGCCGGCGTGATCTCGACCGCCCCGACGAGCTTCGCGTCGACCTCGATCCCACCCCGGGAGTGGAGTTCGGCGAGGTCCGCGCCGTGGCCGGATGCGTCCGCGAGGTGCTCGACGAGCACGGGCTCCTCGGCTTCCCCAAGACCTCGGGCTCACGCGGGATCCACGTCAACGTCCGCATCCATCCCCAG
>DASXMO010000163.1:0-20969 GCA_036495605.1 Solirubrobacteraceae bacterium
CATCCTGCACGACGCCGCCGGCGTCGGCCCCCAGCGGCGCAACGCCGCCAGCGAGCGCACGATCTTGTCCGGCCGCATCGGCTTGACCATTCCCGTGCCCAGCAGCGTCTGAGCAACCTTCAGCTTGTACTTCGCTTCGCGCGTGTTCACGCGCGAGACCCTACCCAATTGCGGGGCTTTCGCGCAGGGCGCGGGTGCGCCTAGCCTACTTCTGCGGGTTCGTCCTTACCCTGCAACCGCTCGCGACCACGCTGCACGGCCGCGATGAACTTCGACAGGTTCACCTCGAGCGTGTTCAAGATCTCGTCCGCGTAATCCTCCGCGCCGAGGCGGATCTCACGCTCCCGCGCGCGGGCGTCCTCGACGATGTCCTCGGCGGCGCGCTCGGCCTGCTTGGTGACCTCCTCCTCGCCGACCAGCCGGTCCTGACGCTCGCGCGCCTCCTTGAGGATCCGCTCGGCCTCCTTCTTGGCCTCCGCGAGCATCTCCTGGCGCTCCTTCACGATCCAGCGCGCCTGCTTGATCTCCTCGGGGATCGTCGCGCGCATCTGATCGAGGATGTCGTAGATCTCCTCCTTGTCGACACGCACCTGATCGGTCAGGGGCACCGGCTTGGCGTTGTGCACCAGATCGTCGAGCTTGTCTATCAGTACCAGGACATCCATTGGCTACACACTATCTCCGTCCGCGCCCACTGCGCCGGCGCGATTGGTTGGGCGGGGGCGCCGGCCACGCGTGTCGTGCCGCTGCTCTCCAGTGGGGTTCGGCCCTAAGTTCGTCAACGTCGCAACTCTTCCTGCAAGCGCGCCGCCACCGGAGCGGGCACCAGATCGTCGATTCGACCGCCGAAGATCGCCAGCTCCTTGACGCCGCTGGAAGACAGGAAGCTGTACTGCGAACTGGCCATCAGATACACCGACTCTATCTCCGGGTCCTGGCGGCGGTTGAGCTGGTGCATCTCCAGCTCGTACTCGAAGTCCGATATCGCCCGCAGCCCCTTCACAATCGCGCGCGCGCCCACCTTGCGCGCGAACTCCACCACCAGCGTATTGAACGGCTCCGCGCGCACGTTCGACATGTCCGCTGTCGCCTGCTCGATGAACGCCAGCCGCTCCTCGATCCCGAACAGCGTCTTGTCCTTGCGCACCGACCGGTTCACCACCGCGATCACCACCTCGTCGAACAGCATCGCCGCACGCCCGATCACGTCGAGATGACCGTTGGTGATCGGGTCATACGAGCCCGGGCAGACTACCGTGCGCTGGGTGGTTGTATCGGTCATGAGTGACGGTGGATGGCGATGATGGTGTCTCCGTAGCGACGCTCTTTCTCAAGCGTCAACCCGAGGTCAAGCGTGCTGCGGCGATCGTGCTCGAGAACCACGCGCGCCCTCGGCGCAAGCACCCCTGCCAGCGCCGCCGACAGCCGCGGCTCCCATTGGAGCGCCTGTCCGTATGGGGGATCGATCAGAACCAGATCGTATGTCTCTTTGCGCTTGCGTGCCCCGCGGAGAGCCTGCTCGGCGTCATCACGCCGCAGCTGCGCCTCCTCGCCACCCAATCCAAGCGCAGCCAGATTGCCCCGCAATACCTCGATCGCCGCCCGCTCGCACTCCACGAATACCGCCCGCTCGGCGCCGCGCGAGAGCGCCTCGATCCCCAGCGCCCCCGTCCCCGCAAACAGGTCCAGCACGCGCACGCCCTCGATGTCTCCGAGCATCGCAAACAGCGCCTCGCGCACCCGCTCGGACGTCGGCCTCGTACCTCGGCCCTTTGGCGCGCTCAGCCGACGGCCGCCATATCGACCAGCGATCACCCTCATCCGCGCACCGTAACGCGCAGCCCCTGCGCCGGGGCCCGTCACGAGCATCGTCGTCACCGTCCTCGAGGCCGGTCGGGGTCGCTCTCCTCAGGCCGGGATCGGCTCGAGCGTCTCTGAACCGAACGCCAACTCCAGCGCGTCACCCAGAAGCGCGTGCTCGGGCGCTCGCAACTGGGGGTCGGCGGCCATGATCGTCTCCGCGCAAGCACGCGCACGCTCCAGCAGATCGCCATCGTCAGGCAGACACGCGATCCGGTGCTGGCCGAGACCGGACTGTCTGACGCCGATCAGCTCGCCCTCGCTGCGCAGTCGCAGATCGATCGCCGCGAGCTCGAACCCATCGGCGTGCTGCTGCAACGCCCTCAGCCGTGCCGTCCCGGACGGACCCATCAGCAGACACGCAGAACGATGCTCGCCGCGACCGACCCGCCCCCGCAGCTGGTGCAGTTGAGAGATCCCGAACCGCTCGGCATTCTCGATCAGCATCACCGTCGCGTTCGGCACGTCGATCCCGACCTCGATCACCGTCGTCGCAACCAGCACGTCGGCACCGCCCGATGCGAACTGCTCCATCGCCTGCGCCTTCTCCCGCGGCCTCATGCCTCCGTGCAACAGGACCAGGCGATGGTCGGAAAGCTCGCCCTTTCGCAACCGCTCGAGCTCCGCGGTCGCCGTGCGCAGATCCGCCGTCGCAGCCGCACCTGACTCCTCGCCCTCCACCTGTTCGATCAGCGGACACACGACGTACCCCTGACGTCCCATCCGCAGCTGCTCGCGCAACTGCTCATAGGCGCGTTCGCGCTCGCCCTCTCCGGAGACGATCCGCGTCTCGATCGGCTGCCTGCCCGTGGGCAGCTCGCGCAGCATCGTCGTATCGAGATCGCCGTAGTTCGCGAGCGCAAGCGTGCGCGGAATCGGCGTCGCCGTCATATGCAGCACGTGCGGCGCCATCCGCGTTCCATCCGACCCCACACCCGCCTTCGCGTCGAGCGCCGCGCGCTGACGCACCCCGAAACGGTGCTGCTCATCCACCACCGCGACCCCCAACGCGCGGAACTCGACGTCCGGCTCGATCAGCGCGTGCGTGCCGACGATCAGCGACAGCTCCCCCCCGGCCAGCTTGCCGAGCGTGTCCGCACGTCTGCGAGCCGGCGTTGACCCTGTCAGCAGCGCACATGTCACATTCCCCTGCTCGCCGCCCAAGAGCTGCTGCAACGTCGCGAAATGCTGCTCGGCAAGCGTCTCCGTCGGCGCCATCAGCGCCGCCTGCAGCCCGTGCTCGACCGCGCGCAGCAGCGCCCACACCGCCACAACCGTCTTGCCGCTCCCGACCTCCCCCAGCAGCAGCCGCTGCATCGCCCGTTCCTGCGCGAGATCCCCCTCGATCGTCGCGATCGCGCGGCGTTGATCGCCCGTCAACGCGAACGGCAGCTCATTGCCAAGCCAACGCTCGCTGAGCGTCGGGGCGCCGTCGAGTGCCGGGGCGCCACCGGCGGAGCGTCGTCGCGCGCGGCGACGCAGAAACACAAGCTGTGTCAGCAGCAGCTCCTCGAACGCCAAGCGCCGACGCCCAGCCTCGCGCTCCGCCGGCGCACCCGCGAAGTGCATCGCACCCAGCGCGCCCGCCCGATCGGGCAGACCCTCCGCCACCCGCACGCCGGCGCTGAGCGCCTCCGGCACGTCCGCCAGCGCCTCCCTGCACCCGCGCACGAGCGTCAAGATCTGCGTCGAGCTGACGCCCTCGCTCGCCGGGTAGTGAGCGACGCTCTCATCGGCCGCGCCCCTCTCGCCCTTGGCGCAATCTGCACCCACATCAGAGCCGAGCGCATGATGCGCCACGTTGAACCCCCCGCGCGACGCCGCCTTGCCGTGCAACACCAAGCGCGTACCCGGCTTGTAGCGCTGAACCAGCCACGGCTGGTTGAAGAACGTCGCGCGCATCGTGCCCGTCTCGTCGAACACGCTCGCTTCGACCAGCGGCTTCATCCCTCGCCGCCGCACCGGCCGCGCTGAGATCGTCCGCACCTGAACGGCCACCGTCGCCGCCTCGCCCACCCGCAGGCCGCTGACCGTACGTGCATCGCGACTGTCCGTCGGCAGGTGCTCGAGCAGCGCACCCACGCTCGTCAACCCAAGCGCACCCAACCCGTCGGCCGTCTTGCCGGGCGCCACATCCAGAGCATCTCGCAGACGCGAGGGCCTTGGCCAGCGTACCGGTGCAAGCAGCAGCTGATCCCTGGTCAGATCCTCCTGCGAGGCAAACGCTCGCTGGGCGACCGGTCGGTCGGATGGCGAGCTCTGGGTGGCTGCAATCGTGGACATCCCGAGCGACCATGATGGCGAGCCTCGCGGTCGTCAAGGCCAGCGTCACCCTCCTCACGGACGACGGTCTTCCGATAGGCCCCCGGGGCTCCCAATCTCCGAGTCACTACTCGGCCGCCAGCAGCCACCAGTAAGCGTGCTGACCGCCGTCGCGGAGCTCCAGCTCGACCTCGCCATCGACCATCGCCTCCACCTCCCCGGGGGCCAGCGGTGCGCCCTCGCCCGCCAGGCAGCTGATCAACTCCGCATCCTCCGCGAGACTCGCGATCACGGCGGCGAGAGTCCGCGAAGGATCCCCCCAGGCCACGACCTCTTCGCCCAGAAAGCCGACGGCCTCGCCGCGCTTGAACCTGCCTTGGGCGTCGTCGCGGGCCGCGGGCGCCACCGCGCCCGTGCTCACGTGCTCGAGCGCCTGTTCGAATGCCCGCGCGTTCTCGCCAACGCCGCGCTCGCCCTCCAGCGCGATCGCCGCAACCAATCCCGCCTGCTGGCCCGCCGCCGGTGCGACCAGCACCTGCTTGTCCGAGAGCTCCGCGGCGCGCTCGGCGGCCATCGTCACGTTCGGGCTGCTCGGCAACACCAACACCTCCTCCGCCGGCACCGCGTGTATCGCCGCGAGCAGCTCATACGTCGAAGGGTTCATCGTCGGGCCACCGTCGATCGTGCACGCCCCCAGCTCGCCGAACATGCGCGCCAGCCCCTCGCCGCTGACAACCGCCAGCACGCCACAGCGAGCCCGAGGCACAAGCGCGTCGGGCATATCCGCAGAGGGCGCCCCGTTGGCCGCGGCGCTCGCGCTCAGCATGCGCTCGTCGCGCTCGGCGACCTGCAGACGCATGTCCGCGATGTCCAGCCTCGATATCTCCCCCACCTGCGCGAACACCGCAGTCGCGCGCTCGGGCTCGTCGGTGTGCAGATGCACCTTCAACGTGCTCGCATCGCCCACGACCAGCACCGAGTCGCCCAGCGCCTCCAAAGGCTCGACGAACGAGCCCGCGCTCAACCCGCTGCCCGTGACCGCGAAGTTCGTGCAGAACCGGTACGTCCCCGACACGTGCTGGGGGTGGGTGATCTGCGCCGGGGCGTGATGGTCGAGATCGGGCGCCTCCTCGCCACGCAACACCGCAACCACCCCCGCGAAGATGATCGTCAGTCCGTAACCACCCGCATCGACCACCCCGGCGTCGCGCAGCGCCGCGAGCAGCTCCGGGCTGCGCTTGACCGACTCCTGTCCCGTCGCCACCGCCCGTTCGAGCGCGTCGGCGATCGCCACGTCCTGGGTGGCCGGATCGGTCGCTGGACCCAGCCGCGTGTCCTGCGAGCTGTGCGCTACGTCGGTCATGATCTTGTGCGCCATCTCCCGCGCGACCGTCAGGATCGTGCCCTCGGCCGGCTCACGCACCGACGCATACGCGCGGTCTGCCGCATTCGCCAGCGCCGCGCCGATCAGCGTCGCGTCGATCAGCTGCCCCGGGCGCGAGACCAGCTCCTCGGCCGCACCCCGGATCAGCTGCGAGAGGATCACCCCCGAGTTGCCCCGCGCCCCCAACAGCGCCGCACGGGCAACCGACTGCACGATCTCCTCGCGCCCGATCTCATCGATCGTGCGCGCATGACCATTCGCACCTTGCAACCTGTCCAGCTCGTCGAGCACCGCCCGCAGCGTCAGCGCCATGTTGTCGCCCGTGTCCCCGTCGGCGACCGGAAACACGTTGAGGTCGTTGACCTCCTCGCGGCGGGACTCCAGATGCGCCAGCGCTCCAGCCACTGCCGCGCGAAACCTAACCAGGTTGGTATCGCTCACTGCGCTAGGTCTTATCAGGTCGTGCGGAAGCAAGCCCGCGCGAGGCGAGCACTTCCTGTCAGACGGCCTTTGTGACCTTGCCTGCTTTCAGACAACGGGTGCAGACATACACGCGCCGCGGCGCCTTGCCGACGAGGATCCGCACCTTCTGCAGGTTCGGGTCGAAGCGGCGCTTGGTCGCGACCATCGAGTGGCTGCGGCTCTGTCCGAACGCCGGACCCTTGCCGCAGCTGTGACACACCTTTGCCATCGCGCCCGGCAGTTTAGCCGCTCGGCCGTTCAGTCGCCGAGCAGCTCCGTGCGCAACCCCGCCATGGCCATCACGGCCTCGGCCGCGTGACGTCCCTGATCGCGCTTGCCGCCGCCGGCGCGGGCAAGGGCCTGGTCCATCGTCTCGCACGTCAGCACCCCGAACGCACACGGCACTCCCGTGTCGAGCCCGACCTGCATCACCCCGCGCGCCGCCTGTGCGCAGACGAAGTCGTAGTGGTCGGTCTCACCCCTGATCACCGCGCCCAGACAAGCCACGCCATCGAAGCGTCCCGACTCGGCGGCGTACCGCGCGGCCAGCGGGAGCTCATAGGCGCCCGGCACGTCGAACACCGCGACATCCTCGTGCCCACCCTGCGCGAACGCTTCGCGCGCGCCGCCCACCAACCGTTCGGCGAGATCCTCGTAGAAGCGCCCCACGACGATCGCATAGGCGCCGCTCACCGCCCGCTCTCCCGCTCGGCGCTGTCCTGGGCACGCTCGGAGTGCAGCATCTCCGCGTCGAGATTCAATCCCTGATGGTGCAGCGTGTGGCCCATTCGCTGCGCCTTCGTACGCATGTAGTCCTCATTGTGCGGGTTGGGCGGGTGCTCGATCGGGACCTGCGCGGTGACCGACAGCCCGTAGCCCTCCAAACCCTTGATCTTCTTGGGGTTGTTCGTGAGGATACGGATCGAGGATAGGCCCAGATCGGCGAGGATCTGCGCGCCGATCCCATAGTCGCGCAGGTCCGCGGGCAGGCCCAGTTGGAGGTTCGCTTCGACCGTGTCCAAGCCATCCTCCTGCAGGCGGTAGGCCTTGAGCTTGTTCAGCAGGCCAATCCCGCGTCCCTCCTGGGCCAGGTACAGCAACACCCCCTCGCCCTCGGCCTCGATCATCGCCAGTGCCGACTCCAGCTGCTCGCCGCAGTCACAGCGCAGCGAATGGAACACGTCGCCCGTCAGGCACTCCGAGTGGACCCGCACCAGCACATCGTCGCGCCCCGACACCTCGCCCTTGACGAGCGCCACGTGGTGCTTCTCGTCAACCAGCGAGCGATAGCCGACGACTTCGAACTCGCCGTGCACGGTCGGCAGCCGCGCCGAGGCGACGCGTTCGACGAGCTTGTCATGGCGGCGGCGGTAGGCGATCAGATCGGCGATCGTGATCATCTTCAGCCCATGCCGCGCGCAGTAGCCGGCGAGGTCCCCGACCCGCGCCATCGTGCCGTCGTCGTTCATCACCTCACAGATGACCCCTGCCGGGTTCAGGCCCGCCAACCGCGCGAGGTCGACCGCGGCCTCTGTCTGGCCGGTGCGCTCGAGCACGCCTCCCGAACGGGACTTCAGCGGAAAGATGTGCCCGGGCTGCACGAGATCGCGCGGATGGGTCTTCGGATCGATCGCCACTTGGATCGTACGCGCGCGATCGTGCGCGGAGATGCCAGTCGTCACCCCCTCGCGCGCCTCGATCGACACGGTGAACGGCGTCTCGAACGACGATTCGTTCTTCGCCGCCATCAGCTCCAGTCCGAGCTCCTCGCAGCGCTCCGGAGTCAGCGACAGGCAGATCAGACCGCGCCCCTCCTTGGCCATGAAGTTGATCGCCTCGGGCGTCGCGAACTGCGCAGCCAGCGTCAGGTCGCCCTCGTTCTCGCGGTTCTCGTCATCGCACACGACCACCATCCGCCCAGCGCGGATCTCCTCGAGCGCTTCCTCGATCGTGGCGAACGGGGTCGTCGTCTTGGACTGGCTCATACGCGTGAAGCCTCCATGAGTCGCTCTACGTGCCTTGCGAGCACGTCCGTCTCCAGGTTGACCCGATCCCCAACCGATACGCCTCCCAGGTTCGTGCGCTGCAGCGTCTCCGGTATCAGCGAGACCTCGAAACCCTCCTCGTGCAGAGCGCTCACGGTCAAGCTGACACCGTTCACCGCGACCGAGCCCTTCTCCACCAGATAGCGCACGACTTGCCCATCCGCATCGATCCTCAGCACGCGGGCGATGCCCTCCGTGCGGATCTCGCTCACGATGCCCATGCCGTCCACGTGCCCCTGCACGATGTGCCCGCCCAGACGTCCATCGGCGCGCAGTGCCAGCTCGAGGTTGACCCGCGCGCCCGGCTCAAGTCCGCCGAGCGCCGAGCGCCGCAACGTCTCCGACATCGCCTGCGTCGCGAACTCGCGCTCGCCCACCTCCACAGCGGTCAGACACACGCCGTCGACCGAGATCGAATCGCCCAGCTCGAGCTCGTCCGCCAGCGGGGTCTCCACCTTCAGCGTCGCGCCCTGCTCGCTGCGTTCGAGCGCGATGACGCTGCCGAGATCCTCGATCAAGCCGGTGAACACAAGGCTCGCTCGCTTACCACTCCCGCAATCTGGCGGAGATCAAGAGATCCTCGCCGACGCGGTCGCATTCGCAGGTCAGAGCGCGCAGCGCCTCGGAGATGCGCTCCACGCCCTTGCCCTCCAGCGGATCGCGTGCGGCGCTGCCACCGAGCAGCAGCGGCGCGAGAAAGAGGCGAATTTCGTCGATCTCACCGGCATCCAGGAACGCCCCGGCGAGGTGCGGACCGCCCTCCAACAGCGCCGAGGAGACGCCGATCGCGCCGAGCTGGTCGAGCGCCGAGCGCACCCTTGCCGGCTCGTTCTCGCCGGTCGCGACCAGCACCTGCACGCCGGCGGCCTCCAGCGCATCGGTGTCCGCGCGCGCCGCCGCCCGCGAAACCACGACCGTCAAGGGGATCTCGAGCGCCGCCGAGACCAGCTGCGAACCCGGTGAGAGGCGTGCGAGCGAGTCGAACACGACACGCCTGGGCTGCTGCGCGACCTCGTCCGCAAGACCGTCGGGGCGCGCCGTCAAGCGCGGATCGTCCGCCAGCGCGGTGCCGATCCCCACGACTACCGCGTCGACCGACGCGCGCCAGCGATGGGCCAGCTCGCGACTTGCCTCACCGCTGATCCACTGCGAGTCGCCGGTGCGCGTGGCGACCTTGCCGTCGAGCGTCATCGCGGACTTGAACAGCACCCACGGCCGTCCCACGCGCGCGTGCTTGCGGAAGGCCTGGTTGAGCAGTCGCGCGGCGGTGGCCAGCTCGCCATCGGCAAGCACGACCTCGACGCCCTCGTCGCGCAGGATGCCCAGCCCGCGCCCGGAGGCCTTCTCGGTGGGATCGTCCGAGCCGACGACCACGCGCCTGATCCCCGACTGGACGATCGCGTCGGTACAGGGCGGGGTCTTGCCCTCGTGACAGCACGGTTCCAGCGACACGTACAGGGTCGCGTCGCTCAGATCGGCCAACCCGCACGCCTCGATCGCGTTGACCTCGGCGTGCGCCGCGCCGAAGCGTTCGTGCCAGCCTTCGCCGAGCACTTCCTCTCCACGCGCGACCACTGCCCCGACGGCGGGGTTCGGCTTGACCATGCCCACGCCCTTGCCCGCCAGCTCGATCGCGCGCGCCAAGTGCTCGGAGTCGGTATCCGTGCTGATCGTCATCTGCGCATCCAGGATAACCCCGCTCAGCCGCCGCACCGGCCGCCGTGCAACCGGTAGACCGTCATCGTCGGCCCCGGACGCGCGTAGGCGAGCGGGTAGTAGTCGAAGCTCCAATCGAAATCGAACGCCACCGGACCCTTGCCGTTGACGTACGGCGAGGCGCGATAGACGACTTCGCCGGTCCGCGCCAGCGCACGGTAGTAGGCGATCGCGCGCGGCACCGCGCTCGGGTCCGCAAAAGCCCGCCCGGACTCCGTGGAGCCGCTCACGACCCAGCAGTAGCCGTGTGCCCGGTAGTAGCCGAGGAGCGCCGGGGCGAGCGTGCGCTCGTAGTCCTCGATGCCCACCTTCGCGCCGCCCGCCTGTTCCAAGGCGCCTGTCGCCGAGATGCGCGCGATCAGCGATGGGTACTTGTTCCAGCGGGTTCCCCACCCGTCGGGTGCTACCGGCTCGACCACGATCGGCGCACCCGCGGGAATGTGCGCGACCATCCACGCGCGCGTCAGGTTGCGTGTATCAGCGCGGGCGAGCACTCGGCCGGAGTGGACGCTGTAGATGAGGCCCTGAACCAGCAGCACCGCGACGAGCAGAGCCGCGCCGGCGACACGCAGACGCGGACTGCGACGTCCTATCGCCTCCACGAGCTGCACCGCGAACAGCGCAGCAAGCAGACACAGGATCGGGAAGATCGGCAACAGCCAACGGCCGAAGTAGCGGCCCTGCAAACCCATGAACGCGAGGTACAAGAGCGGTGCCGGCACGAGCATCCAGCCGAGCGCCCGCTCACGCCACCACACGCTCACCGCGCCGCCGAGCGCCGCCAGCGCGGGCGCCCAGCCGAGGCCCCAGGTGAGCGTCCACAGGTAGTAGGCCAGCCCACCGTCGCGAGGCGCGCCGAGCTTGCCCTGCGCTTCGGCAGAGAGCGAGGACTGGTGGACCAGTTCGGCGTGGAAGTCCGCGTAATCCAGGAGCGCGTAGGGGTTCGCGAGCAGAAAGGCCACGAGTGCCACCGCACCGGCCAGCGCGACCCCGCCGATCACGCGACGCCCGGCGCTCGCCGATCCCAGCTCGGCGGAGCCCTGCAGGTAGCTCGCCGCGACCGCCGCCAGGTAAGGCACGAGCACGATCCCGGCCGTGTACTTGGTGGCGCACGCCAAGCCCAGACCCAGGCCTGCGAGCAGATGGTCGCGCGCGCGGCCTTTGCGCAGCACCCCGGCCGCCCCCAACAGCGAGAGCGTGAGCGGAGCGAGCGTGGGCACGTCGTTCAGCGCCAGGTGCGCGTAGAACACCGGCAGGAACGCGACCGCCTCGATCGCCGCCGCGAGCAGGCCGACGCCCCGACCGAACAGGCGCGCTCCGGTCGCGTACAGCAACCACAGCGCCAACGTCCCCAGCAGCGCCGCGGCGACGCGCGCGAGCGTGTACACGTCCGTCGGGTGCAGCGCCAGTGCACGGCGAGCTCCGCTCGCGCTGCCATACGCGATCGCGTACAGATAGTGCAGGACATAGGTGTAGGCCGGCGGGTTGGCGAAGTACTTGGGGTTCAGGCCGTGCGCGAACATTTCGATCGCGTGCGGCACGAAGTGGTCGGCCTCGTCCGCGTTGTAGGCGTAGGGCAATCCCTGCCGGACCCCCCATAGCCGCAGCGCGAGCCCACCCACGAGTACCACCGCCAGACCGCTCCAGGCCCAGCGCCGTGCGCGTTTTCCGCCACCGCCGCTACTGCTCCCGCCGCGATCGCCACCCTCGCCGTGTCGCGTAGCAGCTCCGCTCGAATGGTCCCGGCGCCCGGGCTCAGGCGCCGGATCGAGCTCTTCAGCCGCAGTTGTCATAGACCGCGTAGTAGCGGCTCGTGTAGATGCGGTGATAGCCGGCCTGCGGGACCTGATCGCGGGGGTCGTCACCGAGATCGACGATCGCCTCGAAGAACACCGCGCTGCCGAGCGGATACACCGCGACGCTGCCGGCGTTCAGACGATTCTGCAGCTGGTGGGAGCCAAGCTTTGCGTCCGCGCGCGCCTGACTGCGCGCGATGATGTCGTGCTGCCCAACGCTGTCGAGGATCCAGCGCGCGTCCGGTATCAGCTTGTTGTCCGGCAGCGACAGCAGCGGGCAGCGCTTCAGCGCCGCGTGCACCCGCGGGTTCGACAGCGCCGCGACCAGACCCTCGTGGAAGTCCTCGTGATAGGCGAGCGTCGTGCGCAGGCTCGAGAGGCTGAGCGTCGTCGCCACCGACACTCCCCCGTAGAGGATCAGCGCAGCGGCCCCCACCAACCACACGCGCCGCAGCGCGGTCCGCGGGCGCAGCATCGCCCATCCGCCGATCGCGACCGCACAGAACAGGAGCATCACGATCGCCGCGCCCATCAGATAGCGATCGATCACCGACGCTCCGGCCGCACCCTCGGCAACAAACACCGCGAACAGCAGCACAAGCGCTACCAGCGGCGTGACCACGCGCCGAGGGGAGAGCCACACAGCGATCGGCAACCCGAGGAGCACGCCGAGGACCACCGGGAGCTTGTCGATCCGCACCCCGAACGTCCACACCGACCCCACCACGCTCGATAGGCCCTGGGTGCGTTCGAGTTCCTGGGCCAGGCCCGCGGTGGCATGCAGCGAGTACAACGGGTCTCCTGTCACAACCCCGTCTACCGTCAGCCACACAACCGGTCCGACCACGGCGAGCCCCAGATACGGCAACGCTCGCGAAAGCGCCATCCGCTGCTCCCCGCGACGGGGCCATACGCACCACAGCCAGTACACGCCGCTCAACACCCACGCGTCGGGCCGCAGCAGCCCGGCACCCGCGAGCAGCACGAACACCGGCGTGCCTCGTCGCGGACGCTGCACCTCGAACACGATCGCCCACACGATCAGCGCGACATAGCTGATGTCGAGATAGCCCTGCGCGGCCAGGTTCTCGATGAAGAATCGGCTCAACACGAGCAGCGCCGCGAACAGCCACACGACCGGACCGAAGCACAACCTCCCCAGCCTGAACATCCCCGCGACGACCGCCACAAAGGACGTGATCGACCCGAGCACCATCAGGCGCGCGCCGCCCTGCCCGAAGATCGAGCAGATCATCCCGAAGGCGATCGCCAGCGGATGCTCGGTGGGGCCGCGATATACCCGGAAGTCGGGCAGGTGCAAGTGCAGCAGGTCGCGGCCCCACAGCAGCGCGTAGAACGAATCATAGGTTGGGTAGGTCGGATAGGCGAAGTAACCGACCAGCGCACCGACGCACAGCAGCGCGAACCCGATCTTCGCCCACGTGGACGCATCGACAGCACGCAGCCGCCGCAGCGGAGTCGTGTCCTGCCGCGGCTTGCTGAGCGTCGCGCTGGCCATCGGTCGCAGAGCCTATCCTTGCAAGCAGCCGCCCCGACGACGCAACCCCACGGGGTAGGGTTCACCCCAGTGAAGCTCATCATCCAGATCCCCTGCTTCAACGAGGCCGAGCAACTGCCGAGCACGCTCGCCGACCTGCCCCGCGAGGTGGACGGGTTCGACGTCGTGCAGTGGCTGATCATCGACGACGGCTCGACCGACGACACGATCGCCGTGGCGCGCGCTCACGGCGTCGATCACCTGGTCCGCCTGACCAACAACAAGGGTCTCGCCGCGGGCTTTCAGGCAGGTATCGACACCGCGCTGAAGCTCGGCGCCGACGTGATCGTCAACACCGACGCCGACAACCAGTACTACGGTCCCGACGTCTCGAGGCTCGTCCGTCCGATCCTCGAGGGCCGCGCCGACATGGTCGTCGGCGATCGCGAGGTCGGCGGCATCGAGCACTTCTCATCGTTGAAGAAGGCCCTGCAACGTCTCGGCTCGTGGGTCGTGCGTCAGGCCTCTTCCACCTCGGTGCCCGACACGACCTCCGGCTTTCGCGCCTATAACCGCGAGGCCGCGATCCAGATGATGGTCGTCTCGCGTTTCACCTACACGCTCGAGACGATCATCCAGGCGGGCAAGCTGCTCGTCGCCGTCGATCACGTTCCGATCCGCACGAACCCCAAGACGCGCGAGTCGCGCTTGTTCCCCTCGATGGGCGCCTACGTGCGGCGCAACACGATCTCGATCTTCCGCATCTACGCCCAGTACGAGCCGCTGCGGGTGTTCTGGAGCCTCGCCCTGCTGATGGGCATCGTCTCGATCGGCGTGTGGATCCGCTTCGTCGTCGCCTATGCCGAAGGCAACGGCAAGGGCCACGTCCAGTCGCTGATCCTCGGGGCGGTGCTGTTCATCGCCGCCGTAGTGCTGTGGGCGCTCGGCGTGATCGGCGACCTGCTCGCCGCCCAACGCGTGATGACCCAGCGCACGTTCGAGCGGGTGCGCCGCATCGAGCTGCAGTTGGGCGTGGAGCCCTCTCACTACGAAGCAAACACCGAGCCTGCGCAGTCCCGCGAGCGAGAGGCGGTGAAGGTGTGAGCGCCGGCGTGACGGTGTCCGACGAGGGGATCGTCACCGGCAACACCTACGACAAGTACGGCTCTAGCAACCCGTTGGTGAAGCGCATGATGGCGGGATTCGAGGGCACGCTGGACGAGTTGTTCGCCCGCGCCGACCCTCATTCGCTGCTCGACGTCGGCTGCGGTGAGGGCGTGCTCGTGCACAAGTGGGCACAGCGCCTCGGGGAGGACCGGCGCGTCGTCGGGATCGACCTCGACGAGGAATCAATCCAGGAGGGCTGGGAACAGCGCCAAGCTCCGAACCTCGAGTACCAAGTAATGCACGCCGAGAACCTGCCCTTCGCCGCAGACGAGTTCGATCTCGCTACCGCGATCGAGGTGCTCGAGCACGTCCCCGACCCCGAGCACACGCTCAGCGAGATGGCCCGCTGCGCGCAGCGCCACCTGCTCGTTTCGGTCCCCCGCGAGCCTGTCTGGCGCGCGGTCAACATGGCGCGCGGCGCCTACTGGCGCGATCTCGGCAATACGCCGGGCCATCTGAACCACTGGTCTAAGCGCGCGTTCGTGGAGCTGCTTTCCCAGCACGGAGACGTGATCGGGATCCGCTCGCCGTTCCCGTGGACGATGTTGCTTGTCCGCCTCTGAGCCCCCAACCCCCATAAGGGCGATGGGCAAGCGGGACAAGGACGCAGGAAGCGTGGTCGACGGGATCGAGGGTCGGCCAGCACGCGAGCTGGCCGATCGGTCGATCGCATCTGATCGACGATCGGTAAAGACGCCGTCTCGCACCGGCCAGCGCTCCTATGGCAGCGGCGCGCGGATCCTCTCCATCGGGATCGCATCGACGGGTCTGCTGACGTTCGCCTACTTCTCGATCGCCAGTCATGTGCTGGGAGAAGAATCGGCGCAGCGCCTGGACGTCCTGTGGTCGGTGATGTTCGTGGTTATCTCGGTCATCTACCGGCCGATCGAACAGCTGCTCTCGCGCACAATCGCCGAGCGCAGGGCCCACGGACATGGCAAGCACCCACTGCGCGTGCCGATGGCGATCCAGGCGAGCTTCGCGCTCGTGTTCCTGGCCGTCGCGCTCGCGCTGCACGAAGAGATCGTCCACGAACTCTTCGACGGCTACTCCGCGCTGTACGGCGTGCTGGTCGTCGGGACGCTCGCCTACGCCGCCAGCTACTTCGCCCGGGGCTGGCTGGCGGGACACGAATACTTCGCGCTGTTCGGCGGGCTCGTGCTGATGGAGTCCCTCTCGCGCCTGTGCTTCGTGCTCGCGGTAGCCCTCGGGATAACGAGCGGACAGACCGCCGTCGCGCTCGGGATCGCCGCCGCCCCGCTCGTCTCGCTCGTCGTCGTGCCCGCGGCCTTCGCCCGCCGCGGCGGCGAGGTCCAGACACATGGCGCCGTCGGCGCCGCCGCAGTCGCGATCGAGGACGAGACCGACGCCGCGCTCACGGACGCACCGATCACCGTCGATGAGGCCGACGCCGCGCTCGCCGGCCCCGGCGCGGAGGGCGTGCAGGAGGCATCGCACGAGGGCCTCACGCTGCAGCGGGGCGCCGGGTTCGCGCTGGCGGTGTCCGGGATCATGCTCTCCGAGCAGACGATCCTGAACGCGGCGGTCTTGACGGTCGACGCCACCTCCTCCGTCACCGGCCTGGCGGGAGTGGTGTTCAACGTGCTGCTGATCGCGCGCGCGCCGCTGCAGCTGTTTCAGGCGATCCAAACCTCACTGCTGCCGCATCTCACGGGCCTCGAGGCTACCGAGGGTCATGCGGCTTTCGCGCGGGCGATCCGTGTGACGGTGCTCGCGATCGCCGCCTTCGCTGCCGCCGTCGCGCTTGGGCTACTCGCGATCGGGCCTTTCGTGATGGAGCACTTGTTCGGCCAGAACTTCGACTACAACCGCTTCGGCCTGGCCTTGATCGGCCTGGGAATGGGCATGCACCTGACCTCCGGTGCACTCAACCAGGCGGTGCTCGCCCGCGATCAAGCGCGTATCGCGGCGGCCTGTTGGGCGCTCGCGGCGGTCGTGTTCGTCGCGTGGATGTTCTCGCCGATCGTAAGCGAAGAACTGCTGCGCACCGAGATCGGCTACTTCGGCGCGACCGGCCTGCTGGCGCTGCTGCTCGCCGCCGTCTACAGGCGCGGCACGCGCCGCTCTCAGTCGGCGCCGATCGCCGCCGCGATCGCGCGATAGGCCTCGCCGGGATTCCCACCGGTGAAGATCGCCGAGCCGGCGACGAACACGTTCGCGCCGGCATCGCGCGCCGTGGGCGCGGTCAGCGGATCGATACCACCGTCCACCTCGACGGCCACCTCGTGACCGACGATCGCCCTGACGCGCTCGATCTTCTGGGACGAATGAGCGATGAACGACTGCCCGCCCCACCCGGGATTGACGGTCATGCACAGCGCCAGATCGATCGCATCGACGATCTCCGCCAGGGCGCCGACGGGCGTGGCGGGGTTGATCGCGACACCCGCCCCCACCCCCGCCTCGCGCAGCAGCCCCGCGGCATAGGCGGCGTGCGGGGTGGCCTCGGCGTGAAAGGTGATCGAGTCGGCGCCCGCCTTGACGAAGTCGGGGATGTGGCGCTCGGGGCGCTCGATCATGAGGTGCACGTCGAGGACGGCCCCCGCCTCATGTGTTCGCTGGCGCAACGCGTCGACCACCACCGGCCCAAGCGTGATCGGCGGCACGAAATGCCCGTCCATCACGTCCACATGAATCACCCGCGCACCGGCATCAAGGACCTCCCCCACCTGCTCGCGCAGATTCCCGAAGTCGGCGGACAGGATCGATGGCGCCACGCGCACGCCCCGAAACAGCTCTTTGGCGGCGTCGCTCATATCGCCTGCAGCATCGAATCGCCGCAGTTGTTGCACTTGAGGATCGCCGTGGAGGACATGCGCACGATCGTAGAGTGCTCTCCGCAGTTGGGACACACGGAGGTCAGCTCGAAACGGCGCAGGCAGTACACGCAGCGATATCGCCCCGGCAGGTTCGTGGGACGCAGCCACGGCTCGCCACAGTGCGGGCAGCGCGGACCGAGCTCGCTCGTGCTCGCGGTGGGCTTCTCCTTCTCCGTCTCCCCGGCCATTGGGGCTCAGCCGCTCGCCCGGCGCAGTCGCGCGATGAAGAACCCGGCGCTCCGATCGCGATGGGGCATGGTCAGCAGGGCCTTGTGCATGTCGGGCGAGGGGTGGCGCAGGGCGGGGCGCTCGGCGCCGAGATCATCGAGCGCGAAGTCCGCGTGGGCATCTAGGAACGTCGAGATCCGGCGCTCGTTCTCGGTCGGAGAGATCGTGCACGTAGAGTAGACCAGCACGCCACCCGGACGGAGCGCAGCGGCACCCGCATCCAGGATGCGCGCCTGCGCTGACTGAAGCTCGGCCAGACGAGAGGACTGCATCCGCCAGCGCAGGTCCGGGCGCGCCTGCAACGTCCCCAATCCCGAGCACGGCGGATCCACGAGCACGCGGTCATAAACCGCCCCCTCCGGTCGCGCAAGGGTCGCGTCGGCGAGCTCGACGCGCACCGTATCCGCGCGCAGCCTCTGCGCTGTGCGCACGAGCGCCCCTGCGCGCCGGCGATCGCGCTCGACCGCCACGACCTCTCCGTTCCCGCCCATCAGTGCCGCGATATGCGTGCTCTTTCCCCCCGGCGCAGCGCACAGATCGAGCACCCGCTCGCCCGGCTGGGGGTCGAGTGTGCGAGCGACGAGCATCGCCGCGCGCGACTGCGCGAGGAACGCACCCTGGGCCCACAGGGGCGAGTTGTGGACATCGAACGCCTCCTCCAGGACGAGCGCCTCGGGCACGTCCGCGTCGCCGTGCGTGCGCACCGGGAGCGCTCTGGCAAGCGCGGCGGCGTCGGTCACGAGCAGGTTCGCCCGCAGCGCCACCTCGCCCGGCTCGTTGTCGGCGGCCATCAGCGCGAGCGCGTCCTGCGCACCGAGCTCCCGCCACCACAGGCGTGCGATCCACTCGGGGTGGGAGTGCTTGACCGCGGCCTGCTCGGGTGTGGCGTCGCCGAGCGCTCCCAGCAATGCGGCCGAGCCCTCGCGCCCGGCCCGACGCAGCGCGGCATTGACCAGCCCGTGACCTGAGCGCGCGTTCGTCTTGGCGAGCTCGACGGCATCCGCGACGACGGCGTAGTCGGGTGCCCCGTCCAGGTACAACAGCTCGTATAGACCGAGCCGCAGAGCGGCACGCAGCGGCGGGTCCAGTTTGCCGACCGGACGCTCTGTGAGCGCTTCGATCAGATGGTCGAGCGTGCCCTTGCGCTGCACCGCACCGTAGGCCAGGCGCATCGCCAGCGCGCGCTCGCGCGGAGCAAGCGCGCGAGACTCGGCGTGCAGCGCTTGATCGGCGTAAGCGCCGTCCTCGAACACACGCCGCAGCACCGCGTACGCGCAGACGCGCGCTTCAGAGGGCATGTCCGCGCAGATAGGAGCCGGCGTCCATCGGGCGTCCACCCGGTGGCTGTACCCGCACCAGCTCGAGCGTCCCCCGGGCAGTCCCGTACAGCAGACGCCCACCATCGATGGCGAGACTTCCGGCGGGCGGCGGCGCGTGCACCGTGCCCGGTGCCGCGACCCGCGCCTCATGCACACCGAGCAGGCTCCCGTCGGCGCGGGCAAGGCGCGCGCCGATATGTGGTTGCAGGGCTCTGACGGTGCGCTCCAGCCCCTGTGCCGAGCGCGCCGGATCCAGCAGACGATCCTCAGAAGCGATCTTCTCGGCGTAGGTGACACCGGACTCGTCCTGCTCGACGAACTCCAGCGCCGCGCCCGCGGCGATCAGGTCGAGCGCCTGCACGAGCAGCCTTCCGCCGAGGGACTGCAGGCGCTCGGCCAGCGATCCGTAGGTGTCCTCTGGGTCGATCGCAAGCGAACCCGTCAAGCACACCGGTCCACTGTCGAGGCCCGCCGTCAGGCGCATGATCGACACGCCCGTGCGCTCGTCGCCGGCCATGATCGCGCGCTCCACCGGGGCGGCACCACGCCAGCGCGGCAACAGCGACGGGTGCACGTTCAACAGCTCGTGCTGTGAGAGCAGCGGATCCTTCACTAGGGCTCCGAACGCACACACGATCACTGCCTCGGGACGTGCCGCGGCGATCTGCTCGCGCGCGTCGAGCTCGTTGACGTTCGCGGGCTGCTCCAGTGGGATCTCGAGCGCCCGCGCGACATCGGCCACCGGCGGGGACCCGAGCTTTCGCCCGCGTCCCTGCGGACGGTCCGGGCGTGTGAGGACCAACGCCGGACGATGCGCGCCACCGGCCAGGTGCTCCAGGACCTCCGCCGCAAACGAAGAGGTGCCGAGATACACCGTGCGCATGACCCAAGCTCCTCCCCCCGCACGCCGCGACAGCGCGGGCTAGGCGGGGCTCGTCTCGGATGCGGCGACGCGCTCGCGCGGCGCCTCGCCATCGCGGGCTTCCCGCAACGTTCGCATCGCGTCGCGGCGCGCCTCGCGTGAGATCCGGTCGAGGATCAGGATGCCGTCGAGGTGGTCGACCTCGTGCTGGATCACGCGGGCCTCGAGCCCCTCGGCCTCGACTAGCACCTCCTCACCGAAAGCGTCGCGCGCACGCGCCCGAACTCGCGCGGGGCGTTCCACCTCGACGTGCACGCCGGGGATGCTCAGACAACCCTCTTCGGCGCTCTCCAGCTCGTCGCTGCGCCACTCGATCACCGGATTGACCATCGCCGTGATCGGATCGTCGGAGTAAGCGCGGTAGACCAGAACCCTGTGCAGGATCCCCACCTGGGTGGCGGCCAGACCGACGCCCAACGCGTCGTTCATCAGCTCCCCCATGCGCTCGATCTCGCTCCTGAGCGCGTCGTCGAAGCGATCGACCTCGACCGCGCTCGCACGCAGCACGGGGTCCCCCAGCTTGCGCACTCGCGCAAGCGCAGCGTCGCGGCGGGCGCGCGTCTGCTCGTCGATCTCCTCGACCGCCGCCTCCTCGCCGTCGTGAGCGACCTCAAGGTCCTCGTCGTCAGTCATACGAGCCAGTTTATTGAGGGTCGACATCGACGCTGAAACTCACACCTCGGTGCGCGCGATCCTTCGCAACGAGCCGCACCGCCTCGCCGACGGCGCGCACCGCGGGGCGACGTTCAGAGGCCTTGAGGACGAGCACCTGGCGCTCCTGGCCACGCAGCCTGAACAATGCTGCAGGTCCCAGCACGCTTGTCCCCAGAGTCGGCTCCCCACGCAACCACTCCGCCAGCGCACCCGCGGCTGCGCGTGCGGGAGCGCTCTCGACGGCCGCGCACACGATCCGGATCAGGTGTGAGAACGGCGGGTAGCGCAGGGCCTCGCGGCGTTCCAGCTCGCCCGCGAGGAAGCCATCGCTGTCGTGGCGCGAGGCGTATACGATCGCGCGGGCCTCGGGCGCGATCGTCTGCACGAGCACGCGCCCCGTCGCCCCGCGTCCGACCCGTCCCGCGAGCTGGGCGATCAACGCGAAAGTGCGCTCCTCGGCGCGGAAGTCGGGAAAGCGCAAGGTCGCGTCGGCGTCAAGCACCACACCGAGCGTCACGTCTGGGAAATCGTGGCCCTTGGCGACCATCTGCGTGCCGACCAGCACCCCGGACTCGGCCGCCTCGAAACGGCGCAGCAGCGTCGCGACGCCGTCAGCGCCGACCGTGTCCGCGTCCAGCCGCAGGACCGGGAAGCGCTCGTCCCCGCGACCGCCGTCGAGCGCGGTCGCGAGATCGTGCTGGACGCGCTCGGTGCCCGCGCCGTGGCGTCCGACGGAGATCGAGCCGCACTGCTCGCAGCATTCGGGCGCGGTCTCGCGGTGACCGCAGTGATGGCAGGCCACATACCCCTCGCGCC
>DASXMO010000164.1:0-15692 GCA_036495605.1 Solirubrobacteraceae bacterium
GAAGATCCTCGAGGTCCACACGCTCGGCAAGCCGCTGGCGAAGGTGATCGACATCGATGCCCTGGCCGGCCAGACCCCGGGCTTCACCGGCGCCGATCTCTCCAATCTGATCAACGAGGCTGCCCTGCTCGCCGCCCGCACGGGCAAGCGCGAGATCGGCCAGGAAGAGCTCGAGGAGGGGATCATGCGCGTGATCGCCGGCCCCGAGAAGAAGACGCGGGTGATGTCCGAGAAAGAGCGTCTGATCACCGCCTACCACGAGATGGGCCACGCGCTCGTGGGCCACTTCCTGGAGTTCGCCGACCCGGTGCACAAGATCTCGGTGATCTCGCGCGGACAGGCGCTCGGCTACACGATCTCGATGCCCCAGGAGGACCGCTTCCTGACGACGCGCGCGGAGCTGAAGGACACGATGGCAATGACGCTCGGTGGGCGCGCTGCCGAGGAAATCGTGTTCGGGGAGATCACGACGGGCGCGTCGAACGACATCGAGAAGGTCACGCAGACGGCGAAGCAGATGGTGATGCGCTTCGGCATGTCAGAGCGCCTCGGTCCGCGGGTATTCGGCCACGACCACGGCCAGCCGTTCCTCGGCCGCGAGTTCTCGACCGAGCCCGACTACTCCGATGAGATCGCCCGCGAGATCGACGACGAGGTCAGGCGCATCATCGAGGCCGCGCACCAGCGCGCCACGGACATCCTCACCGAGCATCGACACGACCTCGAGAAGATCTCCGAGATCCTCGTCAAACGCGAGACGATCGAGAAGGAGGAGTTCCTCGCACTGCTCGACGGCAAGAGCGAGGAGGAGGTGTTCGGCGTGGAAGAGGACTCGGGGCCCGAGCTGCCCGCTCCGCCCGCGCCCGCCGGCCGGCCCGAGCGCGAAACCCCGCGCGTGAGCCCCCGTCCGGGGCTGGCCGGAGGCACCGCGGAGCTCCGCTCTGACGGCGTCTAGCCGCGCCTGGCTGCGTCCTCAGTCGCTCGCGTACGTAGTACGCCACGCTCCCTGCGTCCTTGCCAGTCACGCCTATACGCTTGTCAGAGGAGGTGGATGCTTCGGATGAGCACAGTCTCATCCCGATCCGTCCCGTTTCGCATGATGGGGGTCGTGAACGTGACCCCGGACTCGTTCTCGGACGGGGGCCTGTATTTGGATGGGGATGCGGCGATCGCTCATGCGCTCGAGCTGGTCGGCGAAGGGGCCGACATCGTGGACGTCGGCGGCGAGTCCACGCGCCCGGGAGCGGAGCCGGTCCCGGCTGCGGAGGAGCTCGAGCGGGTGCTGGGAGTGGTCGAAGGGATCGTCGCCGCGGGCACCGGCGCGCAGGTCTCGATCGACACGTCCAAGGCGGCGGTTGCGCGCGCGTGCATCGCGGCGGGCGCGACGCTCGTCAACGACGTGAGCGCGCTGCGCGGCGATCCCGAGATGGCGGGGATCGTGGCGCAGAGCGGGGCGGAGTGCTGCCTGATGCACATGCTCGGCGAGCCCCGCACGATGCAGTCCGAACCCCGCTACGGCGACGTCGTCGATGAGGTGCGGGCGTTCCTGGAGGAACGGATGGCCTATGCGGTGGGTGAGGGAGTGCGCGAGGAGCGGATCGTGCTCGACCCCGGGATCGGCTTCGGCAAGACGCTCGCGCACAACCTCGAGCTGCTGGCGCGCTTGGACGAGCTCGCCACGCTCGGACGTCCGCTGCTGGTGGGCACCTCGCGCAAGAGCTTCATCGGGCGCATCCTCGCCGACGCGGCCGGCCGTCAGGAGCCGGTGGCGGCGAGCGAGCGGCTGCCCGGGACGATCGCGACGAACGTACTCGCTTACGAGCGCGGAGCGAGCGTATTCCGGGTGCACGAGGTCGCGCCGGTACGCGCTGCGCTGAGCGTGGCGGCTGCTACGTTGGGCTGAATGGACGGCGAGCCGCACGCGGAGATGCCCGAAGACCCGGACGAGCCAGACGAGGAGCTGGAGGACGAGTTCGACTCCGAGCGCGAGGAGACCGGCGAGTCGGTCACGGTCGAGATCGCGGGGCTGTCGCTGTATACGCACCACGGTGTGAGCGAGGCCGAGCGCGAGGTCGGCCAGCGGCTCGTGCTCGATCTGCGCCTGGACCTCGGCGAAACCGACGCGACGGTGACGGACGCGATCGAGGACACGGTCGACTACGGCGAGGTCTGCCAGCTGGTCGCGCTGATCGCCCAGCAGCGCTCGCACAAGACGCTCGAGCGGCTGTGCGGCGCGATCGCCGACAGGCTGCTCGGGGATTACGAGCTGGAAGGGGTGTGGGTGAAGGCCACCAAGCCCGAGCCGCCGATCCCGCTGCACGTGGACGAGGTCTCGGTCGAGGTCTGGCGCGAGGCCGAGGAGTAGCGCGGCCTGCTGAGCTCATCGGCCCGGTCGCGCTATGAGACCTATGAGTGGCTCCTCCGATTCGGCCATCCCTCCGACGATCGAGAGCGATATCGAGATTTTCCTTGACATTAGTGAGCACTAACTTATAATCTCCGGCGAGGGTGGAGCGGTGCTGACAGCGGCAACGTTCGAGGAACCGGAGGCAAGATGATTGACCAGTTTGCACGGCTCGCCACAGAGCGCACGCGGCGCATCCTGCTGATCGCGGGCGCGGTGTTCCTGCTCGCGGCGGCGATCGGCGTCCCCGTCGTGACGATCCTCAAGAGCGAATCCTCTGACTTCCAGGACCCCAACGCGCAGAACCAGCAGGTGCTGCGTACCGTCGAACACGCCACCGGCCAGGCCGCCTACTACGGCGTCGCGGCGCTGGTCACGAGCGCCGGCGACGTGCGCAGCGACCCGGCGGCACAGGCGCAGGCCGCACACGTGGTTGCGCTGCTCGCCCATCAGCCGGGCTTTCAGCGCGCCCTGGACTACCCCGCGACGCACCTGCCGGTGCTCGTCTCGCGCAACGGGCACCAGACGCTCGTGCTGGCCGCGTTCGCCACGCGCGAACGCTCGGCTCAGGCAGTGGAACGGATCCGTCCGCAGCTCGTCGGCAGCGACGTGCGTCTGGGCGGCAACGACGTGGCGTTCAACGAAATCAACAAACGCACCTCCTCCGATCTGGCGCGCGCGGAGATGTTCGCGCTGCCGATCCTGCTGCTGCTCTCCTTCTGGGTGTTCCGCGGTCTGATCGCCGCTGCCCTGCCGCTGCTCGTGGGCGGTTTCGCGATCGTGATCACCTTCCTGCTGTTGCGGCTGATCGACCAGTTCGCGGGCCTGTCGGTGTTCGCCGTGAACCTCGTCACGGGCATCGGGCTGGGCCTCGGTATCGACTACAGCCTGTTCATCCTCTCGCGCTATCGCGAGGAGCTCGCGCGCGGCCTCGACACGCACGCGGCGATCCGCCGCACGCTGCAGACGGCCGGGCGCACCGTCCTGTTCGGCTCGCTGACGGTCGCCGGCGCGCTCGCGTCGATGCTCGTGTTCCCGCTGCGCTTCCTCTACTCGATGGGGATCGGCGGGGCGATCGTGACGCTGTCAGCGGGCGCGGTCTCGCTGATCGTGCTCCCGGCGGTGCTCGTCGCGCTCGGTCCGCGCATCAACGCGCTCGCGCCCGCGCGCCTGCAGCGCAGCGCCGCGCAGGCCGCGCGTCCGACCGAGAGCGGCGGGTGGTACCGCTTGGCACGCGCGGTCATGCGCCGTCCCGGGATGGTCGCCTTGGGAACCTCGATCGTGCTGATCGTGATCGCAGTGCCGGCGCTGCGCCTGCAGCTGACGCCGGCCGACGCCCATGTGCTGCCCACCTCGGCGCAGCCCCGTCAGGTCGCCGAAGCGATCACGCACGACTTCGCCGTGGACGGCTCGCAGACGGTGACGCTCGTCTCGCGCGCTCCGCGGAGCGCAGCGGCGACCGTCGCCGCGCTCGCCCACCGCGCCCAGGTCGTCGCCGGCGCCCAGGCGAGCCTCACCGGCGCGCCGCGCTACATCGGCGGGGGAGAGTGGGAGATCGAAATGCTCCCGCGGGGCAAGGACGGCTCGCCCGCGAACCAGCGGCTGATCGAACACCTGCACGCGCTCGCGAGCCCGCCGACGCTGCTCGTCGGCGGCTCGACGGCGTGGTTCGTCGATCAGAAGTCGGCGATCTCCGCGAACACGCCGCTGGCGCTCGCGATCCTCGCGCTCGTCACGGGCGGGTTCCTGTTCCTGATGACGGGCTCGCTCGTGCTCCCGTTCGTGGCGCTGCTGATGAACCTGCTCACGGTTGCCGTCGGCGCGGGGCTGCTCGTGCTGATCTTCCAGGACGGCCATCTCTCGAGCCTGTTCGGGTTCAGCCCGATCGGCGGCCTGGAGGAGTCGAACCTCGTGCTGCTGTTCGTCGTCGCGTTCGCGCTCTCGACCGACTATGGCGTGTTCCTGTTCGGTCGCATCAAGGAGGGCCACGACAACGGTCTGAGCACGCGCGACGCCGTCGCCTACGGCGTGGAGCGCACCGGGCGGCTGATCACCGCGGCGGCGCTGCTGTTCTGCGTCGCGGTCGGAGCGTTCGTGACCTCGCACATCTTCTTCGTCAAGCAGTTCGGCCTCGGCACCGCGCTGGCGGTGGCGATCGACGCGACGTTCGTGCGCGCGCTGCTCGTGCCGGCGCTGATGGGGCGGCTCGGCGAGAGCGTCTGGTGGGCGCCGCGCCCGCTGCGTCGCCTGCACGCGCGGGTCGGGCTGGGCGAGGGGCTCGGCGAGCCCACGCGCGCATAGATACCGTCCGGCGCGTGCCCGCCCAGATTGGACTGCTCGGACTCGGCTCGAACGTCGGCGATCGCCGAGCGCAGCTGCAGCGCGCCGTCGATGCGCTCGCGGATGCGGGCGTGCGCGTGCTCGGGTGCTCCTCCACGTACGACACCGATCCCGTGGGCGAGGTGCTCGACCAGCCGAGCTTCCTCAACGCGTGCGCGCGCATCGAAACAGACTTGCAGCCGCTCGAGCTGCTCGACGCCGTGAAGGAGCTCGAGCGGGAGCTGGGACGCGAGGGTGGCGGGGTGCGGCACGGCCCGCGCGCGATCGACATCGACATCCTGCTGCTCGGGGAGTACGAGCTCGCGCATCCGCGCATGACGCTCCCGCACGAGCAGCTGCTCAGCCGCCGCTTCGTGCTGATCCCCGCGCTCGAGCTCGACTTCGCGCTGCGGACGCCCGCCGGCGACTCGCTCGCCGATGCCCTCGCGGCGCTCCCGCTCGAGGAGGGCGTGCGCTGGAGCGGAGCGCCGCTGAGCACGCCCGTGCTCGGATTCTGAGCTCGCCCGCCCTGTCTCCTCGCCCGGCCTGTCTCCTCGCCCGGCCTGCGTGATCTCCACGGCCGCTGGTTACCACGCCCAGTGCCCGGCATGAGCTCCCGACTCCGGGGCGCCTCAACCCCGCGAGGGCTATGTGGCCGTGCCGGTCTCGCTCCAGCTGGCGAGCCGCACGAGCGTTGCGCCGCTGACTCCCCGGCCGGAGAGCACGCAGAGCCTGCCGTCTCGCTGCCAGGTGACGACGGGCACGGCGCCGATGCGCCGCAGCCGGTAGGCGACATCGCGATGCCACACGAGCGTGCCGCCGCTCGTCGCCGGCGCGGGCGTGCCGCCGACGATCGCATAGCCGATACGCCGGCCGCGCGGGCCGGAGTAGAAGACGGTCCTCACGCTGCGCCCGCCGATCGTGTCCGTGCGCGTTCCGCTCGCGCGCCAGCCGAAGCGCTCCTCCCAGTAGGGGAAGGCCACGCCGTCGACCGCCACGTTCAGCTGTCCGGCGTGCGCGGCGCTCTCGCGGGGAGCGCCGGTCGTGGCGGCGCCCAACGTGAGCTGCGTGGCAGCGCTCAAGCTGGGTCCCGCGGGCTGCACGGGCCGATGCGTGCCGCCGCCCGTCAGCAGCGCCAGCGCCGCGCCCGCGATTGCCGCCACGACCATCGCCGCGAGCGTCGGCCGCAGCCGACCGTGCAGCACCCCGCCGAGCACGCCCTTGCGCTCTCCCTCGGCGCCTGCCCCCCGGCGCGAGCCGGGGCGGGTGTCCACCATCTCCTGAACCCGACGATGCAGTGTCTGTGGCGCGCGCACGTCGACCGCGCGCACGAGCTCGGCCACGTGTCGCTCGGCCGCGCGCCCGTGCTCGGTCTGGGCCTGATCGACTTCGGTGGGTGTGAGCCGATCGCTCATGTGATGTCCTGTTCGCTCATGTCGTGCCTCTACTCGGCAGGACTCCGCTCGCGCGCGTCTCTTCCCGGCTTGAGTCGATCTGCGCGGCGCGCTCGGTGCGGGTGTCCGCTCTCGACGATCGGCCACCGGTCGTGGATGGTGATCCGCTCGACCGCGCTTGCTCGCCCTTTGGCGTGTCCGCGGCGGCGTCGGCGGCGAGCTCCGGATCGAGCGCGCGCGCGATCAGCTTGCGCGCTCGATGGAGCCTGGTCGTGATCGTCGCCTCGCGCGCTTTCAGCGCGCGAGCGGCCTCGCGGTAGGAGAGCCCGAGCACGTCCACCGCGACGAGCGCCAGACGGAAGTCCTCTGGCAATTGCGCGATCGTCGCGTACAGCTCCTGCACCTCGATCGCCCGCTCGGGGCGGTTCGTCGGGCGCGGGTCGGCCGCGACCACGTCCTCCAGCGCGGTTCCCGTCTGCGGGCGGCGACTGGCGGTGCGCCTGCTCGTATAGAAGGTGTTGCGCAGCGCGCGCATCAGGTAGTAGGCCTCGTCCTCTCCGCGCACGATGCGCGGTCGCGCGAGCACCCGCGCGAAGGTCTCCTGCACCAGGTCCTCCGCGTCCTCGCGACGCCCGCACAACGCCCAGGCCGCGCGGTACATGCGGTCGACGTGCTGCGTCAACGATTGCGGGTCGAGCGTGCGGATGACCCTGCGACTGTAGCGCCGGGAGGGGTCCGCGTGGGCGCACGGCCGCGTTGGTCGGGCTCGGGCTCACGGGTCACGCTGGCCGGGCTCGCCGGGGGCACCGGGCCCCGTGAGCGGATCGCGAACGGGGGTTGTGGCCGGCGATCGGAGGAGTTTCTGATCCGACGGGAAGGATCGGCACGGGGCGGCGTCCTTCTTCAGCGACGGCCTCGTGCGCGTGCAGGGGCGACAGTTGCCCAGTCGGGGCGCCATCAACCAGGAAGGCGGGCTGAGATCGTGAGGAGACCACGCAAGCGCTATCTACTGTTGGCGGCCGTGCTCGGCCTGGCGGTCGCCGTGATGCCGGCGCTCGCCGCGTCTTCGACGGCCAAGCTTGAAGTGAACGAAAACTGCGTCCAACTGGCTTGGCCATGCTGGACCACGGAAGGGTCGGCATCCAGACCGCAACCCGCGAGCTCCGTGACGATCGCTAGCGGCGGCTCGGTCATGTTCGTCGATCACGGCAAGGAAGCGAACATCGCGTGGATTGGCAGCGCTCCTGCATGCGAACCGTCGGTGCCGGTAGCTCCAGCGGCGCCGAAGACGAACTGGGAAGGAAAGTGCACGTTCGCAACGCCGGGAACCTACAAGTTTGAAAGCGCCACCATGTTCAAGGAACCGCCTGGTCTGTACAGCAACAACATCGACTACACCAAATACGAAGTCGTAGTCGAAGGCGCGGCCACCACGCCCCCCACCGGCACGACACCCGGAGGTGGCACGACGCCGGGCACCACGCCAGCAGGCGAAAGCCCGATCGGATCTCCGCTCTCCGGCACCCCCACGATCCATTCGGTTCAGCGAGGCAGCACCGTCAAAGGGTCGCTGCAGATCGCCGCGGCCGGCGCTGGAGATCGCCTCGAGGTCGATCTCCTCGCCACCGCCGCGTCGCTGGGGAAGGCCGGACATAAAACGCAGGTGGTCGGGCGATTCGTGAGCGCTTCGGCGAGCGCCGGCCGGCAGTCCTTCTCGGTGAAGCTCGACGCCAAGGCAAGGAAGGCACTCAAACGCCGACACCGCCTGGCGCTGAAGGTGAAGATCACGCTCACCCCGACTCACGGGGCGGCCATGAGCATCACCAGGTCTGTGACCGTGCACGCATGAGCGCCGTCGTGAGACCGCGCATGTTTGCCTTCCTCGCCCTGCTGGGAGCGGTGGCGGCCGTGCTTGGCGCCTATGCGGCGCCCCGGGCCCTCGCCGTGCCGGCGGTCAAGCTCGAAGTCAACCAAAATTGTGTGCAGTTCGACTGGCCGTGCTGGACAGCCAACGCGTCCCCCGTGTACCCGCAGCCCGCCAGCAGGGTCACGATCACCGAAGGCGGTGAAGTCGAATTCGTCAACCACGACCCGAGCAACCTGGCCAGCGTCAACTGGATTGGCACCAACAACCCCGCATGCACCGGGGTGCCAACCACGGGGACGATGAACTGGGAAGGAAAATGCACGTTCGTGACGCCGGGGATCTACGACTTCGAAAGCACGAGCATGTTCAAGGAACCGCCTGGTATCTACAGCAACAACATCGACTACACCAAATACGAAGTCCTCGTGGGAGGGACCCCCACGGACATAACGACTTCAGCGAGCGGCGAAGCCCAGACGGAAGCGACGCTCAACGGCAGCATCAATCCCCAAGGCAACACCACCGTCGAATACCACTTCGAATATGAAGGCCCCGGGATCACCGGCAAACAGTCAACGGCGAGCACAACGTTGAGCGCGGCAGACTTCACGAGCCATGTCGTAACGAAAGCGGTCACCGGTCTGCAGCCAGGTATGACCTATAAATTCGAACTGGTTGCGACCTATGGAGCCGGGAAAACACCGGTGTCGGGCGGCCTCGAACAGTTCACCACCCACGCGGCCACCGCGCCCGCCGTTGCGACGCTTGCCGCCGAAGGGGTCAAAGAAACCGCAGCCACGCTGAAGGGCACGGTCAACCCGGGAGGCGAAGCGACCGAATACTTCTTCGAATACGGCACCGACACGAGTTACGCTCAGAAGACGGGCAAGGCGACTCTCCCGGCGAGCGGTCGCAGCCAGGCCGTTTCCGTCGCCGTCAACGGGTTGACTGTAGGTACGGAGTACCACTTCCGACTTGTCGCGGAAAACAAACACGGCCCTGAAAAAGGCCTTGACCAGAGCTTCAAAACTATGTCTGCTTCGTCCAAAGAACCGACCCAAGGAACTTCGCCGACGCCGACGCCTACCCTTTCGCCAACCGGTGGCAATCCCACCGCCATGACCTCCAGCTCACCGCTCTCCGGGCAGCCACGGGCCGAACCCGCTCCCGGCTCGCCGTTTGGGTCGGTCAAGCTGGCATCCACGCAGCACTCACCGGCTGTGCACGGAACCGTCGACATCTCCGGGGTCGGCGCCGGGGGGCGGCTGGAAGTCACTTTGCTCACAACAACGGCGTCGCTGGCCAAGGCCGGACATTCTTCCAAGGTGCGCATCGGCCGGTTCCTGAGATCGTCGCTGCAGGCCGGTGTCGTGTCCTTCACGGTGCCCCTCACCGCCAAGGCCAAGGTCGCGCTGCGCCGTCACAAGCACCTGGCGCTGAGTGTGCGGATCGTGCTCACACCGCTTGCCGGCGCGCCGGAGACGGTGAGCAGGAACATTGTATTGCGAGGGTAACGGTAAGTCTACGCCGTGGCGGGCGCGACGGGCGCGGCGGGAAACCACTCGGCGGGTAGCACGCCGGCTTCGATCTCGCCGACCTGCGGCGGAAACCAATTCACGAGTCTTGCCGCGGGACGGTCGGCGATCAGCGGACGGAGGTCGCCGATGCTCATCAAAAGACGGATCGTCGAGCCGATCTGCAGGTCGGCGGCGTTGGGCTGCTCGCCGCCGATGAGACCCTCGGCGATCCAGCGATCGACGCGATCGAGCTGCGCGGGCAGCGCCGCGACGTCCGCTCGCGCGCTGCTGTCGTTGGCCTTGTTTTTGAACGCCATCAGTTTGGCCGTCAACGGCGTCGCGGGCTTCATGAGCGCGCTCGGCATCGGCAGCTTGGCGTCGCCGGCATAGCTGAGCATCGCGTGCGGGCGGCGCAGGAAACCGACGTCGAGGATCCTGCGGGGCACGCTCTGCAGGACCTCGTCGCCCCAGCGCTCGGCCTCCAGCACCGGGGCGTAGCGCTCGTCCCCGACCGGTGGCAGCAGCGGCGGCTCGGGGCGCAGCTGATCGAGGCGGCGCATGATCGTGCGCGAGCCGATGAGCTTCTCGCCGTCGATCCGCATACCCGGGACGGTCGCCCCGCCGTAGCGCAGCGGCCCGATCAGCACCTGGGTCATGGGGATCAGGTCGACGCGATCGAACTCGATGCCCTTCAACCTCAGCGCCTGTTCGACCGCGGCGCACGGGTGCGATCCCGGCAGCACATACACCTTTACGTTCATCGCCCTCGATGCCTCCTCGCCATGACCTCAGCATAATGCCTTCCTCGGGCTCGCGCAGGTGGGCTCGAGAGCTCGTTCAGTCCCGTCCCCCACCCAGCACCCTCGCGCCATGCTCCTGGTCGTAGACGTAGGCAACACGCAGACCCACTTCGGCACGTTCCGCGAGGACGTGCTCGTCGAGCACTGGCGCTTTGCGACCGTGCGCGAGTCAACAGCCGACCAGCTGGGCGCGGCGCTCGGCAACCTGCTGGGGCTGCGCGGGCTGTCGTTCGCGGACCTCGGCGGGACGATCGTCTCCTCGACGGTGCCGCAGCTGGAGCCCGAGTGGGCCGCGATGGCCTCGCGCTACCTCGGCCACGAGGCGCACGTGGTGGGGCCGGGCATGAAGACGGGCATGGCGATCCGCTATGACAACCCGCGCGAGATCGGCGCCGATCGGCTCGTCAACGCGGTGGCCGTGCGCGAGCGCTTCGGCGGTCCGGCGGTGTGCGTGGACTTCGGCACGGCGACCACCTTCGACATCGTCTCGGCCGACGGCGACTATCTCGGCGGCTCGCTGATGACCGGCATCGAGGTCTCGCTCGAAGCGCTCACCGAACGCGGCGCGCGCCTGCCGAAGGTCGATCTCGCGCCGCCCAAGAGCGTGATCGGCAAGAACACGATCGATGCGATCCGCTCGGGCGTCGTGTTCGGGTATGCCGGCGCGATCGACGCGATCCTCAGGCGCCTCTACGACGAGCTGGGCCAGCGCGCCCCGGCGATCGCCACGGGCGGCCTCTCCTCGCTGGTGGTGCCCTACACGGAGGAGATCGAGGAGGTCGACGACCTGCTGACGCTCACGGGGCTGCGGCTGCTGCACGAACGCAACTCGTAGGCGCGGCGGTGTCCCAGGGTAGGCGGCAGCGTCCCGGGGCAGGCGGTGGTGTCCCGGGGTAGGCGCGGCAACGTCCTGGGAGGCTTGGTTTCATCGAGACGATCGGCTTGTGGGAGGGCCTTGCGCTGTGGGTCGGGGAGCGGCGAGGAACCGCTCCAACTGCTCGGCGAAGCCGGGCGCGGCGGCGACGAAGTGCCCGGCGCCGGGTGCGATCAGCCGCTGTGCGTTCAGTGCGCTTGCGGTCGCGTCGCACATGCGCTCCACAGCTGGGTGGTGATCGCCTGAGACGACAAGAGCGGGCACGCCGGCATCGCGCAGCTCCTCCAACGGTGGTTCTGCCTCGGAAGGAGGTCTGCCGCCGAGGGCGCGACGGACACCCCGGGCGACCTCCTCGGGGAGCGGTCTGTTGTCTGCTACCGACGACACTCCCGCGATCTTCAGGAACTCGCGCAGTGTCTCGGGCTCGGCGTCGAGTCCGTGCGCCAGGCACTCCTCGCCCATGCGCCGAAACCGCACGACCTCGGGATCGTCCGCGGGCAGGAACAGCGCCGGCTCGATCAGCGTGAGCGAGCGCACGAGCCCCGGTCTGCGCGCCGCCGCGATGAGCGAGCCCAGCGCGCCGTAGGAATGCGCGACGATGTGCGGGCGGGCATCGAGCAGGGGGGCCAGGTCGTGTGCGTCGATCTCGAAGTCCTGGCGACCGCGCGGGGGCGGTGGACTCGGCGGGAAGCCACGCCGGTGGGCGAACGCCAGCGTCCAACGCGCGCTCAATCCCTCCAGTCCTCGCCATGTCGCCCTCGGACCCGCCCCACCGTGCACGAACAGCACCTCTGGGCCGTTTCCCTCGCGGGTCACGGCGATGGTCGCGCGTTCGGTCATCCGCACGAGCTGATTAGATGGTCTGGCAATCTGGATGGCAGTATAATCTCTTCGCATGGCGCGGCGCCGGATGACGCGAGCTGAGTCGCAGGCCCAGACCAGGGAAGATCTGCTGGCCGCGGCGGCGCGGGCTTTCAGCCGGCGTGGTTACGAGCGAGCGTCGGTGGCCGAGATAGCCGACGACGCCGGGTACTCGCACGGCGCGGTGTACTCCAACTTCGAGGGCAAGGAGGATCTGTTCCTGGCGCTCTACGAGCGGTGGGTCGCGCAACGTGTCGAGGCGATCGACCTCGCATGGACTGAAGCGGGCACGCTCGCGGAGCGCGCGAGAGCAGCCGCCGATGAGTGGTTGCAGCGGCTCGCCGATGACCCGGCGCCGTTTCTGCTGCGCCTCGAGCTCACGGTCCGGGCTGTATATGACCACTCCCTGCGCAAGGAGCTGGCGACCCGGGTCGGCGCGGTGCCGCTGGCGATCGCCAGGGTGATGGAGGGCGCGGATGAGGGGCCCGCCGCCTCCGCGCTGCCGCTGCCGCCCGAGGAGGTGGCGACGGCCTTCCAGGCGTTGAGCCTCGGGCTCGCCCTCGAAACGCTCGCCAATCCCGACGCTGTGCGGCCGGGGCTGGGGGGCGATCTCGCCACGCTCTTGACCAGAGCGCTGGAGGAGGCGGGGAAGCGGTGAGCACGCCTCGAAACCCAGGCGAGGAGCGGGGTCAGACGCGGGCTCGGACCCAGATTCAGGCTCAGAGTCCGACCGTATCGCTGCCGCGACTGGCGGAGATGAAGCGTCGCCGCGAGCCGATCGTGATGGTCACCGCATATGACTGGCCCTCGGCTCAGGTCGCGCAGGAGGCGGGTGTCGATCTCGTCCTGGCCGGTGACACCGCGGCGATGACCGTGCTCGGCTACCCGACGACCGCCCAGGTGACGCTGGAGGAGATGCTCGTGCTCACGAAGGCGGTGCGTCGCGGGCTGAGCGGGCCGCGTCTGATCGGCGACCTGCCCTTCGGCTCATATGAGCGCTCGCATCAGCAGGCGATCGCCTCCGCGCTGCGCCTGGTTAAGGAAGCCGGCGCGGACGCGGTCAAGTTCGAGGGGCCGGTGCCCGACCGCGCGCGAGCCATCGTCGATGCGGGCATCCCGGTCATGGGACATCTCGGTCTCACGCCTCAGACGACGACGGCGCTTGGCGGCTTCAGGACACAGGCGCGCGATGCGCACGCCGCCCGCAAGCTCTTCGATGACGCGATCGCCCTGGAGCAGGCCGGCTGCTTCGCGCTCGTGCTCGAGGCGGTGCCCGCCGAGGTCTCGACGCTCGTGACGGAGCGACTGCAGATACCCACTATCGGCATTGGTGCGGGAGCCGACACCGACGGGCAGGTGCTCGTGCTCAACGACCTGCTCGGGATCTTCGATCAGTTCACGCCTCGCTTCGTGAAGCGCTACGCGGAGATCAGGCAGGAGATGCTCGCCGCCGTCAGCGCGTTTGCCGAGGATGTGCGCTCTCGCCGCTTCCCCACCGATGCGCACTCCTACGCGATGAAGCCAGACGAGCTCGCTCGTCTGCGGACATTGCTTGAAGCCGACGCAGCCTGACACTCTGCGATGGCGATACGGCCGGCGATAGGCGGGGTCGCCCTACTCGTGCAGGGCGGGAGGCGGGGCGCTGCGCAATGATGGCGTGATGGCTCGGTTGACAGATCCTTGGATGTTGGGCCCGCTGGAGGTGCCCAATCGTGTGCTGCTGGCGCCGCTGGCGGGGATTGGGAACTGGTTCGTGCGCTTGCAGGCCAAGCGCTACGGGGCCGGGATGGCTGTGTCGGAGATGGTGTCCTCGCATGCGATCTACTACGGGAACGAGAAGACTTGCGTGGAGATGCTGCGCATCCATCCCGACGAGCGCGCCCTCGGAGGCGGGAGCGGCCGAGAGGGTGGCGGCCGAGAGAGGAGCGGCGGGGAGAGCGACGGCCAAGAGAGCGACGGCGGGGAGAGCGGCGGTTGGGAGAGCAGTGGCGGGGGGAGCGGCGGCTGGGAGAGCCGTGGTGGGGGGAGCGGCGGTTGGGAGAGCCGTGATGGCTGGTGCGGGGGCGGGGGGCCGGTGTCGATCCAGCTGTTCGGAGAGAACCCCGCGGTGATGCGCTCGGCGGCTGAGCACGTGGCGGCGCGGACTGCGGCCGATGCGATCGACATCAACATGGGCTGTCCCGTGCCGAAGGTGCGCAAGACGGGCGCGGGCGCGGGGATGCTCGCGAATCCCGACCTCGCCGTCGCGGTCGCGCGCGCCGCGGGGGAGGGAGCCGCGCGGGCCGGGCGCGAGCTGCCGATCACGGTGAAGCTGCGCTCGGGGCTGCGCGCGGGGGACGAGAGCGGGTTTGCGCTCGCGCATCGCCTGGTGGAAGAGGCGGGGGTCGCGGCGATCGCCTTTCATCCGCGCTCGGCGGCGGTGCATCACAAGGGCGTTCCCGACTATGAGCTCGCTGCGCGGCTCGTGGCTTCGCTGCCCGCGCCGGTGATCCTTACGGGCGGCCTCAGCAATGCCGCGCGCGCGCGCGCGGCGTTCGAGGAGACGGGCGCGACGGCGGTGATGCTCGCGCGGGGATCGCTCGGCAACCCGTGGCTGTTCCGCCAGCTGCTGGGCGGGCCGCAGGGAGAGCCCACGCGCGAGGAGATCCTCGGGGAGCTCTCCTGGACGATCGACCGCGCGGTCGAGCATCTGGGCGAGCCGCGCGCGACGCGCTACCTGCGCAAGTTCTACCCGTGGTACGTCGCCCGGCTGGGCCTCGATCCGGCTGAGGCGAAGCGCGTGGGCGAGTCTCTGCAAAACGCCCCGACGCTCGGAGACGCTCGCTATACTGCTGCGCGCGCTGCGCTCCCATTGGCGGCGATCCCCGCCTGAGAGGCGGGTTTTTCATCGCTCAAGCCAACCCGTCGAGGGTCACATGCAGAAGGACGTCATCCTCACCCCCGAAGGCCTGGAGAAGCTCAATCAGGAGCTCGAGCACCTGTCCACGGCCAAGCGCCGTGAGATCGCCGAACGCATCAAGGAAGCGCGCGAATTCGGAGACATCTCGGAGAACGCCGAGTACGACGACGCGAAGAACGAGCAGGCGATGATCGAGAGCCGCATCGCGCAGCTGCAGGAGAAGCTGCGGATGGCGACGGTGATCGAGACGAAGGACCTCTCGACGGACGTTGTGCAGGTCGGCTCGGTCGTGCATGTGAAGGACGAGAAGACGGGCAAGTCGGTGAAGTACACGATCGTCGGCTCGGCGGAGGCGAAGCCGCTCGAGAACAAGCTCTCCAACGAGTCCCCCGTGGGGCGCGCGCTGCTCGGGCACAAGCGCGGCGATGCCGTCGCCGTGAAGGTCCCGCGCGGGCCCGCGCGCAAGCTGAAGATCACGAAGATCGACGTCGGGCTGAAGTAGCCGCCCCCGCGGGGCGGCGGGCGCGATGAGCCTGCCATAGGCTTGGCGCCGTGAGCGCATCTACCGACGACGAGGACCGCCCCGAGAGCGAGGGCGCGCGCCACGGCCTGACCGAGCTGATCGCCGAGCGCCGCGCGAAGGCGCAGCGGCTGAAGCAGGCCGACCCCGACTCCTTTCCCTACGCCTACGAGCACGTCGAGCCGATCGCGGAGGTGCTCGCGGCCTACGAGCACCTGCAGGCGGGCGAGGAGACCG
>DASXMO010000165.1:0-8696 GCA_036495605.1 Solirubrobacteraceae bacterium
CGGGCGAGCATCGCGGCGGGGATGGGGTCGTGCGCGAGCTGCGGGCACTGCGCGAGATGACCTACTCGCTGATCGCCGAGCGTCGCCGCCACGCTCCCAGCGGCGCGCACGGTGGGGAGCCGGGCCTGCCCGGCCACGACACGGTCGACGGCCGCACGATCCCGGGCAAGAGCACCGGCATCCTGCGCGCCGGCCAGCGGCTGCGCATCGAAACGCCCGGCGGTGGCGGCAGCGGGACCGGCAAGAGCGGGTAGCGGGGCGAGTAGGGGCGATCTCGGCAGTAGTCGAGGCAGTCTCGGCGGGAGCGGTCTCCTCACGCATCCGGAGCTGTGACAAGAGACCCCAACTCGCCAAAGAGCCCCAAAAACATCGTGATTTGCAGGGGATTTGGGATTTTCGCCTGGATTTCGTATCTTTTAAGCGCCAGCCGCCAGTTAGCGAGCGCGGCACATAGGGCATTTACTTCAAGAAGTCCCCCCTCACCATCCACCTGTTCTTCCCATGCCAATTGCTTTCAAAGAGTGGGCTGTCACCGTCCGCGCCCTAGCGGAAGGCGAGCAGCTGCTGACACTGCGCAAGGGCGTCATGCGCGACCCGGGCAAGCCCTTCCGGCTGGCCCACGAGCGCTTCTTCCTGTATCCGACCTTCGACAACCAGAGCGGCGACCTCGTGCGCGAGTCCCACCAGCCGGAGCTGCGCCGCGCGCTCGAGGAGGGCGTCTGGAGCGACGGCGAGCCGCCGATGCACGCATTTAGCTCGGGCGTGCCCATCCAGCAGCCCGATCGCGTGCGTATCCGCGCCTGGGCCGAAGTCGCGGGGCACTTCACGATCCACGATCCGCGCTGCGTCGACGCGCTCTCGCCCTTCTACGTGTGGACGCCCAGCTACGCCGAACGGCGTCTGGGCTGGCGCCGCCAGCAGCCGCTGCACGTGCTCCTGCTGCGCACCTACCGCATTCCGCGGCCGGTCACGGTGAAGGTCAAGGACGAGTACAACGGCGCCCAGGCGTGGGTCGAGCTCCAGCGCGAACTGCCCTTCGAGGGCACCCCCGTGCTCTCCGACGCCGAGTTCGAGCGCGCCTCCGAGGAGATCGAGGCGATCACCTCGGGCAGCAGCTGCGAGGCCGCCCAGCCGGTCTTGGCCTAGCTAAGACGGTCGCTGGGCAAGCAGGTCAAGGACGCAGGGAGCGTGGCGTGCGATAGCACGCGTGCTGGCCGATCGTAGATCCCGTCGATCTCCGATCGGTAAGGACGCAGAGATGCGCCGCTCAGCGACCGTCTAGGGCGGGGCCTTCAGGGCTTCGCGTGCCGCCTGCACGCCCGACTCGGGCACGAGGATGTCGCGCGGGCCGGCCGCGAGGAAGTCGGGGACGTCGAAACCGCCGTTGCGTCTTGACATGCTCGGGATGCCCTCCTCCAGCAGCAGCCCCTGGATCAGCTCGGCCTCGGGCAGGTTCTGGGCGTAGGCGACCTTGACGAGCCGGCCCTCGCTGTACTGGGGCTTGATCTTGCGGGCGTGTTCGCGGCGCTCGTCCGGTTCGGCCTCCGCGCCCGCACCCGCCGCGCCCGGAGGATGGACGAGCGGCATCTCGCAGGCGACGCAGAAGCGCTCGCCGGCAGAGTGCTCTCGCCCGCAGGCAGGGCACACGAGATGATCGTCGGCCGGGCCGTCCATCACCCCACCCGCAGCTCGACCTCCCGCACGACCGCGGCCTCGATCAGATAGCAGCGCACCTCGGGCTCGGAACCCGCGAGCCCGACGATCACCCACTCGAGACCCGGCCAGTTGGCCGCGAAGTTGATGTCCGTCTGCGACGGATACGGAGCGGTGTGCGTGTGCGAGTGGTAGATCGCACCGAGCTCCGCGCCTGCATCCTCGAACTCGTCGATCGTTCGCAGCACCTCTTTGCCGTCGATCTCGAAGCGCTTGCGCGAGGCGAAGACGTTCGTCGCGCGATGCACCCGCGTGGCGAGCGTCTCCCCGTCGGTCTCGCTCGGGGCGTAGGCGATCATGCCGCAGCACTCCGCGTCGTACTCCTCGCGCGCGTGCGCAATCACGTCGTCCAGCAGGGCGCGGGAGATGTTCATCGCCATGCGCGCCGCGCCGCGGATGCGTGCACGATCGCGCGCCGCCGGGCTTGCGTCCTGGACGAGGGCGCTGACTCGAGCCGGAGGACTACCACCAGACGGTGGCGTCGAGGTTCTCGATCTCGTCGACCGGCAGCGTGTAAATGCCGCTCGAGAGGTACTTCCAACCGTCGTCGGCGACGACGAACACGACGTTGCCCTCGTCCAGCTCGCCGGCGATGCGCACGGCGATCGAGGCGATCGCGCCGCTGGAGACTCCCGCGAAGACGCCCTCCTCGTCGAGCAGCCGGCGCGTCCAGAGGATCGCATCGCGGTTGGTGACGAAGATCTTGCGGTCCAGCAGCGAGATGTCGATGATCGGTGGGATGAACCCGTCATCCAGCGAGCGCAGTCCCTGCACGGGCTCGCCCTGCATCGGCTCGGCGGCGACGATCTTCACGGCATCGCCGAACGTCTCCTTCAGGCGCCGCCCGTTGCCCATCAGCGTGCCGCCGGTGCCGAGGCCCGCGACGAACGCCGAGACCTCGTCGAGATCCTCGATGATCTCGAGCGCCGTGCCGTTGTAGTGGGCGTTCGGATTGGCCTCGTTGCCGTACTGGTAGGGCATGTACACCGAGGAGTCGGCCTGGGCCATCTCCAGAGCCTTCTCAACCGCGCCGTTGGATCCGAGCGAGCCCGCGGAGTAGACGATCTCCGCGCCATACATCCGCAGCAGCTGCGTGCGCTCGGGCGTGACGTTCTCGGGCATCACCACCTTCAGCTTGTAGCCCTTGCGTTTGGCGATCATCGCCAGCGAGATCCCCGTGTTGCCCGAGGTCGGTTCGAGGATCGTCTGCCCCGGCGAGAGCGCGCCCTGGGCCTCGGCGTCCTCGATCAGCGCCCGCGCGACGCGATCCTTGACCGAGCCGGTCGGGTTGTGCGACTCGAGCTTGGCCCAGATATGCACGCCCGGCTTGGGCGACAGACGCGACAGCTCGACCAGCGGCGTGTTGCCGATCGACTGCACGATGTCCCCGTAGCGCCCTCCACAGGGCCGGTTCTTCAGCGGCTGAACGGCCATTACTTCAGAGAATATAGCGACTGCCGCACGCCCCGCGAGAGCGCGCTGCGCCGAGCGTTCCACTCACCCTCTCGCGCACCGGCCGGGTAGGATGGTCGGGAGAGACGAACGTGGGCGCGACAGACAATTACGACTTCGACTGGCTGGTCATCGGCTCGGGCTTCGGTGGCAGCGTCTCGGCGCTGCGGCTGTCCGAGAAGGGCCACTCCGTCGGCGTGCTCGAGTGCGGGCGCCGGTTCGCCGACAGCGAGCTGCCGAGCTCGACCGCCGACATGAGGCGCTACTTCTGGAATCCCTTCCTCGGCATGAAGGGGATCTTCCGGCTGACGTTCTTCAAGGATGTCTCCGTCGTCTCCGGCTGCGGCGTCGGCGGCGGAAGCCTCGGCTACGCCAACACGCTGTACGTGCCGCCGCGCCAGTTCTTCGAGGATCCCCAGTGGGCGGACATGGACGACTGGGAGTCCGCGCTCGCCCCGCACTACACCGAAGCGCAGCGCATGCTCGGCGTTGTACAGACACCGACCGAGGATCCCGCCGACCAGCTGCTGCGCGAGCTCGGCGAGGAGCTGGGCGTCGGCGACACGTACAAGAAAACCCCCGTCGGGGTCTACTTCGGCGAACCCGGCGTGACCGTCTCCGACCCCTTCTTCGGCGGCGAGGGACCGGACCGCACCGGCTGCCGGGAATGCGGGCGCTGCATGGTCGGCTGCCCGCACGGCTCGAAGAACACGCTCGTCAAGAACTACCTCTACCTCGCCGAGAAGCGCGGCGCGCGCGTGATGCCCGAACGCACGGTCGTCGATATCCGCCCACTCGGCGGCGCCGACGGAGCCGAGGGCTATGAGATCGAATCGGTGCGCTCGGGCGCGTGGCTGCGCAAGGATCGCCAGATCCAACGCGCGCGCGGCGTCGTCGTCTCGGCGGGTCCGCTGGGCACGAACAAGCTGCTGCAGCGCTGCCGCCTGAACGGATCGCTGGGGAAGATCTCCGCGCGCCTGGGAGAGCTCGTGCGCACGAACAGCGAGTCGATCCTGACCGTCACCGTGCCCGAGGACTATCAGGAGAACCTGATCAAACGCGTGGCGATCACCTCCAGCATCTACCCCGACCCGAACACCCACATCGAGACCGTCACCTACGGCGATGAGGGCGACTCGATGCACCGCCTCTACACGCTCCTGGTCGGCGATGGCACGCGCGTCACACGCCCGCTGAAGCTGCTCTCGCAGATCCTGCTGCACCCCAAGCGCTTCGCGCAGGTGATGTTCCCCAAGCACTGGTCGCGGCGCACGATCATCGTGCTGGTGATGCAGACGCTCGACAACGCGATCGCGCTGCGCCCCCGTCGCGGACCGTTCGGATCGCTGTTCCTCAGCACCGAACAGGACCCGAACAAGCCCAACCCGACGTTCATCCCCGTCGCCAACCAGGCCGCCGAGTGGCTCGCGCAGCGCACCGGCGGCGTCGCCCAGAGCTCGATCAGCGAGGCCCTCTTCAACATCCCCACGACCGCCCACATCCTCGGTGGCGCCGTGATCGCCTCCGATCCCTCCCGCGGCGTGGTGGACGCCCGCCAGCGCGTGTTCGGCTACGAGAACCTGCTCGTCTGCGACGGCTCCGCGATCCCCGCGAACGTCGGCGTCAACCCCTCGCTCACGATCACCGCCCTGGCCGAGCACGCGATGAGCCACGTGCCGGTCGCGGGGATGGCTGGCGAGCCGGCTTCAGATACCGCGGCAGCTGTCTAGCGTCCGCCGGCCATCGCCGGCAGGATCACCAGGGTGTCGCTCTCGCCCACAGCGGTGTCGAGACCGCCCAGCACGCGCACGTCCTCGTCGTTGAGATAGACGTTGACGTAGCGGTTGAGCTCGCCGTCGGCCGCGAACAGCTGATCCTGCGTCGCGGGATGGTTGGAGGCGAGGTCGCGCAGGACCTCGCCGACGTTCTCGCCAGAGGCGCTCACCTGCTTCTCGCCGCCGACGGACGCGCGCAGCACTGGGGGAATCTTGATCGTCGCCATACCGGTCGAGCAGATTACCCTGCCGCAGCGCAGAAAGCCTCGTAGTCGGGGAACACACCCATCTCCTCGTCGCCGATCTCCTCGGGCTCGCGCGAGCAGATCGGGCAGTCGGGGTCGCGGTGCACTTTGACCTCGGTCAGCGTCGCCCCCAGCGCGTCGTACAGCAACAGGCGTCCGATCGCGGGTTCGCCGATGTCGAGGATCAGCTTGACGACCTCCGTGGCTTGCAGCAGCCCCATCGTGCCGGGCAGCACGCCGAGCACGCCGTTGGCGCCGCAGGACGGTGCGAGCTCCGCCGGCGGGGGCTCGCGGAAGAGGCAGCGGTAGCACGGCCCCTCGTAGGGCTTGAACACCGACAGCTGCCCGTCGAAGCCGAGGATCGAAGCGGAGACGACGGGGATCTTCAGACGCACGGTCGCGTCGTTGAGCAGGTAGCGCGTGGGGAAGTTATCGACGCCATCGACGATCACGTCGTACCCCTCGATGATCTCCATGATGTTCGAGGAGTCGATGCGCACGGGGTACTTGACGACCTTCACATCCGGGTTCAGGGCGCGGATCGACTCCTCGGCGGAGTCCACCTTCGGCACCCCGACGCGCTCGGTCGAGTGGATCACCTGGCGCTGGAGGTTCGACAGGTCCACCACGTCGTCGTCGACGATCCCCAGCGTGCCGACACCGGCCGCGGCCAGATACAGCGCGGTCGGCGAACCGAGACCGCCGGCGCCGAGCAGCAGCACCTTCGCGTCGAGCAGCTTCTGCTGGCCCTCGGCGCCGATCTCGGGCACGAGCATGTGACGCGAGTAGCGCTCGCGCTGTTCGGGGCTCAGCGCGCGCGGGACGACGACGTCATAGCCGCGGTCCTTCCACAGCGTGATGCCGCCGGTCATCGAGGCGACGTTCGTGTATCCCAGGTCCTCGGTCAGCGTGCGCGCGCCGTAGGCCGAGCGGTTGCCCGACTGGCAGTAGAGCACGATCTGCGCGTCGCGATCTGCGACCACGCCCTCGATGCGGGTCTCGAGATAGCTGCGGGGCACGTGCTTGGCGCCGGGCAGGTGCCCGGCGGCGAACTCGTCGGTCTCGCGCACGTCGACGATCGCCACGCCCTCGCCGATCAGCTCGCGCACCTTCGACGGGTCGATCTCGTCTATCTGGCTCTTGACTTGTCTGAGCAGCTCCGCGCCTGACGGTGTCATCGCGATACTCCTAAATCATGGTCGGGATTCGGGGAGACTTCACAAAGTATAGCGCTGCTCGGCGCGCTTTCAAGACGCTGTTCAAGCTTCTCTAGGCTTGGCCACGCATGCGCCGACCCCGCCCCCACGTCCTGCTGCTTGCCGTTGCTGCGCTCCTGGCGGCGACGATCGCGCTCGTTGCGATCCTGGACAAACCCTCAGATCACGGCGGCACCTCGCCCTCGACCGCAGACCTGCAGACCGCGAGCTCGTCGGGGTTCGATGGCGCCGCTATCCCGCCCAGCCCTCTCGCGCCTGCCTTTACACTCACCGATCAGAACGGCCGCAGCGTGTCTCTGAGCAGCGTGCGCGGCCATGTGACGGTGCTCGCGTTCCTGTACTCGACGTGCGGAGCGACCTGCGTCCTCATCGCCCAGCAGATCCGCGGAGCGCTCGACGAACTCCCCCATCCCGCCCCTGTGCTGATCGTCAGCGCCAATCCGGCGGCCGACACGCCGGCGAGCGTCGCACGCTTCCTCACTCAGGTCTCGCTCGCAGGACGCGTTCGCTACCTGACCGGCTCTCCCACGCAGCTGCGCCGGGTCTGGCGCGCGTATCGCGTGCATCCCGCGAGCGACGGACGAGCGACGTTCGATCGCTTCGCGTCTCTGCTTCTGCTCGATGCCCGCGGACGGGAGCGGGTGCTGTTCGAGCCCGAAGTGCTCACGCCGGAAGGGCTCGCTCACGACATCCGCAGGTTGCAGGCCGAGACCTAGAGAGGCCTCATAGAGGCTCTCGCGGGTCCCTGCGGGAGATGTCCGGAGGCCCCGAGCGCGGCTGATACCCTAGCGCGCAGGTAGGTATTTGAAAGATGATGTTCTCAACCAAGGCCGAGTACGGCGTACGCGTGATGGTCGAGCTGGCTCGGCGAGCCGGCACGGCGAGCGCGAGCGGGGATGGGACGATCGGAGATCCGATCTCTCTGGCGGAGATCGCCGAGCACGACGGGATGCCACTGGCCTACCTGGAGCACCTGGTCGCCCGCTTGCGCAAGGCCGGCCTGGTCGATTCGCGGCGGGGATCGCGGGGCGGCTATCTGCTCGCGCGCTCGCCGACCGAGATCACGATGGCCGAGGTCGTCGAGGCGCTGGAGGGCTCGATCGCGCCGATCGAGTGCATCTCCCAGGCCTCCGATGGCTCGATCGTGTGCTCGCGTGAGTCCGACCCCGGACACGTGTGCCCGACCAAGCTCTTGTGGACGCGCGTACGCGGGGCGATCGTGCGCACGCTGCAGGACACTACGCTTGCGGACCTCGTGCTCGGACCGTCCCTCGGCCTTGCCGGCGGACTGCCGGCCGACACGGGCGTAGCCGCCACCCTGCCGACGCTGCCGGCCGCCGCTTCGGCTCGGGCCGCGGCGCTGGCCGACTGACCGCCTCTTCCCAACCAACCCCGACGACCGGAGCTCGAACCAGCGATATGGCCGACCTAGAGATCAGAGACCTGCACGTGCGCATCGAGGAGCGCGAGATCCTGCGAGGCGTGGACCTCGACATCTCGCGCGGGGAGATCCACGCGCTGATGGGCCCGAACGGCTCGGGCAAGTCGACGCTCGCCTCGACCCTGCTCGGCCATCCCGCGTATGAGATCACCGAGGGCACGATCGTCTTCAAAGGGCAGGACATCACCGGGGCCGAGCCCCACGAGCGCGCCCACGCGGGCCTGTTCCTGGCCTTCCAGTACCCCGTCTCGATCCCGGGCGTGTCGGTGGCGAACTTCCTGCGCATGGCCATCAACGCCCAGCGCGAGGAGCCGATCCAGGTGAAGGAGTTCCGCACGCAGCTGCAGCACGCGATCGACCTGCTGGACGTCGATCGCTCGTTCACCTCGCGCCATCTCAACGACGGCTTCTCCGGCGGTGAGAAGAAGCGCGCGGAGATCCTGCAGATGGCGATGCTCGAGCCGGACATCGCGATCCTCGACGAGACCGACTCGGGTCTTGACATCGACGCGCTGCGCACGGTCGCCGAGGGCGTGCAGCGCCTGCACGACGAGCAGGGGCTGGGCGCGCTGATCATCACCCACTACCAGCGCATCCTGCACTACGTGAAGCCGGAGTTCGTGCACATCCTGATGGATGGGCGGATCGTGCTGGAGGGCGGCGTGGAGCTGGTCGAGCGCCTGGAGCGCGAAGGCTATGACGAAATCCGCCGCGAGTTCGGCGGCGGCGAAGTGGATGCCGTGGCAGCCGGTGACAGCGGTGTCTGAGGCCACAGTCACGAGCTCAAACGGCGCCGCGCCGGTGCAGACCAAGCCGGGACGCCACCGTGACGCGACCCTGTACTACGCGCTGG
>DASXMO010000166.1:0-37921 GCA_036495605.1 Solirubrobacteraceae bacterium
CTAGAAGAGAGCCACTACAGGGACAAGAGAGAGAGAGAGAGAGAGAGATGTGTCAGCAGTGCTGACGCATCTACCTACGGGCCCTTTCGGACACGCACAGACTCCCATCACGTCCATCCCCAATGAAAACACGCGCAACCCACTCCCTCGCATAACGATCCAGCACCTCTCCCCTACGAAACCACTGCAAGCTCAAAACAACCCTGTCGACCCAGCAGAAACGACCCCAAACCAAACCTTGTCTTGATCCAACACCCCAACGAACGGGATGTCGTTACGACCATCATAAACACATCCCCACGAAAAAAGCAACCCCTTTCGTCGGCCGACCGTCCAAGACCACACCCAAACATCATCCACACCGGCCAAACACCGCTCAACCAAGCCAATCCAGCGAGGTCTTGCGTGTCGGACGACTTGGGCCAACGGGACTTTGCAGTGTTCCCCAGCGGGGATTTTGCAAGCCTTCCAGCGGGGATATTGCAAGCCACAAACTCAGACCCACTGCGGTGAAGATGGGGCGCTTAGGTGCCGCACTAAGTGCTACCCTTAGTGGATGCCGACAAAGAAGCACCGCTACACGATCACCGCGAACCAGGACGTCGAGTCCGCGCTCCGGCGAGGTCGCCGCAGATTCCCACGGGGAATGTCGGATTCCAAGATCCTTGCCGCGCTCGTGAGCAAGGGTGAGCAGGCCCTCGAGCAGGAGGCCCTCGCGCAGACCGACTACGAGCAGCGCCGGCGTGCGGCTGCGGAGCGTCTCGCCGAGCGCTTTCGGCGTCCAGACGGTCTCGACTACGCTGCGCTTGGAGAGGCTTCCACGCGCTGGCTCGACGATTGAGCCCGCCGTTTGGCGGCAAGCAGCTCCTCGTCGACAACTCGGCGTTTCAGCGCGGTGGCCATCCGGCCGTACGAACCGAGTGGGACACCGCCCTCGGGGAGGGAAGTCTCCACCGCTCGCCCATATTGGAGTTAGAGGTCCTTTACAGCGCGCGCAACGCACGCGAGCACTCCGAACTCAAAGAGGAGCTTGAGGCATTCAGATCGGTCGGGCTGTCCAGCCCAATCAGCGACGCCGCCCTCGAAGCCCAGGCCGAACTCGCGCGGTACGCCCCAGGATTCCACCGCCTGCCCCCCCAGGATTATCTGGTCGCGGCGATCGCCGCCGCCCACGGACTCGGCGTACTGCACTACGACTCCGACCTCGATCGCATCGCCGAGCACTCCGCGCTGGCATTTGACAGCGTCTGGATCGCTCCCGCAGGCACGCTTGATCAAGAAGCCCAAGATCCACTGCGCCCGCACCGCAGGGCTATCACTCTCGGCTTGGCGCAGTTCAGCGGCAAACGCGCCGAAGAGGTTCTCGACAGAGTCCTCGACCTGCTCGAAAGTGAGCTCCGCGCGGACGGGCTTCAGGCACCTGCACGCCCGTGACGCCCCAATCGGACGGGCAACCATCACATCGATCCGCGGCGGCTCGCAGAGGCGCGCCGGCATCACCCAGAGTCGGCGCCCACCAGCGTGCTGACGACCGCCTCGTAAACCCCGGCGCCATTCGCCGCCTCGCACACCCGCACGTTCTCGTAGAGGGCCATCGCAGTACGGATCGAAGGATCGCGCGCGACCGCGTTGGCGACGAGCCAGAACGCCCCAACGTGCCGTGCGCAGGCGAGGTCCTCGCGCGAGTCCCCGATTGCGAACGTGTCCTCCCGCTCGTAACCCCGCACGCGCATGTGCAAAGCGACGGCAGCCGCCTTCGACGCCCCTACGGGCAGCAGGTGATAGCCGCGCACGTGCTCGAGCTCGGCCAGCGCGGGCGAGCGGCGGTTGACGACACCGTTGTCCACCAGGCGCAGGTTCTCGTGGCCCTGTTCGATCAGCAGCGAGTCGACCTCCTGTGCGTCCACCAGCCCGCGGAAGGGATGTGAGACTTCCCGCGCGATGTGCCAGGGCTCGTGGTACTCGAGCCGCCCGACGTAGCGTTCGAGCAGCAGACCAGGCGCGCCCGAGCGCTCGATCTGCTCGGCGACGCTCAGCTCACCCGGAACCATCTCGCCCGTCAGCCAGTGCTCCTCGCCCCCAAGCTGCCAGTCCGCGCCCAGCACTACGCAGGCGCCGGCCTCGAAGATGAACGAGTCCTGCCCTAGCAGGCGCGCATCCTCGTGCACCTGCGCGCGGCGACGGCCCGACATCAGCACGATCTCCACGTCCGCGCGCAGACAGGCCTGCACCGCGCGCACCCCGTCGAGCGTCACGCGCCCCTCGCCGTCGTGCAGCAGCGAGGCGCGCCTGCCCAAGAGCGTTCCGTCGAGGTCGATGTAGACGCAGCGAACGCTCACGAGGCGACACCCGCTCCGGCGAGAGCCGGGCGCTCGAGCGCTAGCTCGGGGATCTCGACACCCGCGACTCGTCCTTCGGCCCGCGCGCGCGCGGCGATCGTCGCGAGCACCGTCCGCGCCATCGGCACCAGCGCGGGCAGCGGCTGATGGCGGTTGCGGTGCTCGTGCAGGTCCACCTGCGCAAGGCCGTCCAACCCGACCTCGCGCCAGACGTCGATCAGCATCCCCACCTCCACGCCATACCCGGTGACGAACGGGACGCGCTGCAGCAGCTCGCGCCGCGCCGCGACCTCGCCCGCGAGCGGCTGCGCGACGGCCGCGAGCTCGGGGTAGAACAGCTCGAGCGCGGGTCGCGCGAGCAGGTGGTTGACGCGCCCGCCGCCTTCCGGAAGGGACACCCCGCCGTGCTCGAACGGACGCCGGTAGAAGGCCTTGACGAACGAGATCTCGCCCTCCTCGGGCGCCTCGCACAGCAGCGGCCCGAGCAGGCCGGTTGCGTAGTGTGCGCAGTCACCCGCGGTGTCGGCGTCCAAAAAGCAGACGATCTCACCGGTCAGTACCGACAGCGCGCGGTACATCGCATCGCCCTTGCCGAGCACGGGACCGAGCTCGCCCATCAGCTCGGCCTCCTGGTAGAGGAGTGCCCCCGCGCGTTCGGCCACAGCCGCGGTCCCGTCAACCGAGGCGGCGTCGATCACGACGACCTCGTCGATCGCCCCCGCCTCCCGCAGGACGGTCAAAGCGCGCACGTGCGCGCTGATCGTCTGCGCGCACTCGCGCGCCGGCAGGCACACCGACACGCCCAGGCCGCGCTGCGTCCGCGCGGAGGCGACGCGCTCGGGCGTGTACAGGGAATGATGGAAGGTGCGCGTTTGCGCCCAGCGCTCGGCGGCGGAGATGCTCATCGCATCTACTATCGCAACCCATGCCCGAGAACCGCCCTTCCGGCGCCGCCGCGCTCTCCCCACGCGTCGCGCCCACAGCCGCCAAGCCCGCGGGGCGGAAGGTCGGGAAAGAGCGCAAGATCGAGCCCTGGAGCGCACTGTTGGACGAGGGGCGCGCGGACGAGCGGCTCGTGCGCGAAGCACACGAGGGTTCGATGCGGGCGCGCATGGCGGACATCCCCGGCGCGCTTCACCCGGAGGTGCTCGCGGCGCTGAAGCGGCTCGGCATCGAGCAGCTCTACTCCCACCAGGCGCAGGCGATCCACGCGGCCACGGAAGGCCCGACGATCGTCACCACGGGAACGGCCTCGGGCAAGTCGATGTGCTTCAACCTGCCGACGCTGCACATCCTCTGCGAACAGACGCGCGCGCGGGCGCTGTACCTATACCCGACCAAGGCGCTCGCGCAGGATCAGGCGCGGGCGCTGAGCTCGTTCGGGTTGACGCGCAAGGTGCGCCCCGCGATCTACGACGGCGACACGCCGCGCGAGGCGCGCGCGGACATCCGCCGCAACGCGAACGTCGTGCTGACGAACCCGGACATGCTGCACGTGGGGATCCTCCCCAACCACGCCGCCTGGGCGGAGCTGTTCGCGAACCTCGCGGTCGTCGTCGTCGATGAGGCCCACGTCTACCGCGGCGTGTTCGGCTCGCACGTCGCGGGCGTGCTGCGGCGCTTGCGGCGCATGGCCGCCGCCTACGGCACCGCCCCGATCTTCCTGCTGACCTCGGCGACGATCGCAAACCCGGTCGAGCTCGCCGAGCGCTTGACCGGGCTGGAGGATGTCGCGCTGATCGACGAGGATGGCTCACCCACACCGGGGCGGCGAATCGCGATGTGGAACCCGCCGCTGACCGACGCCGCGCTGGGCGCCCGGCGCTCGTCGCTGGGCGAGGCCGCCGAGCTGCTCGCGCGCCTCGTGCGCGAAGGCGCGCGCGCGATCTGCTTCATGAAGTCGCGCAAGGGCGTCGAGCTGCTCAGCCGGCTGATCAAGCAGGACCTCGAGGCGAGCGGACAAGGGGAGCTGGCGGCGGCGATCGAGCCCTACCGCGCCGGCTACACCCCCCAGCAGCGTCGCGCGCTGGAGGAGCGGCTCATGCGCGGCGAGCTGCGCGCCGTCATAACGACCGATGCGCTGGAGCTCGGCATCGACATCGGCGAGCTCGACGCGGCAGTCGTCGTCACCTTTCCCGGCACGGTCGCCTCGCTGCGCCAGATGTGGGGGCGCGCCGGGCGCCGCGGGCGCGGCCTGGCGGTGTACGTCGCCGGCGAGGACGCGCTCGACCAGTTCTTCTGCCGCCACCCCGAGGAGTTCCTCGACCGTCCCGTCGAGGCGGCGATCCTCGACCACGAGAGCCCGCTGATCTTCGCCGCGCACCTGCTGTGCGCCGCGCACGAGGGCCCGATCGACGCCGGCGACGCGGAGTTCTTCGGCCCGCGCCTGCAGGCCCAGGCCGAGCTGCTCGTCAGCGCCGGGCGCCTGCGCGCGCGCGCGCTGTCCCGGAGAGCCGGCGAGGAAGCGGCGATCGGGGGCGAGACCTACGTGCTGCGCGACCCGGGTTCCTATCCGGCCGGCGAGGTCTCGCTGCGCTCCGCCTCACCCGACAGCTTCGCGATCGTCGACGTCTCCTCGGGTGAGCTGCTCGGCCAGACGGAGGCCGCGCGCGCCCACTCGACCGTGCACAACGGCGCGATCTACCTGCACCAGGGGCGCTCGTATGAGGTCCGTGACCTCGACCTCGATCACCGCCGCGCGCTCGTGGCGCCGTTCGAGGGCGACTGGTACACCCAGCCAAAGCGCGAGACCATGACCCAGATCGAGCGGCTGCACGACCGCCGCGAGACGCTCGGCGTCTCCCTCAGCTTCGGCGAGGTGTCTGTCACCGAGACGGTGCTCGCCTACCAGCGCCGGCGCCTCTCAGACCACGCGCAGATCGATCTCGTCGCGCTCGATCTGCCCGAAACGAGTTTTTCCACGCAGTCGCTCTGGTTCGAGCTCGACCCGGCCGATCCAGCTGACGCGGCGATCCCGCTGGAGTCGCTGCTGGGCGCACTGCACGCGACCGAGCACGCCCAGATCGCTGTGCTGCCGCTGATCGCGATGTGCGACCGCTGGGACATCGGCGGCCTCTCCACCAACCTGCACCCCCAGACGGGCCGTCCGACGATCTTCGTCTACGACGGGCACCCGGGAGGAGTCGGCATCGCCCGCACCGCGTTCCAGCGCTTCGAGGAGCTCTGCAAGGACGCGCACCGGTTGATCGCCGACTGCGGCTGCAGCGACGGATGCCCCTCCTGCGTACAGTCCCCGAAGTGCGGCAACCTCAACGAACCGCTGTCCAAGGCCGGAGCGCGGACGCTGCTGGAGCAGATGCTCGTCTCCACAGCTCAGCCGCCGGCCGCTACGCCGCTCTGATCGCGGCGCTGCGCTGTTGAACACATGACGATGCTCGCATTCGCGAAAAGGACGGCGCTCGCCGGGATGGTTGTCTGCGTGGCCTTGGCGGCAAACGCGGTCGCCGCGGAAGCGCCCGCGAGCCAGGCGATCGTCGGCGAAGGCCCCGGTGGGCGCATCGCGCTGACACGCTGGACGCTGCGCCACGACCCCTCCAACAAGGGGATCGCGCTCGACTGGCGGCGCGGCGGCTTCGGCGGGACGAACGTGAGCGTCCCCAACGTGATCGACCCCACGCGCTACGCCGGCGCCTCGGCGCAGGCCAACTACGAAGGCTCGGTCGCGTGGTACCGCACGACGTTCACCGCCGCCGCGCCTGGAACCTACGCGCTGAGCTTCCAGTCGGCCAACTTCTCCGCGCAGGTGTGGGTGGACGGGCACGCGCTCGTCTCCCATCAGGGCTCCTACCTCCCGTTCGAAGCGCGCGCGGCCGTGGCCGCCGGCAGGCACACGGTGGTCGTGCGCGTGGATTGGCGTGATCCCGCCGCGCAGTCGCGGATCGGCTTTCACCGCACCTGGTTCAACTGGGGCGGGCTCGACGGAGAGGTCAGCGTGCGTCCGATCGGCGCGAGCGAGCTGTCCAATCCCGCGATCCAGACGACGCTCTCGCCCGGTTTCGTCGTCTGCGTGCGCGCCCCCTGTCCCGCGATCCCCACCGAACAGAGCGCGAGCGTGCGGGTCAGCGTGCAGGTGCGCAATGACGGCGCCTCGGGCCGCCCGATCCTGCCCACGGGGACGCTTGTGCACGGATCGCAGACGATCGCGCTGAGCTTCCCCGAACAGCACCTCGCCCACGGCCAGAGTGCGACGGTGAGCACGAGCGTGACGGTGCCGGAACCGGCGCTGTGGTCGCCCGCGAGCCCGAGCCTGTACCAGCTCACGCTCGCGGTCGGGCAGGAGTGCAGCTACTCCGCGCGCGTCGGCCTGCGCCAGCTCACGTGGCACGGCGGGCACGTGTACCTGAACGGGCAGCTCCTGCGGGTACACGGCGCCACCGTCCAGGAGGACGCGCTCGGTCACGGCGACGCGCTCACACCGGGCGATGAGAACGCGATCGTCTCTGAGCTGCGGGCGATCGGCGCGAACGCCGTGCGCGCCCAGCACCCGTTGGATCCGGCGCTGCTGGAACGATTCGACGCGGCCGGGATCCTCGTCTGGCAGGGCGTCGGCCCGGTCGAAGGCGCCGGCAACTGGTACTCGAACACGCCCGCGCTGCTCGCGCACGCCGAGAGCCAGGCGCGCACCGCGGCGATCGCCGCGCAGCTGCATCCCTCGATCTTCGCGTGGAACCTCGTGGACGAGGTCGCCGAGGACGGGCGCGACGGCGCGGAGGCCTCCTACGTGCAGTCTCTGACTCACTGGCTGCACGCTTACGACCCGACGCGGATGGTCGCGGTGGACGTGTGGGGCGATCACCCTCCGGCGCACCCGGGCGCGCTCTATCGCGGCGTCGATGCGATCGCCGAGACCGACTACTCGGGCTGGTACGACAACCCTCACAACTCGCCTGCGGCGGTCAGCGCGGAAATCTCACGCCGCCTCGGCGCGATGCGGCACGCGTTTCCCGACCGCGTGCTCCTGATCAGCGAGTTCGGCGCCGAAGCCAACGGCCTGAACCCGGCGGGCAGCCCCGGCAGCTACTCCTTCCAATCCTCGCTGCTCGCGCGCCACATCCGCGCCTACGCGGCCGACCCGCGGCTCAGCGGCATGTTCGTGTACCTGCTGCGCGACTACCCCCTCGTCCCCACCTTCCAGGGCGGCTCGATCCACGGCGTGCTGCCGCGGCTGCGCCTGATCGAAGGGATTAACGAGAAGGGCCTGTTCACTTACGGCGGGCGGGCCAAGCCGGCGGTCAGCGTGGTCGGGAGGCTGTACCGGGCGCTGGGCTCGGGGTAGCTTCGCGGTCCCGCGCCGCGCCGGGACGCCTGTGCGAACATGCCGCCCGTGCGCGTCCTGCTCACCGGTCACCACGGCTACATCGGCTCGGTCCTGCTCCCGCTGCTGCTGGACGCCGGGCACGAGGTCGTGGGCCTCGACAACCTCCTGTATGAGGGGTGCGATTTCGGCGAGGATCACACGCCGGCGATCACGGTAATCCGTAAGGACGTCCGCGACGTGACGAGGAGCGACTTGGAGGGGTTCGACGCGGTTCTGCACCTCGCCGCGCTCTCGAACGATCCGCTCGGGGACCTGAACCCCGAGTGCACGTACGCGGTCAACCACCGCGCGTCGGTCTCGCTGGCGCGTGCGGCCAAGCAGGCGGGGGTCGAGCGCTATCTGTTCTCCTCTTCGTGCAGCCTGTACGGAGCAGCCGATCGCGACTGGGTGACGGAGAGTGCGGACTTCAACCCGGTGACGCCCTACGGCGAGTCGAAGGTGCTCGCGGAGCGCGACATCGGTTTGCTCGCCGACGAGACGTTCAGCCCGACCTTCCTGCGCAACGCCACCGCGCACGGCCTCTCCCCGCGCCACCGCGGCGACCTGGTCGTGAACAACCTGACGGCGTTCGCGTACGCCACCGGCGAGGTGCTGATGCGCAGCGACGGCACCCCGTGGCGACCGCTCGTGCACATCGAGGACATCGCGCGCGCGTTCCTCGGCCTGCTGGAGGCCCCGCGCGAGAGGGTGCACGGCGAGGCGTTCAACATCGGCGCCGACGAGGAGAACTACCAGATCGCGGACGTTGCGCGGATCGTCGAGGAGGTCGTGCCGGGCTCCCGCGTCGCGCTCGCGAAGGACGCGGGCCCGGACAAGCGCAGCTATCGCGTGAGCTTTGCGAAGTTCGAGCAGGCCTTCCCGGAGCTTCACCCCCGCTGGACGGTTCGTGCGAGCGCCGAGCAGATGCTCGCCGCCTACCGTGAGCGGGAGCTTCGCATCGAGGACTTCACGGGCTCGCGGTTCATGCGCATAGCCCGCCTGCAGGAGCTCGCGCAGGCCGGACGGCTGGACGCGGAGCTGCGCTGGCAGGGCCGCGAGCAGCTCGCGGTCAGCTGAGCTCGCGGGCCGCGAACGCGGGTGATGCCTGCGTCTGCGTCTGGCCCGATTCCGCGGTGTAGGAGCGAAACGTCTCCTGCAGCCCTCGCTGCAGGTCCCACGCGGGCGCCCAGCCGAGATCGGCGGCGATCGCTGAGCAGTCGAGCCACTGGCGTTCGAGCTCGCCGTGGGGCGTGCCCCTGCCCTGGACGTCGGGTTCGAGCCCCAGGCCGGAGATCTCGACGAGCCGCGTGACGACCTCGAGGACGCTGACGGGACGCCCGATGCTCGCGTTCCAGGCGCGGCCGCGAAGCTCGGGGCGATCGAGCGAGCGGGCGATCGCGAGGTAGGCGGAGGCGGCGTCTTCGGCGTATAGGAAGTCGCGCTGCATCAGGCCGTCGGAGCGGATCACCGGCCGCTCCCCCGCGAGCAGCGCGCGGATCGTGCCGGGGATGAGGCGCGAGAAGTTGAAGTCGCCGCCGCCGAAGACGTTGCCAAAGCGAGTCACCGCTACGGGCAGCCCGAAAGTGTGGGCGTAGGAGCGGGCGATGATGTCGGCGCTGGCCTTGGAGGCGTCGTAGGGATAGTGCGGCTGCAGCGCGTGGTCCTCGCGATAGGGCAGCTGCTCGTGGATGCCGTAGGCCTTGTCGGTGGAGGCGACCACGATCCGCGCGGGCGGCCGATTCGCGACACGACAGGCCTCGAGCAGGTTCCAGGTGCCGCGGACGTTGACTTCGAAGGTGTCGAGCGGCGAGCTCGCGGCCGACCCCACGATCGCGCTCGCCGCGAGATGGAACACGGCCTGCACACGGTGATCCTCGATCGCCGTGCACAGCGAGGCGTGGTCGAGTAGGTCGGCGGACATCGCGGTGCAGCGCTCGGGCAGCCCGCGCAACCCAAAGCGCGAGGGTTCTGTGAGTGGGCGGTCGAGGACGAGCACCTCGGCGCCTTCGTCGAGCAACCGCTCGGCGACCCAGGAGCCGATGAAGCCCTGGGCGCCGGTGAACAGCACGCGCGTTCCCGCCCAGGTGCTCACGGCGTCTCCCGCGCTGCCCCGATCGTCCCGCGCGCTAGAGGCGATTGCCGCGCGCGATCCGGCGCAGGTCGATGGTTTCGTCATACAGCTTCGCGTCGACGCCCAGCTCGAGCGCGACCTCGCGCAGCGGACGCCCGGAGGCGGTCGCCTGTTTGACGATCTCGGTGCCCTTGTCGTAGCCGATCGCGCCGTTGAGCGCGGTGGCGACGGCGAGCGTGGCGCCGGCAGACGCGGCCGCGCCGGCCTTGTTGGCTTGGATGCCGTCGATGCACTTCTCGGCGAACACGCGCGAGGTCGAGGTCAGCAGGCGCAGCGATTCGAGCAGGTTGCGCGCGATCAGGGGGATGCGCACGTTGAGCTCGAACTGCCCCTGCATGCCGCCGACGGTGATGGCGGTGTCGTTGCCGATCACCTGCGCGCAGACCTGCAGCACGACCTCGGGGATCACGGGGTTGACCTTGCCGGGCATGATCGAGGAGCCCTTCTGCAGCTCGGGCAGCAACAGCTCGCCGATGCCGGCGCGGGGACCCGAGCCCATCAGCGCGAGATCGCCGGCGATCTTGGTGAGCGAGACGGCGATCACCTTCAGCGCGCCCGACAGCTCGACCAGCGCGTCGCGGTTGGCCTGCGCCTCGAACGGGTCGAGCGCCGGAGCGATCTGCTTGAGGCCCGATTCCTTCTTCAGGCGCGCGCGCACCTTCTCGGCGAACTTGGCGTGCGTGTTCAGGCCGGTGCCGGTGGCGGTGCCGCCGAGCGGGATCTGCCCGACGTGCACGAGCGCGGACTGCACGCGCTCCTGACCGAGCGCCATCTGCGCGGCGTAGCCCGCGAACTCCTGACCGAGCGTGACGGGGACGGCGTCCATCAGGTGCGTACGACCGGACTTGACGATGTTTTGAAAGCTTTTGGCCTTGCGCGCGAACGCGCGTTCCAGCTGTTTGAGCGCGGGCAGCAGTTCGTTCTGGGCCACGTCGAGCGCCGCGAGGTGAACGGCCGAGGGGAAGACGTCGTTGGAGGACTGGCCCATGTTGACGTGGTCGTTGGCGTGGGTGCCCTCGCCGGCGAGTTTGGCGATGACCTCGTTGGCGTTCGTGTTCGTCGAGGTGCCGGAGCCGGTTTGGAAGACGTCGATCGGGAACTGCGCGTCGTGCTTGCCGGCGGCGATCTCGGCGGCGGCTTTCTCGATCTGTTTGGCGCTCTTTTTCGAGAGCAGGCCGAGCTCGCCGTTTACGGCGGCGGCGGCGCCCTTCAGGCGCGCCAGCCAGTGCACGACCGGCAGCGGCACGGTCTCGCCCGAGATCGGGAAGTTCTCAACGGCCTTGGCGGTCTCTCCGCCCCAGAGCGGCTTGTCCGGCATGGGGATCTCCTTTTGGGGGTCCGGGTCGACCCGGAACCCTATCCGCAGAACGCCACGAGCTCGCGTGCGAGCCCCACAGGATCGTCGTAGGCCATCAGAAAGCCGGTGCTGGGCAGCACGCGCAGCTGCGCGTCGGGGAGCTCGCGCAGCGCGGCCTCGGCCGTGGCGATCGGATGCAGGCGATCCTGATCGGCCCACAGCAGCAGCACGGGCATGTCAAGGCGCGGGTACAGCTCGAGCAGGTCCTCGCGCGCTCCGCTCGGCCAAGCACGCGCGCACTTCGCCCACGAGCGGGCGAGGGCGGCGTTGCCGGGGGCGTCGGCGAAGGCGTGGCGCAGCAGATCGCGCGCGGCGGGGTTATCGCGCACCGACAGCCGCGAGCCGCGCTCGGGGCTGAAGGCGCTGCGCATCCCGTAGCCGGCGAGGCGGTCGATCCCGGGGATCGCGCCGACCATCGTCGCCGCGCGCCAGACCGAGCGCGCGCGGGCGCGCTCGGGCGCGATGTGCAGGCGGTTTGACATCAGCACGAGCTTTCTGGGTTTGATGCGTTCGTTCGCGACGGCCTGCAGCACGACCTCGGCGCCGGCGCCGTGGCCACCGATCAGCGGGCTGGGTCCGAGCACGTCCGCGGCGAAGCCGCCGAGGACCTCGGCGAACCAGTCGAGCGTGTAGGGGTGGGCGGGACTGTCCTCGGAGTCCCCGTGCAGGGGCAGGTCGGGCAGCACCACGCGGAAGTGCCCCGCGAGCTGCTCGACGGAGGGCTCCCACTCCTTGTGGGAGAGCATCGCCGAATGGATCAGCGCCAGCGCCGGCCCCGCGCCGCGCTCGCGGTAGGCGACGCGCGTCCCGTCTGGATGGTGGTAGAGCCGCAGTCGCATGTCAGATTGATCGTAGGTGAGCCAAGGCTGCTCGCTGGAGCGATACCCGGACCGCCAGAGCCGCACACGCCCCGCATCCGCCTGCTGTGGGCGCCCGCCTGCTGTGGGCGCCCGTCACCGGGCACGCGTCGCCACGCTGGGCGCGGTTCCTGCGCGTGCAAGGCGGATAACGGCCTGCATACCCCGTTGCGGGGGTTGTGATCGGCGGGGTCAAAGCTCACCATCGCTAGTGCAATGAGCGCAATCCGCACAAATGCTGCCGCGGCGATGCTGGGTGTAAGCCCCAACACGCTGCGCGGCTGGGAGCGACGCTTCGGCTACCCGATGCCGCGTCGCACCGAGGGCGGGCACCGCCAGTTCGAGCTGACCGAGATCGAGGCGTTGCGCCAGGCGTTCGCGGAGACCCACGACATCGCCTCTGCCGTCTCGGTCGCGCGCGAGCGCGGTGAGGGGCCGTCCTCACCGGCGCGGCTGCGGGCGGCGCTGGAGACGTTCGCGCCAGAGGCCGCCGATCGCCTGCTGGAGGAGAGCCTCGCGGTGCGGTCGGTCGAGCGCACCGTCGAGTCGGTGCTGCTGGCGGCGCTGCAGACGCTCGAGGAGGATTCGGCCGAGCGCGCGTTCGCGCTGCGCTATACGACCGGTTGGCTGGCGGCGGCCACGCGTGTCGCTCCTCCGGCCTCGCGCGATGAGGGCGTGCTGATCTTCGACGGCTCGCGCCCGGGAGCTCTCGACGCTCCGTACGTGCAGGCGCTCGAGCTGTTCTTGCGCCGCGGGGGACTGCGCGTGCTGACCCTGCCGGTGGATCTCGAGGCCGGACGCGTCGGCGCGGCGTTGCGCGCGCTGCGCCCCGGAGCGATCGTGCTCGCCGGTGCGGGCGCCTGTGCGGATGCCCTCGGCCGGCTCGTCTACGCCTCGCGCCAGGCCGAGCCGGGCGTGGACGTGTTCGACTACCGCTCGGCCCTGCCCGAGACCGGGGCGTCGACGGTGAAGCGCATCGGCCCCGGCCCGACGGCCGCGGCCGAGCAGCTGCGCGAGCGCTTGACGGGCGTGGTGCTGCGCCACCCCGCCGTCGCCTCCTGAGCGCCCGATCATCCCGATCGATCGCGCGGCACGTACGCGGAGAGCGGCGGTCGAAGGCATTTCGCGTCGCGGTGGGCGTGCCAACCTAGAATGGGCCGCCCCGTGAGCACTCCCGCAAGACACCCGCTGATTCCCCGCCGCGAGGTCGATCCCAAGCAGGATCTGCCGACGATGGAGCGCGCGGTGCTGGAGCGCTGGCGCGAGCGCGATGTGTTCGCGGAGTCGTTGCGCATGCGCGAGGACGCGCCGCGCTGGAACTTCTATGAGGGACCGCCGACGGCGAACGGGCCGCCGGGCTCACACCATGTGCTTTCGCGTGTGTTCAAGGACATCTACCCGCGCTTTCAGACGATGCGCGGTCATCTGGTGCAGCGCAAGGGCGGGTGGGACTGCCACGGGCTGCCGGTGGAGATCGCGGTGGAACAGCAGTTGGGGATCAAATCGAAGGCCGAGGTGGAGGAGTACGGGATCGGCGAGTTCAACGCGCGCTGTCGCGAGTCGGTGTTCACGCACTTGGAGGAGTGGAACCGGCTGACGGAGCGGATCGGCTTCTGGCTCGATCTCGACGACGCGTACCGCACGCTGGATGAGAGCTACGTCGAGTCGGTGTGGTGGGCGCTGTCGCAGATCGATCGCCGCGGCCTGCTCTATGAAGGCCACAAGGTCAGCCCCTACTGCCCGCGTTGTGAGACGACGCTGTCCTCGCACGAGGTGGCGCAGGGCTACAGGGACGTGGTCGACCCGAGTGTGTATCTACAGCTGCCGGTGGCAGGCGGCGAGGAGAAATTGCTCGTGTGGACGACGACGCCGTGGACGCTGCCGGGCAATGTGGCCGTCGCGGTCTCCCCCATCGCGACGTATGCGAGGGTGCGTTTGGGAGAGGACACGTACATCCTCGTGTCGGCCCGCGTGGAGGCGGCGCTGGGCGAGGGGGCGGAGGTGATCGAGGAGTTCTCGGGCGCCGATCTCCTCGCTCGCTATGGCTCTTACGTGGGGCCGGTGTTCGCGGCGAGCGATCGTGAGCCGGGCCCGCTGCCGATCCTGGCGGACAATTTCGTGACCACCGAAGACGGCACCGGCATCGTGCATCTGGCGCCGGCGTTTGGCGAGGACGATTACCGCGTTGCGGCGGCGGCGGGGATCTTCCGGGGCGACGATCCGCGCACGCTGTACAACCCGGTGAGGGCGGACGGGACCTACGACGCGCGCCCGCTGAGCCGCACGGGCGAGAGCTATGAGGGTCGCTTCGTCAAGGACGGGGAGCTGACGAGGGAGCTGATCGAGGATCTCGACGCGCGCGGCCTGTTGCTGGGAGTGGAGGATTACGAGCACTCCTACCCGCACTGCTGGCGCTGCGGCACGCCGCTGCTGTACTACGCGAAACCGTCGTGGTACATCGCGACGACGAAGCTGCGCGAGGAGCTGCTGGCTGGCAACGAGACGGTCTCGTGGCACCCGCCGCACGTCAAGCGTGGGCGCTTCGGGGATTGGCTGGGAAATAACGTCGACTGGGCGCTTTCGCGCGAGCGCTACTGGGGCACGCCGCTGCCGGTGTGGCGCTGTGCGGCGGGTCACGTGCATGTGGTGGGCTCATTCGAGGAGCTGCAGGAGCGTACGGGCAGGGAGCTGTCTGACCACCACCGCCCGTTCGTGGACGAGGTCGAGTTCGCGTGCCAACAGGAGGACGCCGACGGCGGGCCGGCATGCGGCAAGCCGATGCGCCGTGTGCCGGAGGTGATCGATGTGTGGTTTGACTCCGGCGCGATGCCGTTTGCGCAGCACCACTTCCCGTTCGAGCACGCGGAGAGCTTTGAGCTGGACTACCCGGCGGACTTCATCTGCGAGGCGCAGGATCAGACGCGCGGGTGGTTCTACTCGCTGCTGGCGGTGGCGACGCTGCTGGGCGAGGAGCCGCCCTACCGCAATGTGGTCTGCCTCGGGCTGATCCTCGACGAGGACGGTCAGAAGATGTCGAAGTCGAAAGGCAACACGGTCGAGCCGTGGCAGGTGCTCGACACGTTCGGCGCCGATGCGTTCCGTTGGTATTTCTTTACCTCGAAGCAGCCGTGGGATGGCTATCGCTTCTCGCTGCAGGCGATCGGCGAGGGCGTGCGGCTGTTTTTGAAGCAGTTGTGGAGCACTTACTTCTTCTACGCGCTGTACGCGCGGGCGAGCTCGGAGGAGTTGAGCGCGGCAACGATGACCGACGAGCCGACCGACGAGCTGGACCGTTGGGCGCTGTCGCGCACGGCGGGCACCGCGGAGCTGGTGGCAGAGCGGCTGGGCGCTTACGATGCGACGACGGCGGGACGGGCGATCGCGGAGCTGGTGGAGGACCTCTCCAACTGGTATGTGCGGCGCTCGCGGCGCCGTTTCTGGGACGGCGATCCGGCTGCGTTCGCGACGCTGCGCGCATGCCTGGTGGCGGTCTCGAAGCTGCTCGCGCCGTTCTGTCCGTTCATCGCGGATGAGATCTACGAGAACCTCGACGGGACGATGCGGAGCGTGCACCTGTGTGACTTCCCGACCGCGGGCGACCGAGCTGTCGGCGCGCGCCTGACACGCGATGAGGAGCTGGAGCAGGCGATGGCGCTCGCGCGCGAGACGGTGCGGCTGGGTCTCGGCGCGCGAGGCAAGGCGAAGATCAAGGTGCGCCAGCCGCTGCACGAGGCGGTGGTGGTCGCGGCCGGTCGCGAGCGCGAGGCGATCGAACGGTTGTCGGGCTTGGTTCGCGACGAGCTGAACGTGAAGTCGGTGCGCTTTGTGGCCGCGGCGGACGATTTGGGCAGTTACGAGGTCAAGGCCAACTACCGCAAGCTGGGCCCGATCTTCGGCAAAGCGATGCCGTTGGCGGCGGAGGCGATCGCAGCGCTGGACCCGGCACGGGTGGCCGCGGCGGTCCGCGGCGGCGGCGACGGCGGCGGCCTCCACGAGGATGGCGTCGGCGACGACAACCGCGGCGCCCGCGATGGCGAGAGCTCGGCGGTCGCGATCGCGGTGGACGGACACGAGCACAGGCTCTCGGCGGAGGATGTGATCCTGACGATGCGCGCCCCCGAGGGCTATTCGGTCGAGCGTGAGGGCGCGCATGCGGTGGCGCTGGATTTGACGCTCGACGAGGATCTGCGCCGCGAGGGTCATGCGCGCGAGATCGTGCACGCGGTGCAGAACGCGCGCAAGACGGCGGGGCTGCAGGTCGAGGACCGGATCGAGCTCGAGCTGGCGGGGGCGGCGGCCCTGATCGAGGCCGCGAGCGCACACAGCGAGTACATCGCCGGCGAGACGCTCGCGGTCACGCTGGCTCTCGGCGGAGACGCAACGAACTCATCCTCGGCGGGGGCCGAGCGCTACCGCGAGCAGACCGAGGTGGACGGCCTGCAGCTGTCGATCGCCCTGCGCAAGGCCAACCAGGACGCTCCCTGAGCGGGCGCCGTCGGCCGGGGCGCGATGCTCAGGCTGGAGCTAGAGCTGGCTCTAGCTCCAGCTCGAGCTTCTTCTTGGGGTAGGCCCCGACGACGGTCTTGACGGGGGCGCCGCCCTTGAAGAGGATGAGCGTGGGGATCGAGAGCACCTGATACTGGGCCGCGGTCTGCTGGTTATCGTCGACGTTGAGCTTGACGATGCGCAGGTCGGCGCGCTCGGAGGCGATCTCCTCGAGCACGGGGGCGACGACGCGGCAGGGACCGCACCAGGGCGCCCAGAAGTCGACCAGGACGGGGCCCTCAGACTCGAGTACCTCGGCGCTGAAGTTGTTGTCGGTGACTTCGCTGAGGGTGCCTGCCATGGTGTCTCCTTGAAGATCGCGGGGGTGATGCGGAAAGGTCTCTCCCAATCACTATACAAAGTGAAGCAAGGTTGCGGGGACGGAGCCTGATGCGATCGCCGCACCTGGGAGCGGCGCCGCCGACGCGAAGCGGTCCGACGCTCAATGGACGGTGACGGTCCACCCTTCGGAGTAGCGCACGATCGGCGGATGGATGTGGGTGAGGGCGGTGAAGAGGTGCGGGGAGACGTAGACCTCGATGAGGGCGGCGATGACGAGCATGGGCACGGCGATGGCGACGGTGACGACGGTGGCGGCTAGCAGCTGCTCCCACTCGCCGCGACGGCTGGCGATGATCCAGGCGGCGAGGGGGAGAAATAGGGCGACGAGCTCAAGCATGGCGTGCGGGAGCACGCCGAGCAGGAGGATCGCCGGGGAGACGCGCAGGAAGTGGGCGACGCCGGCGAGCGTGTGGCCGAGGGTGTAGGCCTGGATCGAGAGCGAGAAGGCGGTGGCGCAGACGACGAAGAGGATCGCGATGCGCCCGCCGTGCTCGTGCACCCAGCGCGAGAGGCCGCTGCGCGAGGAGGCTTGCAGCGGCAGCGAGCTGCCGGCGATGAAGCCGGCGACGCAGGCCATCGCGTGGAGGGCGAGCACGAGCATGTTGTGCTCGAGCACGCGCGCGACGTCGGCGCCGTCGCCGACGGCGAAGGGCGGCTGCAGCGTGATGACCTGTACGTAGTGCGGGGAGAGCGCGGCGACGAGCAGCACGGCGGCGAGCAGGCCGGCGGCGGCGAGGGCGGAGCCGGCGAACCAGCGGCCGAGGACGCGGCCGGGATCGCGCTGCCACGCGCGCAGGGTGCAGCGCGTGTGGCGCACACCGTGCGCGAAAGCGTAGGCCGAGGCATCCACCTCCGATACACATCGGCGCGAGCGCCCCGCGACCTGAGCGGCAGCCGGCGCGCGAAGGCTCGGCGATGAAGGTGCTCAGCTGAAGCGCAGCAGCGGCACGAGCCACATCGCCTCGGCGGCGATGCGCCAGGACATCTTGGACTGTCCCTGGGTGCGGTCGCGGAAGACGATCGGGACCTCGACGACGCGAAAGCCGGCCTGGACTGTGCGGTAGGTGAGCTCTACCTGGAAGGCGTAGCCCTGGGAGCGGACGGAGTCGAAGTGGATCGCTTCGAGGACCTCGCGGCGAAAGCACTTGAAGCCGCCGGTGAGGTCGCGCACGCGTAGGCCGAGCACGAGCCGGGCGTAGGTGGAGCCGCCCTCGGAGATGAAGCGGCGCAAGAGACCCCAGTCGCTGACGCCGCCGCCGGGGACGTAGCGCGAGCCGAGCGCGAGGTCGGCGCCGGAGCGCACGGCCTGCAGCAGGCGGGCGAGGTCGGCGGGGTCGTGGGAGAAGTCGCAGTCCATCTCGAACAGGTAGGCGGCGCCGTGGTCGAGTGCGTGGCGAAAGCCGGCGAGGTAGGCGGGACCGATGCCGTTCTTCTCGGTGCGGTGCAGGACCTGCACCCATGCGTGCTGGGCGGCGAAATCCTCGGCGATCTGGCCGGTGCCGTCGGGTGAGCCGTCGTCGACGACGAGGATGCGAAAGCCCTCGGGTGAGGCCTCGGCGAGCACCTTGCCGGCGGTCTCGAGCATGGTGGCGATGTTGGGCGCCTCGTTGTAGGTGGGGAGGATCAGCCAGGGAAGGCCGGGGCTGTCGCTGTCGTGCGCGGGCGGGGACATGGGTCGGCGTACCCTACGGGTTCGCGCAGCGAGAAGCGGCCGGTCGAGGCGGATGCGGGGGACGGTTATGGGAGAGCACGAGGGAGGGCCGAGGAGGGCGCGGGGGACGTAACCTGGGGGTGGTGGAGTTCTCGAATGGGAAGATCGCGGACGCGCTGGAAGAGCTCGGCGACCTGTATGAGCTCGACGGGGCGATCGTGCACCGGGTGATGGCCTACCGCACGGCGGCGAAGACGGTGCGGGAAGCGACGGTATCGGTGGGGGCGCTCGCGCGCGAAGGGCGCGCGGTGCAGTTGAAGGGGATCGGGGAGACGCTGCAGGAGAAGATCCGAGCGCTGTGCGAGACGGGGACGATCCCGGCGGCGGAGAAGCTGAAGGCGAAGTTCCCGCCGGGGCTTGTGGAGATCACGCGCTTGCCGGGCATCGGCGCGAAGCGCGCGCGGCTGCTGCATTCAGCGCTGGGGGTCGATTCGCCGCAGGCGCTGCAGGAGGCGGCGCTCGCGCAGCGCGTGCGCGGGGTGAAGGGTTTGGGGGCGAAGTTCGAGGAGGGCGTGCTGAGCGCGCTCGCGTGGGCGGCCGAGAACCCCGACGAGGGCGGGGGCCGGGTGCGGCTGCTGCTGCCCCAGGCGTTGGAGCTGGGCGAGGCGCTGGCGCGGGGGCTGGAAGACCTGACGACGGATGTGGATGCGCAGGTGCTGGTGGCAGGGTCGGCGCGTCGGATGGCGGACAGCGTGAAGGACATCGATTTGATCGCGGTGACGAAAAAGCCGGTTACGTTGACGCGACAGCTGGCGAAGCTGGAGCAGATCGAGGGCGTCTCCGCGACGAGCGCGGTCGGGGCGAGAGCTCGTGCGCACGTGGGCGTGAGCGTGGATCTGCGCATCGGCCTGCCACGGGAAATGGGGAATCTGCTGCAGCACTTCACGGGCTCGGGTCGCCACAACGCGGCGTTGCGAGAGATGGCGGTGAGGCGCGGACTGCACGTGTCCGAGCACGGCGTGCACGACGACGCGAGTGGCAAGACGAGGATGCACTTGGACGAGCGCGAGGTGTATCGGGCGGTGGGGCTTGCGTATATCGCGCCGGAGCTGCGCGAGGATCGGGGCGAGCTCGAGCTCGCGATGGACGGCGGGAAGGACCTGCCGCTGCTGGTCAAGCAGCGGGACATTCGCGGGGATTTGCACTGCCATACGATCGCTTCGGACGGGCACAACACGATCTCCGAGATGGCGGTGGCCGCGCGCGAGCTGGGGTACGAGTACGTGGCGATCACCGACCATTCGGCGAGCCACGGCTTCGGCAACGACGTCTCGCCGGAGGAGCTCAGGCGCCAGATAGAGCGGGTGCGCGAGGTGGACGCGCAGATCGATGGCATCGCGGTGAGGGCGGGCAGCGAGGTGAACATCCTGCCCGGCGGGGAGCTCGATTACGAGGATGAGCTGCTGGGCGAGCTGGACTGGGTGGTGGCGAGCGTGCACACGGCGTTCGGGATGGACGAAGAGGCGATGACCGCAAGGATGATCCGCGCGATCGAGCATCCGCTGGTGGACGCGATCGGCCATCCGACGGGGAGGATGATCGTGCGACGCGAGCCGTATGCGATCGACCTGGAGGCCGTCTATGAGGCGGCGGCGCGGACGGGGACGCTGCTCGAGATCAACGGCAACCCGGACCGGCGCGACCTCTCGGACGTGAACGCGCGCAATGCGGCACGCGCGGGCGTGAGGATCGTGATCGACTCGGACGCCCACAAAACGGCGACGCTCGCGAACATGCGCTGGGGCATCGCGACGGCGCGGCGGGCGTGGCTGACGCACGAAGACGTGGCGAACACGCGACCGTGGGAGGAGCTCGTGGCGATGCGCAAACGCAACCGTGGGAAGGGGCGCGGGTGAGGAGTTGGGAGACCCTTTGAGCAGGCCGCTTCGTACGGCCTTGCCGGCGCCGGTCACCGCAGCGGTTGGCGTTCAGGTCGCTCGAGCGTGGGCGTGGGAGAGCGAGAGCAGGCGCGGGAGCAGCTCTCCCGCGACGAGACGATCGGTGCAGGCGCGGGTGAAGGTCGAAAGGGCGCGGGTGGCCCGCGCGTGGTAGTCGGCTGCGGGCTCGTCGAGCGCGAGCCGCAGCGCGGGGGCGAGATCGTCTGTGACCAGGCTTGGGTCGAGTGCGCGCGCGAGGGGCAGTGCGGCGTAGGGGCCGGGCGCGGGCGTGGTGAGGAGCAGGCAGCCGTCGGCGAGCGCCTCGAGCTGGGCGAGGCCGTAGTCCTCGCGGCGGGGAGCGCAGACGAAGACGCGGGCGCGGCGCAGTAGGGAGCGGTAGTCGGCGGGCGCGAGCGGACCGGTGAGGGTGACGCCGGTGCTCGGCAGGACGATGCCGGCGCGAGCGAGCTCGGCGGGGGAGGCACCGGCGATGTAGAGCTGCTCGTCGGCGCGCCGCGCGCGGGTCCAGGCGATGAGGACGCGGTCGAGTCCCTTCTTGAGGGGGTTGGCCGCGTAGGTGATCGCGGCGATGTCGCGCGCGGGCGCAGCGGTGATGTCGCGTGCGAGCGCAGTAGGTGTGGGGGCAGCGGGAATGTCGCGTGCGGAAACGGCGTGCACAGACGCGGCGGCGATGTCGCGCGGAGGAGCAGCCGGACGGTAGGGCTCGACGGGGACCGGCAGTACGAGGGCGCGGTCGCCGTGACGCGCCGCGGCGGGCGCCTCGAGCAGGGCGCCCTCGCTCCAGGGCAGCAGCAGCGGCGTGCGCGCGAGCCGGCGACGCTCGAGCGGACGCTGCCAGAGGCCGTGGCGGCCGGGGCGATTGCCCGCGGAGGGGGCATCGAAGCGGATCGCGCCGGGCGCGGGCCACAGCAGGGCGGCGGTGGTGGAGGAGTAGATGAGCGCGCGCGGAGCGTGCTCGGCGAGTCCGCGCTGTGCGGCGCGGCGAGCGGCGAGCGCCCAGGCGAGGTCGGTGAGGGCGAGCGTGCGCAGCCGGCGCGGGGGCGCGGCACGGACGAGCGCGACGCGAGCGCCGGCGCGGCGCAGCGAGTCTGCGAGCTCGTCGTCGGCGGCGCGCAGGCCGGCGGTGGATCCGAGCGAGACGATGAGGACGTCGACTGCTCCGCTTGTTCGCGTCCCGGGCGTGCCCTGCGCTCGGTCATCGGCGGGTTCGACACCGGCGGTACCGGACACCGCCGCCCCGTGCTGCGACCCGGCCCCGGTGGTGGACATCAGGTGACGGAACCGTTGGTGGGCTCTGGGCGCAGGGCCCTGAACCCGGGGGTGCGATGGAGCGCGATCGGCTGCAGTGGGGAGGTGCGCCTGACGTAGAAGGCGACTCCGTCGCGCTGCTCGATCGCGTCGACGGCGGAGTGCTGGCGGCGCCAGGCGAGCGCCCAGATGATCGCGAAGCCCACGGCGATGCCGGGGATCTGGGGGGCGAGGAAGGCGAGGCCGCCGGCGATCAGCGTGAACAGCAGCAGCGGCCAGAGGCGATTGAGGAGGATCAGGCCGGGATGGTGCTCGGGCAGGGCGGTGCTGGCGCGCGCGCTGGAGAGCAGGCGCGCGATCGGCGGATTGGTCTCGGCGCGGCGGCCGAGGCGCAAGCCGATGAGGGCGGCGAGGATCCACCAGCCGAGCGCGGCGGCGATCAGGCGCTCCTGGGAGCTGACGCTCATCTGCGAGCCGGCGATCGCGAGCAGTGTGACGGCGGCGAGCGCGGTGGCGGCGCCCGCGCTGAGCAGGACGGTGGTCTTGAGGAACTCGACGAAGCGCATGGTCAGCGACCTCGGGGCACGCGCGCTAGAGCAGCGCCTCGAGCAGCGCGCGCACCCCGTCGGAGCCGTCGATCGTGAGATCGGCCTGGGCGGCGAGCTCGGGGGGCGTTTCGTCGGAGCCGACGGCGACGCAGAGGGTGTGCTGGAGCTCGGAGGAGGAGTCGGCGAGCGCGCGCAGGCCGTGGAAGGCGTCGAGGTCGGTGGTGTCATCGCCGACGTAGACGGCGGCCGAGACGTGCGCGTCGCGCAGGAGGGCGGCGATCCCGAGGCCCTTGTGCAGCTCGACGGGCGGGCGCACCTCGAGGACCTTGCGCCCCCAGTGCACGCCGAGACCCTGCTCGGAGGCTTCGCGGGCGATCTCGGCGGCGGCGTCGGCGGCGGCCTGCTCGTCGGGTGCGCCGCGCCAGTGAAACGCGGCGATCGTGTCCTTGTCCTCGCCGCGAATGCGCAGCCGCTGGCGCTCGGGTGTGAGGACGAGCGACGCGAACGCGCGCACACGCGGAGCCCAGGCCTCGAGGTCGGGGTCGAGCTCGGGCCGGGTGGCGCCGGGGTGCAGCAGCTCGCCACCGTGGTTGCCGATGTAGGCGATCGTCCCGATCGCGACGATCTGGCGCGCGGTGGCGGCGCGGCGGCCGCTGATGCAGCCGACGATGCGATAGCGCTTGGCGATCTCGATCAGGAGCGCGCGTGTGGCCTCGGGAACGTGCGCGTCGGCGGCATGGCGCACGATCGGCGCGAGCGTGCCGTCGATGTCGAGCAGTACGGCAGCCTGAGAGGGATCGCGACGAAGCGGCTCGAGCGCCTCCACGAGCGTTGCGGCGGGTGACACGGACACTAGTATGGCGAGCCCCGTGGCCGAATCGCTCCACGTCTCGGGATCGGGAGCCCCGACCGCGACGCACCGCTTCGAAACGGCGCCGTCCCCTGCCTCGATCGGGCGCCGATCCAGCGTCTTGCGGACACGCTGGGCAGGTAGCGCGTGACCGTGCGGATACCTTCCGAACGGGCGCTGAAGCTGATGGCGATCGGCACCGCGGCGGGCCTGTTCAGCGGGCTGTTCGGGGTCGGCGGCGGGACGGTGATCGTGCCGTTGCTGGTGGTGTGGCTGGGCTATGCGGAGCGCGAGGCGACGGGGACCTCACTCGCGGCGATCGTGTTCATCGCCGCCTTCGCCGCTGCGGTGCAGGGCGCCTACGGGAACGTGCACGTGCTCGACGCGCTGCTCGTGGGTATTCCCGCCGTCGGCGGGGTGCTGTTCGGCACGTGGCTGCAACAGCGCGTGCACGTGCGGGCGCTGTCGCTGCTGTTCGCGGCGGTGCTGGTCGCCTCGGCGGTGGAGCTGCTGCTCGAATGATCTGGCTGATCCTGATCGGTCTCGCCGCGGGCGTGCTCGGCGGATTGCTGGGCGTGGGCGGCGGTGTGCTGTTCGTGCCGGGGCTGGTGATCGTGGTGGGGTTGACCCAGCACGAGGCCGAGGCGACATCGCTGCTGGCGATCGTCCCGGTCGCGCTCGTCGGCGCGCTGCGGCAGAGCCGCTACGGCAACGTGCGCCACGCGGATGCGCTGCTCGTGGGACTTCTCTCGGTCGCGGGCGTGGCGGGTGGCGTGGTGTTGGCGAACGCGCTGTCGGGAAAGGCCCTGCGCACGGGGTTTGCCGCGCTGATGCTGCTGATCGCGGCGCAGCTGGTGCGCAAGGCGTTGCGCGAAGGCCGCAAGGACGTGAACCCGGACGAACCCGGCTCGAGATGATCCGCCGGACGGCGGGTGCCGTAGTAGCAAATGCGCCGATCGCGCTTGCGCCGATCGCCCCTGATAATGCTCTAGACTGGGAGAAGCTATGGGATTGGATAATCCGCTTCACATCGCATTTCTGGTGGTGATCCTGTTGCTGGTCTTCGGGGCCAAGCGTCTTCCGGAGATAGGTCGCTCGCTCGGCAGCGGTATGCGCGAGTTCAAGACCTCGGTTACCGGCGAGGCTCAGCAACCGCAGTCGACTCTTGCCGCGAGCGCTCCGCAGCAGCCTGCACAGGCGCCGGCCCAGGCTCCGGCAGCCGAGCCCGTGGCCGCTCCGGTGGTGCCGCCGGATCAGCCGCCGGCCTCCTGACGCTCCCCCTGAAGGCGACGGACCTGTCGGGTTCACGGCCCTGCTCGGTTATCTGCAGTGCCGGCGGCTCGCGCACCATGTCGATCAGCCGCGATGCCGGATCGGCCCGGTGTAGACGGCTTCGAACGCGGAGCCGGGGACGCGCTTGATCTGTTCGAGGTCCGCGTCGTTCCAGCGCGGGTCGGGCGCACCGGTGATGTACCAGGATGAGCCGTTGTCGGCGACGATCAGTCCGTAGCGCTTGAGCGCGCGCAGGACGATCAGCGACTCGCCGTGGAAGCCGGCGAGGGAGTAGCTCGCGCGCAGGCGCAGGCGCAATCCCATCGGCGGCAGCGCCGGGTCGGAGTCGGAGGAGGCGAAGTGGGTCGCCGGGTGGATGTAGCCGCGCTGGGTGCGCGCCACGGTGACGCGCAGCGCGTGATCGATCCGCCCGCCGCGAACCTCGTCGTAGCGGACGAGCAGCGGCATGATCGGCAACCCGGCAGCGTCCGCGGAGGTCCAGCCTTCTGGCCGCAGAGCGTTGGAGCGCAGGTTGAACACCGCGCCCGAGCCGGCTTCCCAGCCGGCCCCGTGACGGTGCGCGGAATAAAGCTCATAGAGCTTGCAGCTCCGACGCTGCAACACGAGCACGTGCCGGTCGCCTTCAACGCCTGCCCCCTCGACGGGGGCGTTCGGCGGGATCGGATAGGGCCCGGGCTCGGATTCTTCGCCGAATTCGTCGAAGGCGATCGGGACTCGCGGCTGGCTGGGCCCGACGACCGTGTAGGGGATGCCATAGCTCGGGTTCGTGCCGAAATCGGGGTGCAGATGCCCGCTGAGGCCGATGCTCGCGATGTACTGCGCCGAGCGCGGATCGACGGGCGCGCGAGATATGTCCCGGTTGAGCGAATTGCTCGCGGGGAACAGCGGGCAGCCGTACTCGCGCGGACCGGAAGACTCGCGCGGACCATCGGATGCCTGCGCAGGCGCTCCGCAGACGGCGACGCATGCCGACGCGATCACGGCGAAGGGCCCGATGCGAAGGCGGTGCAGAAGCGCCGCGCGCGCTCGGCACGAGGAGAGGGAGGTGCGCGAATGAGCCCGGGGTTTCATCCGCGACACGCTACGCGACGGACGTGCCGCAGGATGGCGGCCTGGACGACCGTTGGGGTGTGAGACCGTCCGACCGTGTACGCGTCGTCTAACGATCTATAGAGTTGTATATGGTCTTTACTATAGAGCGTTATATAGTGATATAGTCACCTAGTGGACCCGGTACAGAACCCGTACGCACCCGGGGCAGGGATAGTTCCCCCCGAGCTTGCTGGACGTGAGGATGAGCAGGAGCGGTTCGGTGTTCTGCTGAAGCGGTTGGCTGACAGGCGCGCCGACCAAGGTCTGGCACTCTGGGGCCTGCGCGGGGTCGGCAAGACCGTGCTCTTGAACGATCTCGCCCGCCGCGCCGAGGAGCACGGCTGGGGTACAGGCTACGTCGAGCTCGGGGGACGTGGCCCGCTGCGGCCCGCCCTCGCGACGATCGCGATCCAGTCAGCACAGAGTCTCGCTCGCCAGCCTGGCCTTGCCGAGCGCGCACGCCGCGCCTTGGGGATCATCCGCTCCTTCTCGGTTACCGCTATGCCCGCCGGAGTGACGTTTTCCATCGATGTGGACCCAGTGAGCGGCCGCGGGGACAGTGGACAGCTCGATGTCGACCTCTACGAGGTCCTGCTCGAGCTCGGCGAATCCGCCCGCGAGGCGCAGACGGGCATCGCATTGTTCTTCGATGAGATGCAGTTCGCCAACAGCGAGGAACTCGGTGCCGTGCTCGCGGCGCTGCACCGCGCCGGACAAAGGAGCTTGCCAATCGCGATCGCCTGCGCCGGACTGCCCCAGCTTGCCTCGCGCCTGGTCGCGGCCAGCAGCTACGCCGAGCGGCTCTTCAGCTATCACCACATCGGAGTTCTCTCACCCGAGGCCGCCACGGCCGCACTGAGCATCCCGGCCGAACGCGAAGGCGTTGCCTACACCCCGCCCGCGCTCGCGTTCCTGCTCGAGCGCACCGGTCGCTATCCCTTCTTTCTTCAGACCTACGGCAAGTATGCCTGGCAGATCGCCCAAAACTCGCCGATCGGGCTTGACGTTGCCGAAACGGCGGACGCGATCGCCCAGGAGCAGCTTGACACCGGCTTTCACCGCGCGCGCTGGAACAGGGCGACACCCGCCGAGCGGCGCTACCTTGCGGCGCTTGCTTCGCTCGGGGACGGTCCACAACCGACCGCAGACGTCAGCGCCACGATCAACATGACGCAACAGCAGACCGCGGTACAACGTCAAAACCTGATCGACAACAAGGGGCTGCTCTACAGTCCAGAGCGCGGATCGATCGACTTCACCTCGCCTCTCTTTGCGAGCTATATCCGACGCCACCACCCACTAGGCGACCTGCAGACGGGAGGCTAGGGCGTTACTCGGCGACAGGCGCGCTTGCGAGCGGCTGCACCGAGAGCACCGCCGGGCGCGCCTCGCTGAGCAGCGGTGCGCCGCAGTGCCAGCAGTAGCCGGCGCCGCGACTATGGACGGCGCCGCAGGCGCGGCACTGGCCGTGCACGCCGTCCTGCGCACCCGCGAGCAGACGCTGGATCTCGTCGAGCTCGGCGTCGGCCTGTTGCAGCTCGGCCGCGCGGCGCGCGAGCACGTCGAGGCGATAGTGGTCGCGAATCGCCATCTCATAGGTGAGTCCGCCTAGATCCCAGGTCAGCGCGGCAACGCGCTGCGCGAGCTCGTGGCGGCGACGGCGCAGCTCGGCGACGGGTGGCGCGAGCGCGTTCATCAACCGCCCGTTTCGATCGGCTGGGCGCCGAGAGAGTTGACTTCTTCCTCGTGCTTCTTCCCGGTGCTCGAGCCGAGCTTCTTGAGTTTGGTGGATGTCACCTTCACCGCTTTGGCGGGCGGGGCTTTTTCGATCGCCTTCGCTTCCTTGATTTCGTGGGCTTCACTCTTCGCCGTAGCTTTGCTCGACGCTGCCGGTGCAGTGGCGGAGCTGGGAGCGGTGGTGCTCGCCGGGGTCGTGCTCGCGGGGGCGGCCGCGGGCGCGGAGGCGAGCGCGCCGAGGCCTTCGACCCGCACCACCTGGCGGCTGGGCGCGCCGCTCTGCGTAACCCAATGGCCGACTAGCAGCCCGGCGACGATCGCCAGCAGCAGCACCGACAGCAGCCCGAACAGACCCGAATAGCGGCGTAGCGTCCACGTCGCGCCGGACGTCGGCTCGATCACCGAGGCGTACCCGGGCGGGAGCGCGCCGACCGGGGCCTGCGCGACGCCGTAGGACTGGGCGTCGGCCTGGAGCACGTCCAGGAACGACAGCCGCACGGGCGAGACGGGCTGGCCGCAGGCCAGGCAGTAGCGTTGGTCGAGAGCGAGCGGCGCGGAGCAGTTGGCGCAGCTCGACGCAGCGTCGAGCTGCTCGCTGGGCACGGGCGCGAGGCTCATCCGAACGTGCCCTGCACGTAGTCGCGGGTGCGCGCAGCGCGGGGCGTTGAGAAGACCTCCTCGGCCGTCCCGTACTCGACCAGATCGCCGAGATACATGAACGCGACCTTGTCGGCCACGCGCCGTGCCTGGGCGAGGTTGTGGGTGACGATCACGACCGCCAGCTCGCGGCGCAGCTCACCGATCAGCTCCTCGATCACACCCGTGGAGATCGGGTCCAGAGCGCTGCACGGCTCGTCCATCAGCAGCACCTCCGGGCGCATCGCGATTGCGCGGGCGATGCACAGCCGCTGCTGCTGACCCCCCGACAGGCGCAGCGCGGGACGATCGAGATCGCCCGCGACCTCCTCGTAGAGACCGGCGCGGCGCAGCGCGTCGATCACGAGCGGCTCCAGCTCGCGCCGGCGCGGGCGCTTGCGCGACTGCTCGCGCAGGGCGAACGCGACGTTGTAGAAGATCGACATCGGGAAGGGGTTGGGCTGCTGAAAGACCATCGCCACGCGCGAACGCAGGGTCGTGTCGATGAGCTCGTGGATGTCCTGCCCGTCGAGCAGCACCCTGCCCGAGCGCGCCGCGCTCGGCGTGAGCTCCGTCAGGCGGTTGAGCGTGCGCAGCAGCGTCGTCTTGCCACAGCCCGAGGGCCCGATCAGCGCGAGCACCTCGCCCTGGTGGATCGACAGCGACACCGACTTGACCGCCGGCACGCCCGCATAGGCGATGCTCAGATCGCTCACCCGCAGCCGCTCGGGGCCGGCCGTGGAGGGCTCGGGCGCGCGCAACGGATCGCGCTCGCGCACCGGCGGCGCCACCGGCACCGGTGGACGGTCGAGCACGATCGTGCGCACCGGCGGCACGTCGCGCTCATATTCTCCATCAGACTTGTCGGCCACAAAATACATCAGATCGCTGAGGATAGCGAGCCATTGCCGATCTTGTCAACGAGCAGGTTGAGGCCGAGCACGAACACCATCAGCACGAACGCCGCCGCGTAGGCCTTCTGCGGGGCACCGCCTTCGCCCGCGGGCGAGTTGTCGTACACGTAGCTCGTCAGCGTCGAACCGGTCCCGCGCAGCAGGTTCACGATCGGCACGGGCCCCTGCGTTTCGATGTGCAGCGTCTCGCCGAGCACCAGCAGCACGATCGCCGTGTCGCCGATGATGCGGCTCACTCCGAGTGTCACGCCGGTGGCGATGTTCGAGCGCACGCTCGGCAGCAGCACGCGGCGGATCGTCGCGATCCGCGTCTTGCCCAGCGCGAACGCCGCCTCGCGCACGTGCTCGGGCACCGCCTGCAGCCCGTCGCGTGTGGCCGCGAACAGCGGCGGCAGCGCGATCAGCGACATCATCGCCCCGGCCGCGATGAACGAGCGCCCGTACACCCCGCCGCCTTCCGCGCGAAACGACAACGGCGCGAACACACCGAGCTGAAAGATCGACAGCCCGAACAGCGCCAGCACGATGTCGGGGGTGCCGGCGACGATCTCGATCGTCGACTCCACCACCCGCGCCAGCCATGTGGGTCGCCCGTACTCGGCGATCCACACCGCGCACGTCACCGCCAGCGGGAAAGCAAGCCCAATGCCGATCGCCGTCAGCAGCGCCGTCCCGATCAGCGGATCGAGGATGCCCCCGCTGTGACTCTGCGAGAGACTGATCGCCGGTCGCGTGAACAACAGGTCAGGGCGCAGGTACTCGATGCCCTGATAGCCCATGTACAGGACGATCGCCGCCGCGATCGCGCACAGCCCAAGCCCGGCTCCCCACGCGCACGCCAGCACGAGACGGTCGCCCCAGCGCCACGTCCACGGCGAGGAGCGCCGCCCGCGCTTGGCGCCCGGCGGCGGGCTGGTCGTCTCGAGCTGGGGCGCGTAGACGCTCATCCGCGGACCTGGTAGCGACGCAATGGCAGCTTGATCATGTAGCCGGCGATCGAGAGCACGAACGCCGAGAACAGGAGCAGCGCTCCGAACGCATACAGCGTCGCCTGCAGCGCCGGCGCGCCGATGCCTTCGTGGTAATCGACGATCGCCGACGCCAGCGTGCGCAACGGCTCGTACAGGAAGATCAGCGGGCCATGCGAGAGGTTGGGCGTGTAGGAGCTGCCACCGGAAGCCATCTGGATCATCACCGCCTCACCGAGCGCGCGCGCCGTCGCCAGCACCGCCGCGGCCACGATCGCGGGACGGATCGCGCGCAGGGTCACCGCGAGCACCGCCCGCAGCGGATTCAGCCCGAGCGCGACCGCACCCTCGCGCCAGGAGACCGGCGCGGCCATCAGCGCCTCGCAGATCAGCGCGATCATGATCGGCGTGATCATCACCGTCAGGGTCACCACAACCACCCCCAGACCAGCGCCTGTGAGCTCGGCGAAGTTCTGCACCGAGGTCTTCTCCTGCGCCGTGATCAGATGGTTGCCCACAAACGGCACAAGCACCAGCACCGCGATCAGGCCGTAGATCACCGACGGCACCGAGGCCAGCAGGCGGATCATCGGTATCGCCAGCCTGCGCAACCGCGCCGGCGCCAGCTCCACGATGAAGATCGAGGACAGCACCGCGATGACCACGCCCAGCACGATCGCGATGCCCGTGCTCAGCAGCGTGCCGTACACGAGCGGCCAAGCGTTCAGGTGGTAGGCCGACGCAGGCGGGTTCACGCTGGTCGCCTGCATGTTCGCTATCTGCGTTTCGAGGTTCCCCCCCGGCCCCAGCCACGAGAGTCCATCGTGCTCGAAAACCGGCCAGGCGCGCACGCCGACGAACACGATCATCGCGATCACACTCACCCCCACGAGCAGCGACACCGCGCCGAGCAGACGCTCGGCGCGGTGATCGGGCCAGGGGTTGCGCAGCCTGCTCAACATTGCAACGCGAGGGGGTCGCGCCACAACCCGAGCATTCCCACAGCCAGGGACGCGCAACCCCCCGTGCTCTCGGGCGGCCAGGAGTCACCCAACCATCCGAGCACACCCACAATGAGGGGTTGCGCAGCCACTTTGCAGGACCGGTGACTCACGTCACCGGGACCCACTGGCTGGAGATGATCCTGCGGGCCGCCGCCGATTTCGTGATCCACGAGATGAACGACGCCACGAAGCCCTGCGCGGGACCGCGCGTGACCTCGTAGAACCGCGCGATGCCGGCGTACTGCCCGGCCTGCACGCTCGTGCGACTGCAGGTCTCGCCGTTGTAGGCCACCGTGTTCAGTTTCCCGAGGCCCGCCTGGTAGTTGGAGAGGAAGCCGATCGCGTTCGGGTCGCCTTCGACTTCCGCGCGCAGCAGACCCTCGGAGGGTCGTTCGTGCGCGAGCGGCTCCGTCACTTTCCTGCCTTCCAGCAGCAGCGTCTGGAAGCTCGTCAACACGCCCGCGACCGACGTGCGGCTGATCAGGTCGATCGTGCCGCTGGCGGTGGCGCCCGGGACCTGGCTCCAGTTGCGAGTCTTGCCGGTGAAGATCGACACGACCTGCGCCGGAGTGAGGTTCGACAGCGTGTTCGCCGAGTTCGTCACCACGCAGATTCCGTACTTCGCGATCGGATAGAACACGAGGCCCTTCGGGTCGGTCGGCAGCGGATCGCGCGAGACGTCGCCGATCGAGACGCGGCTGGCGGCCACGTCGTTGATGCCGATCTGCGCTCCGCCCTGGGTGATCTTGAACTTCACCGTGTGCGGTTTCAGCTTCACGTACTTCGCCGCGAGCAGCGACACCAGCGGGTAGGACGCCGTGGCGCCGCTGATCGAGATAGTCGGGGTCGCCAGCGCGGTCGTGGGCGCCGCGGCGACCCCGAGCACGCCTGCGCTCGCCCCGACGAGGGCGAGGTTTCGTAGTCGTGTGAGACGGCGATTGCGGTTCATGGACAGGGACTCCGTTTCGGGTGATTGTTGACTTGTGTCGGTAGCGAACCTACCATATTCCTCATTACTATGATCAAGATAAGCTAGTTTATGAAGATGCCGCGCCGGTCGACCGACCCGAGTGGCTGACCACCAGATGACCACCCCACCCGACACCCCCACAGCTCCCGGCGCAGGCGCCGGCGGGACCCCGCCGTCCTCACCCGGAGCGACCGGCGCGACCGCCACGGCAAGCGCAAGCGGCCCGGGCGCGCCAGGCTCGCGCGGCGCGGACGGCACCCAGCCGACCGCCGCCGCTCCCTTCAAGCGCGCGCCGCGCCTGCCCTCGCTGCGCGCCAGCGCGGCGCTCGCGGCAGGGATGCTGGCCATCGGCGTAGCCGTCGGCGCCGCGATCGGCCCCGCACCAAGCGCGTCGTTCGCGGGCGAGCAGGTGGCGCCGCTGGTGCTCCGCTCGATCGCCGCGCTCGCGGCGACGCGCTCGGATGCACATGCGAGCACTTCCGCTTCGGCCGCCGCGCCGCCTCCCGTCACACCGCGGGCGACGCCCGCCGCGAGCACCGACGCGAGTACGAGCGCCGCCACTCGGGTGCCGAAATCGAAAACACCGTCGAGCGCCAGCGTGTCTCCGGCCTCGAACCCGGATGCCAACGAAACCCCGACAGCACCGCGCCACCCGCCGTCGTGCTGCTCCACTCGCTCGCACCCACCGAGGCACAACCGACGACGAAGCCCTCGGCATCGTCCGGCCAAAACCCCGGTCAACTCCTGTTCGGCCCCACCCGGCAGCCCGACCCAACGACCGCAGTCCATCACCCAAACAAGGAGACCCACGTTGCACCTACTACACCCCGCCCACCGCAAGGCCATGCGAGTCGTCGCAATCGTGGGCTGCTCCGTCGCCGTGCCGCTCGCCATCCCGCCGACGAGCGGCGCCGAAGAAACCAACCCCAACAACTCCTCCTGCTCCGGCAGCCTCAGCGCCGGCAAGCCCGAAGTCGGCAGCGAAGAACAGCAGGTGGCCTACGCGTTCCACTGCAGCGGCCCGATCACCGGCTATCAGCTGCAGTCGCAGATCCCCGTCACCGGCGTCGAGGCCGCGCCGCTGGTCAGCAACATCCCCTCCGGCAAGCCCGTGAACGACACGTTCTCCTGCTCCTCCGAAGTCCCCGGCTACGCCGACGATTGCGTCGGCGCGACCCTCTCGCAGTACGAGACGATCGCCGGGCAGTTCGCCATCGGCTCCAAGCTGTGCGCCGAGCCGCGCGTCGACGCACTCCTCACGGTCACCTACGCGTATCTCGAAAAAGGCGTCGTCACGCAGGCGATCTCCGGGCCGTTCGACCTGGGACGCCCCGCCGGCTGCCCGCCGGACTCGCAGTCGGGATGGACGCGCTTGAACCCCAAGCCGGTCGTGCTCGCCTCCGCCGGCAAGCATAAGAGCAAAGGCAAAGGCAAAGGCAAAGGCAAGAAGAGCGCCGGCAAAGGCAAGACGGGCTCGAAGAAGAAGTAGCGCCGCATCGAGTAGCGCAACATCGCATCTCGGGGACCTCGCGCTGATGCGCGGGGTCCCTCGCGCGAGCCGGTTGACAACGAGAGCGCCTTCACGGGATAGACGACGCCCATCGCGAGTAGACGGCGCCGATCGCGGGACGCGCAACTACGATCTGGGCCGTGATCAGCGCGTCGCCCATCCGTAGTCAAGGCCACCGATCGAGGACGCACGGCCGAAGAGGCCCGCGCGTCCTCGCGGCGCTCACCACCCTCGCCCTGCTCGCGGGCTGCGGATCGGCAACCGCCACACGTCCCGTCGCGAGCGCGACCGCGCCGAGCACCGGCGCTGCGAAGACATCGTCCACGAGCGCCGCGCCAACCACCTCGACACCCGCGAGCTGCGCCGCCACGGTCGCAACCACGCTCGGGACCGTCGCCAACCGCGTCTACCACGAGGCCGCCACCGGCGGCATCGTCGCGCAGGCCGTGCACCGCCTGCAGAACTCCTCCGCGCTCAAAAGCGCCGTCAACAGCGGCAACGCCGCCGCCGCCGGAGCCGCGCTGCGGGAACTCACGCTCGGCCAGATCGTCCGCGCCGAGGTCCTACGCGGCGGACGCGTGCTCGCGCAGACCGGCTCGGGCAGCGCCATCGCACCCGCGCGCGGCTCCATCCCCGGCACCTCCGCGACGTTCGTCGTTTCCACGCAATCCGCGCACAGCTACCTGCAGGTCGTCCACCAGGTCACCGGAGCGCAGCTCGTCCTCACCAGCGGCACACACCGGCTCGCGAGCACGATCGGCGGCCTGCCCTCCGGCCCGCCGGCGGAAGGGCCGCTGACGATCGCCGGGCAGAGCTTCCAGACGGCCACGCTCACCGGCGCGGTCTACCCGTCGGGCACGCTCTCAATCGCGCTGCTCGCCCCCATCGCCGGGGTCTCCTGTCCGGGCTCGACCGGACAGACGCGCGTGGAAACGCTCGGGCACGTCGGCGAACGGATCTACCAGGAGGAGCTCCACAGCCCCGCCGTCGCCGCGACCGTGCGCCACATCGAAGCCTCCTCGAACTTCCAACACGCCGTCGCCGCGCACGACGCCACCGCCGTGCGCGCGGCGATCGTGAGGTTCTTCGGCGAACACATCCACGTCGTGCGCGTCCGCGTCACCACTAACGGCCAACTGCTTGAGGATCTCGGCGGCCCCTACGTGCTCGCACCCGTACGCGGCACCGTGCGCAGCGGCGGACGCGTCGTCGGCCAGTTCGAGATGGCGATTCAAGACGACGCCGGCTACCTGCGCCTAGCGCACCTCTTTACGGGCGCCGAGATCCTCATGCGCACCGGCGCACGCCAGGTGATGGGCACGCTCTCGCCCGGCCCCGCCAACGTCCCCGCGCGCGGACCCGTCTCCTACGGCGGGCACACCTACGAGGCCTACTCCTTCACCGGCGAAGCCTTCCCCACGGGTCCTCTGCGCATGTCGCTGCTGCTCCCCTCATAACCACCCCGCGTGCCGGGCCGCCACGCGCCCGCGAGCGTCTCCGTTATGCCAACCGCTGCGGTAAGCGGCGCCTACGGCAATCCGATGCAAGGGCCCAGCTCACGGCTTTCCCACAAAAGCCCGCCCGTGACTCGCTAAGACAGGAGGCTGCTCGTCATGCGCTCGATCTCCGCGATCGACGTCAGGCCCGCGCGCACCTTCAGCATGCCGTCCTCGCGCAGGCGCACCATCCCCGCCTGCTCGGCGGCGGCGGCGATCTCATCGACCGAGCCGTGCTCGAGCACGAGCGTCCTCACGCGCTCGTCGACGCTCATCACCTCATACACGCCCACGCGCCCGCGATAGCCGCTGGCCCCGCAGCGCGAGCACCCGACGGCCTCAAAGGGCTGCGAGCCAGTGAGACCGTGCTCGGCGAGCACCGCCTCGGAGAGCTGCTGCGGGCGCTTGCAGTGCGAACACAGCATCCGCACGAGCCGCTGCGCGACGATGCAGTCGATCGCCGAGGACACCAGGAACGGCTCGATGCCCATGTCCATCAGCCGACCCAGCGCGCTCGGCGCATCGCGCGTGTGCAGCGTCGAGAGCACCAGGTGGCCCGTCAGCGCCGCCTCCACCGCGATGTGCGCCGTCTCGCGATCGCGGATCTCGCCGACCATGATCACGTCCGGGTCCGCGCGCAGCATCGAGCGCAGGCCCACGTCGAACGTCACGCCCGCCTTCGGCGCGATCTGCATCTGCTTCACGCCCGCCATCCGCTGCTCGACCGGGTCCTCGATCGTGAGGATCGAGCGCTCGCCGTCGTTCAGCACGCTCAGCGCCCCATACAGCGTCGTCGACTTGCCCGAGCCCGTCGGGCCGGTCACGAGCACCGCGCCATTCGGCTTTGCGATCGCGCGCTCGAAGCGCTCGAGCGCCGCCGGCTCCATCCCCAGCGACTCGAGATTCTGCACCGTCACGCCCTTGTCGAGGATGCGCAGCACGACGCTCTCGCCATACACCAACGGCAGCGTCACAACCCTGATGTCCACGCGCCGCCCCTCGATCGTCAGCGCGAAGCGCCCGTCCTGGGGCACGCGCTTCTCGGCGATATCCAGATCGCCCATGATCTTGATCCGCGACACAACCCCGCCGATCATCCGTCGTTTGATCGTCGCCGCCGGGCTCAGCACGCCGTCGACGCGGAACAGCACCTTCGCATCGCCCTCTTCGGGACTGATGTGGATGTCCGAAGCGCCCTGCTGCACGGCCTGCGCGATGATCGAGTGCACGAGCTTGATCACCGGCGCGTCGCGATCGGCCTCCTCCGCGAGCGTGCCCACCTCGAGCTCGTCCTGCGCGTCCACCTCGGCGTCGCCCTCGACGATGTCTTCGATCGACTCGTCCATTCCCTGCAGGCGCGTCAGCAGCATGTCCAGATCCTCGACCGACGCGACCGCCACACGCACCCGCCGGCCCGTGATCATCGCCACGTCGTCGACCGTCAGCACGTTCGTCGGGTCGGCCATCGCCAGCAGCAGCGTCCCGTCCTCCGTGAACCCCACCGGCACCGCCCGATAGCGCTTGGCGGCATCCGAGCCGATCAGGTGCACCGCGCCCATGTCGAGGTCATAGACCGACAAATCGATGTAGTCCAAGCCAAAGCGCTCGGCAACCACGCGCGCGAGCTGGTCGGGGCGCAGCGTGCCCTGCGCAACGAGCACCTCCCCCGTGGGACGACGCTGCTCCCGGGCGGCGCTCACGGCCTCCTCGACCGTCTCGCGGTCGGCGAACCCCAGATCGACGACCACTTCGCCGATCATCCGGCTCGAACGACCACTCGAGCGCGCCGGATAGAGGCCCTTGCCGGTGCGCTCGTGCTCGCGCCGCTCGCGCAGGGGCTCCGAGGGCTGACTAGCCTCACCCGCGCTCGCGCGCTCAGGCGCCTGCGCGGGGACATCGGTGGCGACGTTTCCCATCACCGCTCTATCGGCAGAGCACACCCGCGTCTTGACTGCACTCGACGGCAATAACCGCCGCATAACGCGCAAATTCGCGAGCCCGAACCGCACCTTCTGCGAACATCTGGAAAACCACAGCCATTCGACGGTAATCGGGAAGGTGACAACACACACTCCCACATGAGCTACCGTGGTGAGGATGCCGCCGCTCATCTGGGACCGTCGGCCCGACGAACTCAGGGCCCCTGCCATGATCTGCGCGTTCCAGGGCTGGAACGACGCCGGCGACTCCGCCTCAACCGCCGTCTCCTTCCTCTCCTCGGCGCTCGAGGCCAATCGCTTCGCGCGGATCGACTCGCAGGAGTTCTACGACTTCCAGGCCAACCGCCCGAGCGTGCGCATCACCGAAGGCAACTACGAAGAGGTCATGTGGCCCACCGTCGAGGTGTTCGAGGCCTTCGCCCCGCGGGCCGCGCGCGACCTCGTGCTCGTGCAGGGCGTCGAGCCCTCGATGCGCTGGAGCGCCTTCTCCGCGCACATCCTCGACCTCGCCGAAGCGCTCGGCGTGCAGGTCGTCGTGCTGCTCGGGGCGCTCCTCGGCGACGTCGCCCACTCGCGCCCGGTGACCATGACCGGCTGCGCGTCGGACCCCTCGCTGGTCTCACGCCTTGGCATCAAGCCCTCCACCTACGAAGGTCCCACCGGGATCGTCGGCGTGCTGCACCACACCTGCGCGCAGGCCGGCCTGCCCTCCGCCGCGATCTGGGCGGGCGTGCCGCACTACGTCGCCGCCGCGGCCAATCCCAAGGCCGCGCTTGCACTCGTGCGCCGCGTCGAAGGCCTCGTCGGCGTGTCGGTCGACGTCTCCGAGCTGGAGCTCGCCTCCGCGGACTACGAACGCCAGGTCGGCATCGCCGTGCAGTCCGACCCCGACATCCTGGCCTTTGTCGAGCGTCTTGAGCAGGAAGCCGACGCCGAGGCCGAAGCCTCGCCCAACGAGGTCCCCGACGGGGATACGCTCGAGCGGGAATTCCAGCGCTTTCTCAAGCAGCGCGGGATCCGGCCCTCCTGATCTCACATAGCTGAGTGGCGGGAGCAGGGGCGCGACGTTTCATCCGTCCGATACGGACGGCTGAAAAGTCCGCCCCTGCTCTTACACGTGTTTTGGTGATGTCGGATTTAGGAGCGTTCCTGGCTACGCATGCGCAGCCAGGGCGGGACGCACATGTGCGTCCCGCGACGAGCCGCATGCGGCTCGTC
>DASXMO010000167.1:0-14957 GCA_036495605.1 Solirubrobacteraceae bacterium
CGCCTGCCTCGCGGTCGCCGGCAGGTGCGGGGCGTGACGGTCCAGCCGTCCCGCTGCCCACGAGCGGAACTGCTCGCTTTCCCAGTCTTCCCGGCCCGCGCCGGTCAACTGGAACCGCTCGCTGAGCAGTCCCGCGGCCTGCAGCGCGGCGAGTCCAGGCAGCAAGTAGCGCGCCATGAGGTCGCCAGTCGCGCCGAAGATAACCAGCCGGTCGATCATTGCGCCCCCCGTGCCCTAGGTGCCGGGACTAAGACGTTGTCCGCGCCGCGGCGCGCGTCCTCGCGGATTATGTGCGTGACGGCGTTGATGAGCGCCAGGTGCGAGAACGCCTGCGGGAAGTTGCCGAGGTGGCGTCCGGTGCTCGTGTCGAACTCCTCCGCGTACAGCCCCAGCGGCGAGGCGATGCGCAGCAGCCGTTCCATCAGGTCTCGCGCGCGCTGCTCCTCGCCCACGATCGCCAGCGCCGAGACCAGCCAGAAGGAGCAGATCAGGAAGCTGCCCTCCTTGCCCGAGAGCCCGTCGTCGGTCTCCGCAGTGCGGTAGCGCAGCACGAACCCGTCCTCGGTGAGATCGTCGGCGATCGCCAGCACGCTCGCGCGCAGACGCTCGTCATTGCCCGGCAGGAACCCGAACAGCGCCGCCAGCAGCGTCGAAGCGTCCAGGGCGTCGGTGTCGTAGTGCTGGCGCAGAACGCCAGCCTTCGTGAGCCCGTGGGCGAGGATGTCGGCGCGGATCTCCTCCGCGGTGCCCGCCCACGCGGCCTGCAGCTCGGAGTCCCCGCGCATCGCCGCCAGCCGCGAGGCGCGGTCCATCGCCACCCAGCACATCAGCTTCGAGCTGACGTAGTGCTGGGGCGCTCCCCGCGCCTCCCAGATGCCCTGGTCGGGATCGCGCCAGACTTCGCTCGCGCACTTCGCCTGAGCCTGCACGATCGGCCACAGCCGCCGCGGGAGTCGTTCGCTGCGGCGCGTGTGCAGCAGGATCGAGTCCAGGGCCGCGCCGAACACGTCGTTCTGGCGTTGGTCGAAAGCGCCGTTGCCGACCCTCACCGGACGCGCGCCGGCATAACCGGAGAGGTCCTCGCGCGTGGACTCGCTGAGGTCGCGCCGCCCGTCGATCCCGTACATGATCTGCAGCGCCCCGTCGGGGTTGGGCTCGAGGTCGGCGACGAACTGCATGAACTCCTCGGCCTCCCAGTCGAGGTTCAGGTAGTGCAGCGCCTGCAGCGTGAACGTCGAGTCGCGCAGCCACGTGTAGCGGTAGTCCCAGTTGCGCTCCCCCCCGGGGGTCTCCGGCAGCGAGGTCGTCAGCGCCGCGACGGTTGCGCCCGTGGGCATGTACGTCAGTCCCTTGATCGCCAGCGCCGAGCGCTGGATCGCCTCGCGCCAGCGGTGGTCGGGCAGCCGCGCGCGCCCGAGCCAGCCGCGCCAGTAGCGCCCGGTGCTCGCCAGGCGCGCGTTCGCGTCGTCGACGTCCCGCGGCGCCGCCAGGCCCTCCGCCCAGGACAGCGCGCAGTAGATCTGCTCACCCTGTTTGAGCACGTGCCGCGCGCGCACCCAGTCGCCCTCGACGCCCATCGCCATGTCGGTCTGCAGTCGCAGCGTCAGCTGCCCGCCGGCGCCGTCGGGACCGCTTGCCTCGGCCCGGTGACCTTCGTCTGAGATCGTCCACGATGGCGTCGTGCGCCCGTAGTCGAACACCGGTTCACACGTCAGCTCGACCTCGACCTCGCCCTCCAGGCACACGGCCACGCGCAGCAGCAGGTGCTCGGCGTCTTCGTCAGTCGGCGGGCGCGTGTGCGGGGTGACAGTGTCCACGCCGCGCCTGGCTCCGAGCGTGAGCGCGTCGCGCACGGCGACCCAGCCGGTCGGCGTCGTCCACGTGCTCAGCAGCGTGTTCGTGCCCGGCTCGTACGCGCGCGCGGAGGGCACGTTGATGCCGAACGGAGCGAACCGGAAGGTGCCCGCCTGACGGTCGAGCAGCGCGCCGAACACGCTCGGGGCGTCGAAGCGCGGCACGCACAGCCAGTCGATCGCGCCGTCGGGGGCCACGAGCGCGCCGGTGTGGCAGTCCGACAGGAACGCGTAGTCGGCGATCGGCGGGAACGGCGAGGGCGCGGCCGCGCTCTGCGGCTCAGCCGCACTCTGGGGCGCGCTCGGCGAGGAGGCGTCGGCGCCCGAGCCCGAGGCGGAGGCGGAGGCGTCGCTCACGAGGGCACCCACGGCTCGCGCCATGCGCCGTAGCCGTTGACCAGACGATCCGCCGCGCTCGGGCCCCACGAGCCCGGCGCGTAGGACTGCACCGGCGGCGGCGTCTCCAGCAGCGGCTGGAAGATGCGCCAGGCCTCTTCGATGCCGTCCTGGCGAGTGAAGCGCGTGGCGTCGCCGTTCATCGCGTCGAGCAGCAGCACCTCGTAGGGCGTCGGCGCCTCGCCTCCCTCCTGCGCGAACTCCATGTCGAGCGTGATCGCACACGGGCCCTTCGCGTCGGCGCGGTGCGCGTCCAACTGCATCTGCACGCCCGTCGCGGGATCGAGCCTGATGACGAGCTCATCGGGCTCGGGACGGCGGTGATGGCCCTTGCTCTCCATGAAACCCAGCCGCGGAGGGTGGCGGAAGATGACGCGCAGCTCGGTCTGCGTGACCGGCATGCGCTTGCCCGCGCGGATGAACCACGGCACGCCCGACCAGCGCCAGTTGTCGATCTCCAAGCGCAGCGCCGCATAGGTCTCGGTGCTCGAGCCCTTCGCGACGCCCGCGATCTCGCCGTAACCCTCGTACTGCCCGCGCACGTACCGCGCCGGATCGGCCGTGGCCGTCGAGCGGAAGACCGCGTACTTGGCGTCCTTGAACGTCTGCGCGTCGGCGGCCGCCGGGGCCTCCATCGCGGCGACCGCCAGCACCTGCATCAGATGGTTGATCACCACGTCGCGCAGCGCGCCCACGGGATCATAGAAGTGGCCTCGATCCTCGACGCCGAAGGCCTCTGCCAGCGTGATCTGCACGCAGGCCACGTAGTTGCGGTTCCACACCGGCTCGATCATCGTGTTGGCGAAGCGCAGGTACAGGAACTCGTCCGTGCCCATCTTCCCGAGGAAGTGGTCGATGCGATAAAGCTGGGACTCCTCGATGTGCTCGTGGATTTCCCGCGCCAGCGCGCGCGCCGAGGCGAGGTCATGCCCGAAGGGCTTCTCCACGACCACCCGCGCGTGCTTCGTCAGGCCGGCCGCGGCGAGCTGCCCGATCACCGGCCCGAACAGGGACGGCGGGATCTCGAGGTAGAACACCGGGCTGCGCGCCTCGCCGCTGCCACCGCTCGCGTCGCCACCGCCACCATCGGTGCCACCACCACCAGCGTTGTCGGCGCCGCCACCACCAGCGTTGTCGGCGCCGCCACCAGCGTTGTCGGCGCCACCGCCGCCGAGGGCCTCGCCGATCGCCCGCGACACGCGCCCGTAGGTGGCCGCGTCGGTGAAGTCGCCGCTGACATACGACAGCCGCGCGGCGAAGCGCTCGAACACCTTGGCGTCCAGCGGCTCGCCGGTGCCTTCGATGCATTCGCGCGCGTGCTCGCGCAGGTGCTCGACCGTCCAGTCGTCCACCGCGACGCCCACGATCGGGCACTGCAATAGCCCGCGACGCTCCAACCGGTAGAGCGAGCGGAACGTCATCACCTTCGCGAGGTCGCCGGTGATGCCGAAGACCACCAGCACGTCGGCGGCCGCCGGACCCTCGGCGTCAGGCATGTGCCGATGGAGTCCGCGCGGGCATCGGAGCGCAGGCTAGCGCGTGGGATGCGCAGGCGTCACCCGCCGCCGGTGAGCGCATCGCTGACAGGTCAAGCCGGCATACCAGCGGACATGGCGGCGAGCTCGGCGCTGCGTTCCCACAGGCCCTCCGCCAGCGTCTCGTCCTGCGCCTGCGCGCTGGGGACGATGACCTTCTCGTCCTGCACGTACTCGCCCGTGAGATCGGCCGCCTCATCTGAGAGCGCCAGCCACACCAGCGAGCGCGCGCCACGCTCGGGCGAGCGGAAGAACGGGCCGCCGACGGTCGTCAGCACCTTCCAGATCCCCCGCTCGTTCTTGCCGAACCCCGTGCGCACCACGCCCGGGTGAAAGCAGTTGGCGTGCAACTCCGGCGCCCGCCGGGCCAGCTCGCGGGTGAACATGATGTTGCACAGCTTCGAGGTGCCGTACACGCGCATCGCGGCGTAGGAGCGCTCAGACTGCAGGTCCTCGAGATCCAGGCGCCCGCTCTCGTGCGCGTCCGAGGCGGTCGTGACGACGCGACCCCCGCGCAGGCGGTCGCGCAGCAGATCGGTGAGCAGGAACGGCGCGAGATGGTTCAGCGCGAACGTCCGCTCGAGACCCTCGGAGGTGAGCTGACGCGAGGCGAACAGCGCCCCGGCGTTGTTCGCCAGCACGTCGACCTGCCCGTAGCGCTCGCGCACCTCGCCGGCCAACGCGCGCACCTCGGACATCAGCGTCAGATCGGCGACGTGCTCGTGGATCTTCGCGCCACCGCCCGCGGCCGCCCTGGCCTGTGCCGCGACCGCGCTCACGCGCTCGGGCTCGCGACCCACAAGCGCCACCTCCGCACCCTGGCGGGCGAGCTCGATCGCCGCGGCGCGACCGATGCCGCGCGTACCTCCGGTGAGTAGGACGAGCGTCATCGTGCGGAGTCTACCCGCACCGCGTCACACCCAAGTCAGGGGGCGCCGGCGGCAAGGCGCTCGAGAACCTCGTCGCGATCGGTGCCGTGCGCGCGCAGCACCCGCTCGAAGGCCGCGCCGTAGACGTCGATAACGGCCACCAGCAGATCCGACGTGGCTACACCCGCGGCATGACGACGGTCGGCGCACACGGTGGCCTGCTCCAGCACTTGCGCGAGCGCATCGCGATCCGCGAGTGCGTCGCGATCCGCGCGCCGGTCGCGGTCCTCGAGCTCGCCGAGCGTATTGTCTCCCTCCTCGGCAAGACGGCTCAGCGGTCCCTCGCTCACGCCGAGTGCCTGCAGCGTCGCGCCGGCTTCACCGTGTAGACGCAGAATGCGCAGCCAACGCTCGGCGGCGTCCTCGGGCGTGCAGGCGAACGGCAGCGCCGTCGAGGCGATGCCCAACACGATCGCCGCGTCGGGAGCGAGCGTGGGAGCGGACGAAGCACTCATCGAACGCCCCCCAGCCTCGCTCGGCGTCCCACCTGGGGAGGGTGCAGCAGCGCGACGTTGTCACGGCGCAGCGTCACCTCCGGCGCGGCGCCCGTGAGACTCAGCTCGAGCAGCGCGCTGCCCGAACGCTCAGCGACCGCGCGCGTGGATCCCACCAGCTCGGCGATCTCCCCGCGCGGCACGCCGCACGCGAGCAGGAACGGCTCGATCCGATCGCCGCCCGCCTGCTCGCGGTCGAGCTCGAGCTCCTCCACGAGCACGCCGGGTGCGGCTTTCGAACCATCGACGCTCAGCACGCACGCCGCCATGTCGTCGGGACGCGCGTCGGTCTGCGCGGCGACCCGCTCCAGCAGCTCTGGCGCGCTCGCCCGCGGCCCCAGCTCGGCGAGCGTCTGCGTGAGGCGCCGCGCGCCGAACAGCTCGTCGCCGACCCTCGCCTCGGTCACACCGTCTGTGTGGAAGCAGATCAGCGCACCGCCGGGAACCGAGACGACCGTCTGGCGCGTACCCGTCCGCGCGCCGGCGCCGATCGGCGGGGCCGAGCAGACGGTGATCGGCTCGACCGCCCGCGAGCCGAGCACGACCGGCGGCGGATGACCCGCGCAGGCGTAGGTGAGGGTGCGCTCGCGCGGATGGTAGATCGCGGCGACGACCGTCGCGAAGGACTCCCCGAGCTGGCGCTCGAGCACCGCGCCCGCCGTCTGCACCGCCCCGCGCGGGGACAAGCCGGCCTCCAGATAGGCCCGCAGCGTGAAGCGCACGAGCGCCGTGTGCGGCAGCGCCTGACGTCCGTGGCCGGAGACGTCGCCGAGGATCACCGCCAGGCGGCCGTCCTCGAGCGCGAACAGGTCATAGAAATCGCCGCCCGCGCCCGGCCCGTCCGCGGGACGATAGGCGGCGGATGTCCTCACCGGGCCGAGCCGATCTGGCGCCACCGGGAGCAGCGCGGCCTGCAGCAGGCCGACGTCCTCGAGCAGCTCCCCGCGCTGCTGCTCCAAACGTCGGGCGCGCAGCGCCGACAGACGCGAACGGACGCCCAGCGCGAGTGCGAGCGCGAGCAGCGCACCCATCAGCGCCCACACGAGCGTCGGCACGACGCCGACGATTTTGGTGATCGTCGTCACGATCGGCGTCGGCCTGCTCGCGCTCGCGGCGCCCCGCAGCGGCGTATGTCCCTTAGCTCCGTTAGCCCCGGCAGGCGTCGAGCCCGCGTGTGCGACCGCGGCGGCACCCACCGCAGACGCCGTCGTCCCGCCCGTAGCTTGCAGCGGCGCCGACGTCCGCGCACCAGCGCCAGCGGCGGCGCCTCCACGGGAGTGGCGGCCCTGAGGGCGCGCTTTCCGTCCGGCATGCGGATCACCACTTGCCGGGCTCGGACGAGAGCTCGCGACGGACTGGGTTTGAGCCGCAGCCACGGGCGTGACCGCGGGCGCTGGGCCCGCCGCGGCGGCGGCGGGCACGACACCGGCTGCCGGTACAGAACCGGTCACGGGCGCGGCGGCGGTCGCGGCGCCACTCGCCGCCGGGGAGGCAGCAGTCGATGGCTGCGCGGCGCCCGTCCGTGTCGGGTTTGGCGTCGCGCTCGCCGTGGTGGCGGCAGGGATACTCACACGACTCCGCACCGCCGGAGTGCTCGCACCTTCGCCTTCGCCGCTGCCCGAGACATCGCCACGGCGTCCCGCGCGCCCTCGCCGATGCCCGTGGCGGGACGGCGGGCGGCCGTCTCTCGTGCCCGCAGCACCGCCGGGAGCGTGGTGGTCCCCCGCGCCTGTCGCGTGATGTTCGGAGTCGCCCGTACCTGCCGAGCCGCCCGTACCCACCACGCGACGTTTGGAGCCGCCCACGCCGGACGAACGGGCTCCGGCGCCGGACGAACCGGCTTCTTCCCGATGCGTGTTCTGTTCATGGGCCGCTGGGACCGCCGGCAGCGGTCGTGCCGGCGGCAGTGCTGGCACCGGTGGCACCGGCGGCACCGGCGGTGGTGGCAACAGCGGTATCCGCAGTGCGGAGCTCGACTGTGGATGCCCGACTACGCGCGACGGTTCGGGACCTCCGGTCGACGGTTCACGGCCTTCCGCGCCGGACGGCACCGGGTGGCCGGGGTCGTGCGTGGCCGGGGTGGGCGGCGAGAGAGCAGGCCCCTTCGAGAGGGCGGGCCCTTTCGAGGCAGAGGGTCCTTTCGAGGAGAGAGGTCCTTTGGGCGCGGGCGCCGAGGGGATCGGTCGCGCGCGAGTGAACCTCTCTCCGGCCGCCGGAATCGAGGCCGCTGCCAGGGCGCAGCAGGCGAGGGCTATGGCCGCCGGCAGACGCCGGCGCAGACGAGCGAGCGGGCGGTGCTCACTCCCCGGGCGCGCCATCCGCGGACCTGTCGATCAGCTCGCGCATGCTTCGTTCCCACGCGCGTGCACGAGCGCCTCGTCGAGCGTCGGGAAGATCGCGAACTTCCCATCGAGCCCGGAGAACTCGAAGATCTTGCGAACGTTCGGGCGCGTACAGACGATCGCCAAGCGGGCGTCGTCCTCGTCGAGCCGACGCTCGATCCCCACGAGCACGCCCAGCGTCGTCGAATCGATGAACGTCACCTCTGTCAGATCGACGACCAGTCGATCGCTGCCCTCGTGCAGCGCATCGACGAGCATCTGCTTCAGGCTCGGGGCCGTGAACAGGTCGAGCTCTCCCTCAACCGCGATCACGCTGGTACGCGCGTCGAGCTTGCGCTGAAGGATCCCAAATGGGGGAGCATTCGGTGGTGTGCGCTGGCTGTCGATTCGACTGGATATCGGAAGTTCCCCGCTCTACGCGCCGACCATATCTTCGTGAGGCTCGGCGCGGCCCAACGCACTGATTCCATCTCATAGACGCGTTTGGGCCTCAATCATCACGTTCGGCCATGCTCGACCCTCTCGTTAAGCATACGACGTGCGCTCGAACATCCGTCCAGGCAGCCCGGCACCCGTGAGCCGGGCATCCCGCGGCCACCTTGTATCGCCCCCACCTGAGGGACGGGTCACGGCGCAGGCGACCGGTCCCTCTCGCGACGAAGGCGGCCGATCTCTTGTCAGCGAGTCCGGCTCTGATGCACAACAGCGTCGAGGACGCCCGCGAGCGTGTCGATGCGCGTGAGGTGCTCGCGCGTGAGCGACTCCAGTTGGACCTGTCCGTGGCTCGTGAGCTTGAGATGCACACGCCGGTGGTCGCGCTCGTCGCGCACGCGCTCCAGCAGATCCGCCGTTTCGGCTCGTTGGGCCAGCTCGACGACGCTGTGATGACGTACGTGCAGCAGCTCAGCGGCATCCCCGATCGTCGGTCCGGCCGCAGCCGGATAGCCGCGCACGACGAGCAGCAGCTGGTGCAGAGACGGGGTGAGGCCGGCATCGTGCGCTGCCTGCTCGCTCCAACGCAGGAAGTCGCGCAGCTCGGTGCGAAATGCGAGCAGGCGCTGATAGTCGCTGTCGTGCAGCCCCCGAGCCGGCGAGACGCGACTCGTCATACCGGCTCGCGCGTGGGCAGCAAAGCGCCCAACCCGCCCACCAGGCGGTGGGGCGCGAGCGGGCGCTCGCGATGGCGCTCCTCCACCAGCACACGCTCGTGCGCTCGCAGCAGGTCGAACTGGCTGACGAGCCCGACGAGCCTGTGGGGTTGGCCGCCGTGGTCGACGACCGGCAGCACCCCGTGCCCGCTCGAGACCATACGGTCCGCCACGGCGCGCAGGGTCTCATCCGCGCGCGCGGTCACGGGAGTCCGGATCAGGGTGCTCACGGAAAGCTCACCGTGCGTTTGGCGGGCCGCGAGCACGTCGGACCACGCGAGCACACCCTCCAGCTCCCCGCCCGCTCCGAGCACCGGATACAGACGCTGACGGCGCTGCTCGGAGCCCTCGGGCAGGCTCTCATACAGGGCGCCGACGGGCAACGTCGGCTCGACGGTGAGCACATCGGTCGCCATCACATCACGGACGAGCAGGGCGTGCAGCGGGTCGATCTCGTACTCGCGATTGACGTGGTAGCCGCGGCGAGCCACCTTCTCGGTGAGGATCGAGCGCTTCAACGTCAGGACGCTCACGAGGTGCGCGATCGCGCACACGACCAGCAGCGGCAGCAGCGCGTTCACGTCGTGTGTGAGCTCGAGGGCGAACACGATGCTCGTGAACGGCGAGCGCATGACGCCGGCGAGCGCGGCCGCCAGTCCGAGCAGCGCCCACGTGCCCTCGTCGGCGCCGGGCAGGACCGCTCCGAGCAGACCCCCGAGGGCGGCGCCCAGCATCAACAGCGGCGCGAGTATCCCCCCGCTCGTGTTCGATCCGAGCGCGAGCGACCACACGGTGAGCTTGACGATGAGCAGCACCGCAAGGGTGCCGAGCGCCAGCTGCCCCGCGAGCTCGGCGCCGATCGTCGCGTAGCCGACGCCGAGCACGCGAGGGTCTATCAACCCGCCGATACCCACCACGAAACCACCGATCGCCGGCCACCAAACCCAGTGCACCGGCAGGCGCCCGAACAGGTCCTCGGCGCCGTACACGCAGCGCGTCATCACCCAGGCGAGCCCGCCGCACGCCAGGCCGACCAACACCGCGCCGGCGGTCACGGAGAACGGCAGCGCACCATGTGTGGACATCGGGAAGAGCGGGGCGCGGAGCAGCAGACCGTGAGCGGCGAGCGCTTCACGCACGGCCTCCGCGGAGCACGCGGCCAGCGCCACCGGGATCATCGAGCGCGGGCGCCACTCGAACAGCAGGAGCTCCACCGCCAGGAGCACGGCCGCCACGGGGGTGCCGAAGACCGCGGTCATGCCCGCGGCGGCGCCGGCGACGAGCAGGCAGCGACGCTCCGCCGCGGTGAGGTGCAAGAGCTGTCCGAGGATGCTCCCCACCGCACCGCCGGTCACGATGATCGGCCCCTCGGCGCCGAAAGGGCCGCCGGTGCCGATGCTCACGGCGCTCGAGATCGGCTTGAGGATCGCCAGGCGCGGCTCCATGCGGCTGCCGCGCAGCAGGATCGTTTCCATCGCCTCGGGGATGCCGTGACCGCGGATGCGCTCGGAGCCAAAGCGCGCCATCGCCCCCACGATCAACCCTCCCGCCACGGGCACCAGCACGCTCCACGGCCCGAGCACCGAGGTGTCGGGGGGCGCGAGCGAGGTGCTGAGCGTGCCGGTGTAGGCGAGATGGGTGATCAGCCCGATCAGATCCAGCAGGGCGAGCGCCAGGAACGCGATCACCACCCCGACCGCGATCGCCGCCGCCGACAGCCCGAGCACCTCCTGGCCGGTCGTGAAGTCGCCGAGCTCCCGCTCGGGAGAGTCCTTGGATCGGGAGTCCGGCTCCACGATCGCGTCGTCGGGAACCCTGTCGTTGCGCTGACCTTGCCTCACTGAGGGAACAAAGTATATCGGGAGCCGATATAAAAGCGCTCGCCCCCTGATAAGCTCGCGCACGCCGCTTGGCGCTTTGGGGGGCCGTCGGGAGCGAGCCGCGTCTCCTCTCGGCGCGGATCGATTGCCGTTCTCGTTCGAGGGAGAAGCACCGAGCAGTGAAGCTTGTGATCGCGATCGTGCGCCCAGAGAAGGTCAACGACGTGCTCGAGGCCCTCTACCGTGCCGAGGTGCGCGGCATCTCCATGAGCCGCGTACAGGGCCACGGCGGCGAGCTCGACCGCGTCGAGACCTACCGGGGAACCACCGTCAAGATGGGGCTCTCCGAGAAGGTCCGCTTCGAGGTCGCGGTCTCCGACGCGTTCGTCCAACCGACGATCGACGCGCTGTGCGCCGGCGCGCGAACGGGCGAGGTCGGAGACGGCAAGATCTTCGTCCTGGAGCTGGAGCAGGCGGTGCGCATCCGCACCGGCGAGACAGACGAAGGCGCCGTGACGCCGCTCGGCGAATGAGCGCCGTCGCGGCAGCGTCGCTGCCGGGGCGCGTCAGCGCGGGCGACACCGCCTGGATGCTCGCCGCGACCGCGCTCGTGCTCTTGATGACGCCCGCGCTGGGACTGTTCTACGCGGGGCTCGTGCGCTCCAAGAACACGCTCAACACGTTCATGATGTCGATCGGCGCGATCGCGGTTGCGATGGTCACCTGGGCGCTGGTCGGCTACTCACTCGCGTTCGACCAGGGCGACGGGTTCATCGGCGGTCTCGGTCACGTGTTCCTGCGTGGTGTGAGCTTCGCTCCGCGGCCCGGCATGACGATTCCCCAACTCGTCTTCTTCGCCTTCCAGGCGACCTTCTGCATCGTCACGGTCGCGCTCGTCTCGGGCGCCGTGGTGGAGCGCATGAGGTTCGGTCCCTTCCTACTGTTCGCCGCCCTGTGGTCGGTGCTCGTGTATGCCGTGCTGGCGCACTGGGCTTTCGGCGGCGGCTGGCTGCAGGCCCATGGGACGCTCGACTTCGCCGGCGGCGTGCCGGTGGAGATGGGATCTGGCTTCTCGGCGCTCGCCGCCGCGATCGTCGTGGGGGCGCGCAAGGACTACGGACGCCAGGCGCTGCTGCCGCACAACGCGATCTACGTGCTGCTCGGCGCCGGCCTGCTGTGGTTCGGCTGGTTCGGCTTCAACGGTGGCAGCGGCTTCTCCACCGGCCACTCCAGCGTGCTGGCCTTCACGAACACGCTGCTGACCCCGGCGTGCACGCTCGCCGCCTGGTTCGTATTGGATCTGCTGCGCGGCAGGCACGTCACGGCGATCGGCGCGGCGACGGCGATCATCGTGGGCTGCGTCGCGATCACGCCCGCCGGCGGCTACATCAGCCCGGGCTGGGCGATGGCGCTGGGCGCGATCGCGGCCCTGCCCAGCTACGCGATCATCCTCTGGCGCCCGCGGACACGCGTGGATGAGACGCTCGACGTGCTCGCCGCGCACGGAACCGCCGGTCTCGTCGGCATCCTCTTCGTCGGATTCATCGCCCAACGCGCCTGGAACGGGATCTCGAACGGCCTCCTCTACGGCAACGCCGCTCAACTCGGACACCAGGCCATAGCGGCACTGGCCGCTCCGGCCTACGCCTTCGCCGCCACCTTCGTGCTGCTGCGCCTCATCGGCCTGGTGATGCCGCTGCGGACCACCGAACACGAGGAGGCGCTCGGCATGGACGTCGTGCAGCACGGCGAGGAGGCCTACGCCACCGGCGAGGGCGCGATCCTGGTCTCGACCGAGGCGGGGATCGAGAGTGCGGTTGCCGTAGCTCAACCCTGACTCGTTCGGAAGAGCCGACCGGCTCGGCTCGATCGTGCGCGTACCCTGAGACCTTCCGGCGCCGCCGTCCCCCTCGACGCCATGCGCCGCTGAGCGAGCAGAAGCCCGCACTCGCAGGTTCGCTCCGTCACCCCTTCGGCGGCAGCGTACGCGCGAACGCCACGCCACGACCTACCCACGCGGCAAGCTGGCGCTTGGTCGCGAATCCCTCCGTGGCGACGAGGACCCAGCCCTTCATCGCACGGCCGGTCATGTCGAAGATGCGCGTGTGCGGTCTGGCGAGTGCCTTCGCGTACTCCTGCGGCCCAACGCGGACCATCAGCTCTCCCCCGCTCGAGATCCCAACGGCGATGTTGCCGCCGAGCATGAACGCCAGCCCTCCGAACATCGACCTCTCGGTGACGGCGGTCTCCTCGGCGAGCTGCTCGCGGATGCGGTGGGCGAGGTCTTCGTCGTATGCCATCTCAGCTCATCTCGGGTGCTCGTCTGTAATGGATCGGCAAGATCCGCGTGCGATCGTCACGGCATGGCTCTGATGCTCGTGCGCGTATCGGCGGCCGAAGCGGCCGGCCCCTCCTTCGGGTCGATGTTACGGGCTGCTCCTCTACTTTTGGATGAGCGATGATCACTGCCGAGACGCTCCCCCACGAAGGTCTCCGGCCCGTCCGCGGCGCGGCGGTGCTCGTCGTCGACGACGAGCCGACGATCGGCGAGGTCCTCGCGCGCTACCTGCAGCGCGCCGGGTTCGACACGCGTGTCGCACTCGACGGCCCGAGCGCGATCGCGCTGAGCGCCGAGCGACGTCCGGATCTGGTGGTCCTCGACATCATGCTCCCGGGGATCGACGGCCTGGAGGTGATGCGCCGGCTGCACGAGCTGCACAGCCCGCGGCCGGCGGTGATCCTGTTGACGGCCAAGGGCGAGGAGTCCGACCGGATCATGGGTCTGCGCCGCGGCGCCGACGATTATGTGGTCAAGCCCTTCTCGCCCGGCGAGCTCGTCGCGCGCGTGCAGGCGGTGCTGCGCCGCAACAGCATCGAGACCGACGACGACGCGCGGCCGCTCGAGCTGGAGGGATTGCGCATCGACCCCGCCGCTCGCACCGTGCGGGCGGCCGGAGCAGCCGTCACGCTGACCCAGCGCGAGTTCGACCTGCTGCTGTTCCTCGCGCGCCACCCGGGACAGGTCTTCTCACGCGATCAGCTGATGGAGCTCGTGTGGCAGTTCGCCTTCTACACCGACACCTCCACCGTCACCGTCCACATCCGCCGCCTGCGGGCGAAGATCGAGCCCGAGCCCGACCGTCCGCGCTTCATCCAGACGGTGTGGGGCCTGGGCTACCGCTTCCAGGCATGAGACGCTCGCTGCTGATCCTCCTCGCCGCGCTGGGGATCTGCGGCGCCGTCATGGCCCTGCTGGGCGGCGATCACGCGGTGCTCGTCTCGGTGGCGATCCTGCTGCCACTCGGGGTCCTGGCGCTGCTGATCGCGCATGCCGCCGAGGAGGGGCGTCTGCGTCCGCCCACGCTGCGCGGCCGTTTCGAGATCGGCCTGGGCCTCGCGCTCGGACAGCTGCTGGCCGCCGTGGCGATCGGCGCGGCGGTGATGTTCGTGTCACCCCACGACGCGTGGGCGACGATCGCGATCCTGATGTTCGCGGCGCTCATCGCCGCGCGAGCCGCCCAGCTGCTCTCGCGCGGGGTCGTCGAGGACGTGCGCACTATTCGCGACGGGCTGCAGGCGCTGCAGCGGGGCGAGCGCGACGTGCACATCACGGCGAGCTCAAGCGTCGAGCTGGGGGAGCTCGCCGACGCGGCCAATCAGATGATCCGGACGCTGCACAGCGAGGAACGCTCCCGCGACGCGGCCGAGGCGATGCGCCGCCAGGTGATCGCCGCCGTCTCGCACGACCTGCGCACCCCGTTGACGTCGCTGCGGCTGCTCACGCAGGCGCTCGAGGACGATCTCGTGGACGAGGAGACGGCCAGGCGCTATGTGCGCACGATGAGCGCCAACGTGGGCGCGCTTGGGACGCTCATCGACGACCTGTTCGAGCTCTCGCGCCTGGACGCGGGCGACTTCAGCTGGACCACGCAGGCAGTGCCGCTCTCCGAGCTCATCCAGGAGACCGTCACGGCGATACGCGCGCAGGCCGACGCCGGCAACGTGGCCGTCAGCACCGAGATCGCTCCGGGCCTCGGGCCGGCGCAGGCAAATCCCGAGAAGCTCCAGCGGGTGCTCGCCAACCTCCTCCAGAACGCGATCCATCACACGCCGCCCGACGGAAGCGTGCTCGTCACCGCCGAGCCGGCCGACGGGGCGGTGGAGATCGAGGTCTCGGACACAGGCCAGGGCATCGCCGCGGAGGATCGCCCGCGCGTGTTCGAGGCCTTCTACCGGGGCGGCAGCGAGGCCGCACGCACGCGTGCCGGCAGCGGCCTCGGGCTGGCCATATCCCGAGCGATCGTGGAGGCACACGGGGGACGCATCTGGCTCGCCGAGGCATCTGGGGGAACGAAAGTCCGGTTCACCCTGCCCGCGAGCACAGGCTGAGCGGTACCCGGATTCGCCTGATCCTCTGCTGTCGGTCGGCGCATGCGCCGA
>DASXMO010000168.1:0-10548 GCA_036495605.1 Solirubrobacteraceae bacterium
GACTCACCGACCGTGATCTCACCCCGTATCGACAAGTTGCTGGACCATGTCGACTCCAACTACGCCAGCGTGGTCGTCGCCGCCAAGCGCGCCCGGCAGATCAACAGCTACTACCACAACCTCGGCGAGGGCACGTTCGACGAGTTCCCGCCGCCGATGGTGGACACGGCCTCCAAGAACTACCTCACGATCGCCCTCGAGGAGGTAGCAGCCGGGAAGATCAAGTACCACTACAGGTGACCGTTGGGCGGCGCGCTACGGCGTCCTCGGTCGCTCGCGTACGTAGTACGCCACGCTCCCCGCGTCCTCGTATCCCTTGCCCAACGGCCACCTGAGGCGTGGTGACGACAGACAGCGTTCTAGACGCAACTGCACGTTCAGGATTGCCTTGCGTGAGCACCTCGTCTAAAACCAGGCCATGTCCCGGATCCTGCTCGGTGTAAGCGGCGGCATCGCCGCGTACAAGGCGCTTGAGCTCGTGCGCCTGCTGACGGGCGCCAGCCATGCGGTGAGGGTCGTGCAGACTCCCGCGAGCCGGCGATTCGTGGGGGCCGCGTCCTTCGAGGCGCTGACGGGGGCTCCGGTGCTCGTCAGCGAGTTCGAGCGCGATCCGGCACGCGGGGCGTTTCCGGGACAGCCTCTGCCCGAGCACGAGCCGCTCAGCCATCTGGAGCTCGTGGCGCGCGCCGAGGCTTACGTGATCGCGCCAGCGTCGGCGAACACGATCGCCAAGCTCGCTGGCGGACTGGCGGACAACCTGCTGAGCAGCTGCGCGCTGGCAGCCGAGTGCCCGCTGGTGATAGCGCCGGCGATGAACAGCCGCATGTACGAGCACGCGGCGACGCAGGCGAACCTGCAGACGTTGCGCGAACGCGGCGCTCTGATCGTCGAGCCCGACAGCGGGCGACTGGCCTCCAAGGGCGAGCACGGCGTAGGTCGCCTGGCCGAACCGGCGCGGATCATGGCGACGTGCGAGCAGGCGCTCGTAGGATCACACACCGCCGATCCAGCCGACGGGGAGGATCTGAATGGGGCGGGCGAGCGTGGGATCGAACGGGCGGCACGCGCGCTGAGCGGCCTGCGCGTGCTCGTCACCGCCGGCGGCACCCGCGAGCCGATCGACAGCGTGCGCTTCGTCGGCAACAGCTCCTCCGGGCGCATGGGGCTGGCGCTAGCCGAGGTCGCGCGCGCGCGCGGCGCCGATGTGAGCGTGATCGCGGCCAACGTCGCTCTGCACCGCCCGGCGGGGGTGTCCTGGCGAGAGGTCTCCACGGCCGAGGAGTTGCGACTGGCCTGCGAGGAGGAGTTCCCGCGCTGCGACATCCTGCTGATGGCGGCCGCGGTCGCCGACTTCCGCCCAGCCCATCCGGCAGCTGGCAAGATCAAGAAGGCCGGGCGCGAGTCCGTGCAGGTCGAGCTCGAGCGGACCGCCGACGTGATCGCCGCCCTGGCCGCGCAGCGACGCGAGGACCAGACGCTCATCGGGTTCGCCGCCGAGCACGGCGAGCAGGCTGTCGAGCACGGCCGCGCCAAGCTCTCGGGCAAGCGTCTGGATGCGGTCGTCGTCAATGACATCGCGCGCGCGGACATCGGCTTCGAGGTGGATGCGAACGAGGTCACGATCCTCACGGCGGCCGGCGCGCACCACGTGCCGCGGGCGAGCAAGACGGAGATCGCCGGCGCGATCCTCGACGCGGTGCAGGAGCTGCGAAGCACCCGCTGAGAGACCGCCCGCTCAGGATGGGCAGGCACTAAAATCGACGTCGATGGAGAGCGTCTACGACCTCTATCGACGGGGCTGCGACCTGCTCGAGCACGGCGACCACGACGCCGCGGTCGTCTCCCTGAGCCGCGCCCGCGACCTGGAGCCCGACAAGTCCTCGATCCGCGAGGCCTTGGGACGGGCCCTCTTCCATGCTCAGCGTTACGAGAGCGCCGCCGCGGAGTTCGAGGCAGTCGCGCTGAGGACGCCCACCAACGACTACGCACTGTTCTGCCTGGGTCGCTCGATGCAGTTGCTCGGGCGCCACCGCGAAGCCTGCCAGCCGCTGGCCCTCGCGTGCTCGCTGGCGCCTGAGCGCGAGGACTATCGTCGCTACCGCGATCGAGCCCGGCGGGCTGCTCGAGGAGGTTGAGCAAGCTCCGGGAGAGGGCGTGCGGAGGATCTGCGATGGACCCGATGCTATTCTCGACGGACAGCTTTCGAACCGACGTGCAGACGCCGGTTGCAGCACCGAGAGTGGGCGCCCGCCCGCTTTTTTTACGTCAACATTCGGTCCGCGCAAGCAGACTGGTACACCCCGGATACGAGCGCCATACACACACTGCAACAAATGGGAACGACTGAGCAGAGAGCCATGACCGCCCTACAAGCCGATATCGAAGGACGCCTCGCCGCGGTCGAGCCCGATGTCGAGGTGTTGCTCGCCGAGGTCGTCGGCGGCCGGCGGCTGCGCGTGTTCATCGATCATCCGCAGGGCGTCACGCTCGAGCTGTGTGAGCGCGTCAGCGCCGCTCTGAACGAGCTGCGCGAGCGCTATTCGCTGGAGGTCTCCTCACCGGGTGTCGAGCGTCCGCTGACCAAGCCCGCGCACTTCCGTCGTTTCGTCGGGCGGCGCGCAAGGGTACGTACTCGTCATCCACGCCCGGCGGCGGCCCCGACGGGCCGACCCGAGCTCGCGGCCGGCGCGCAAAGCCCAAGCAGCAGCTTCACCGGCGAGCTGGTCGGCGCCTCCGATGAGGAGGTCATGCTGGCAGCCGACGGGGGGATCGTCGCGATCCCCTATGCCGAGATCCGTCGTTCGAACCTTGTCGAGGAGTGAGGTCCACACATGTCACGCGAAATCCTTGAGGCGATGCACGCGCTCGCGCGCGAGAAGGGAATCGAGCCCGAGAAGCTGATGGTGGCGCTTGAGGACGCGCTGCTCTCCGCCTATAAGAAGCAACCGGGCTCGGCCAAGTACGCGCGCGTGGAAATGGACCGCGAGACGGCCGACTTCCGGGTGATCGAACTGATCATCCCCGAACGGCTGGAGGCGCACCTGATCGTCGAGACGATCGACGAGGAAACGACGGTCGATCCCGAGACGGGGGAGATGCGCGAACCGGAGGAACCGGAAATCGACCCGGCGAAGTTCGCCGAATACCGCGACCAGATCGACGAACAGGACGTCACGCCCGACGACTTCGGACGGATCGCCGCGCAGACCGCCAAGCAGGTGATCCTGCAGCGCATCCGCGAGGCGGAGCGGGACATGATGTACGAGGAGTACCGCGATCGCGTCGGCGAGCTGATCACGGGAATCGTGCAGCAGTCGGACTCCCGTTACACGCTCGTGCAGCTGCGCGAACGCGTCGAGGCGCTGCTGCCGAAGTCCGAGCAGGTCGAGGGCGAGCGCTACGACCACTCGCAGCGCATCAAGGCGGTCATCAAGGAGGTCTCGCCGTCCACGAAGGGACCGTCGATCATCGTCTCCAGGCGTGATCCGGAGCTGATCAAGAAGCTGTTCGAGCTCGAGGTCCCTGAGATCGCCGACGGTCTCGTGGAAATCGCCAACGTCGCGCGCGAGCCCGGCTACCGCTCGAAGATCGCGGTGGTCTCGAACACCGACGGCGTCGATCCGGTCGGCGCGTGCGTCGGTCCGCGCGGCTCGCGCGTGCGGATGGTCGTTTCGGAGCTGCGCGGCGAGAAGATCGACATCATCCCCCACAACGACGAGCCTGCGCGGTTCGTCGCGAAGGCGCTCTCGCCGGCGCGCGTGCGCGAGGTGCTGGTCGACGACGAGGCCAAGCAGGCGACCGTGATCGTGCCCGACGACCAGCTCTCGCTCGCGATCGGCCGTGAGGGACAGAACGCCCGTCTGGCCGCCCGCCTGACCGGCTGGCGTGTGGACATCCGCTCGGAGACCGAGTTCGCGGCCGAGGAGGCCGAGCACGGTTATGAGGAGGAGGAGGTGCAGGGCCGCTGCGCGGCGATCCTCTCCAACGGAAGACGCTGTCCCAACGCATCGCTGCCGGGCTCGCGCTATTGCGGCCTGGAGTCCCATCAGGCGCTCGCGAACATCGCCACCGATAACGTCGCCGATCTGAACGCGCCGTCCGGGGAGAGTCCGCCGGCGCAGGCAAGCGCCGACGAGGACGCCGAGGCGCTCGCGCATGACGGCGAGACCGACGCCGGTCCGGATACGCCCGCAATCGCGACCGTCGAGCCACCCGTCGCGGACGCCGCTGCGGATGAGCATCCCTCCGAGACGAGCGCAAGCGCGGAGTCCGCCCCCGAGAGCCCGGCCGCGGAGACCTCCGTCGAGGATCCACCCGCCGCTGAGGCGTCGGCCGCGGAGGCACCCGCCGAGGAGCCGGCGCCATAGGGGCTCACGTCGCGCGGCGCAGGTGCGTCGGTTGCGGGCGCACGGCGCCGAAGCTGGAGCTGGTCAGGATCGCGCTCGTCGATCGCGGATCGGTGCGCGGAGCCAGTGGGCGTACGCGGCGCGCGGTGCTCGATCGCAACTACACGATGCCGGGTCGCGGGGCCTATCTGTGTCGAGGGGCGAGCGATGCAAAGCCCTCGCCCGAGTGCCTCGCGCTCGCGCTGCGCAACGGTGGGATCGCGCGCACGCTGCGCTCTGCCGTAAACCTCCCCGACGAACTCGTAGAATCGGTGGGTAGATGAGCAAGAAGCGCGTACACGAGATCGCCAAAGCACAGGGGCTTTCCAGCAAGGAGCTGCTGGAGAAGCTGCACGCCGCGGGCGTCGAGGCGAAGACCGCCTCCTCCTCGGTCGAGGAGGCCGCAGTCCTGAAAGCGCTGGGCAACGGGGGCGCCTCCGCGGCCGCGAAGAGCGCCGAGCCGGCAGCCGCCGCCGCGACCGCGACCGTCTCCCCACCAAAGCCCGCCGCCACACCGCAGGCGAACTCCACACCGCAGGCAAGCGCAGCACCACAGGCGGGTGCACCTCAAGCGAGTGCAGCACCGCAGGCAGCGGCGAACGCGGCCCCGAGCGCCACCGCAAACGGCGCCGCGGCGCCCGAGACGCCCGCAACAGCGCCGGCCGCGGCAGCACCAGCGGGCGCGGCGCCGATTGGAGAGCCGCCCGCCGTATCCGCAGATGAGGGCGACGCCGGAGCTTCGGCCGCGGAGCGGGTGCGCCCCACGCGCGACTCGCGCACCGGGGAGCGGGCGCCGGCCGCGAACGCTCCCGGAGGTCGCCGTCGTGTCGTGATCGACTCCCAGGCCTCGCGCCGCCAGCAGGGGGGACCCGCCAATCAGCCTCAGCGCCGTCCGCGCCGCGGCCGACGCCGGCGCGGCACCTACGACGAGACGATCGCGCCGATCGACACCGCCGCGCTTGAGGCCACCGACCTCGTGCGCGTGAACTCGGGATCGACCGTCAAGGACGTCGCCGAGTACCTCGGCGCGCCGGTGCCGGAGATCATCAAGAAGCTGATGATGCTCGGCGAGATGGCGACGCTCACACAGACGCTCTCCGACGACGCGATCCAGGTGCTGGCCGACGAATTCGAGAAGAAGATCGAGATCGTGCACGCCGCCGACGACGTCGAGGTCGAACCGGTGTTCGAGGACGCCGAGGAGGACCTGATCGAACGTCCGCCCGTGGTGACGATCATGGGGCACGTCGATCACGGCAAGACCTCGCTGCTTGACGCGATCCGCCAGACCGAGGTCGCGGCCGGCGAGGCGGGGGGGATCACCCAGCACATCGGTGCCTACCAGGTGCGCCACGGCGGCAAGGAGATCACGTTCCTCGACACGCCCGGCCACGAAGCCTTCACGGCGATGCGCGCCCGCGGCGCGCGCGTGACCGACCTCGCGGTGATCGTCGTCGCGGCCGACGACGGCGTCAAGCCCCAGACCGAGGAGGCGATCGATCACGCGAAGGCCGCGGAAGTGCCGATCGTCGTGGCGGTCAACAAGATCGACAAGGAGGGAGCTCAACCCGAGCGCGTGCGCACGGAGATGACCCAGCACGGCCTGCAGCCCGCGGAGTGGGGCGGGGAGATCGAGTTCGTCGACGTCAGCGCCAAGACACGCCAGGGCCTCGACTCGCTGCTCGACACGATCCTCCTCGTCACCGACCTCGAGGAGCTGCGCGCCAACAGCGATGCCGACGCATCCGGCACGGTGATCGAGTCCAAGCTCGACCCCGGCCGCGGGCCCGTCGTGAGCGTGCTGATTCAGCGCGGAACGCTGAACGTCGGCGACGCGCTGGTCGCGGGCGCGCACTTCGGACGGGTGCGCGCGATGAACGACTTCACCGGCGCGCGCGTCAAGGGAGCCACACCGGGTCAACCCGTCGAGGTGCTCGGCTTCGACGGTGTGCCCGAGGCCGGAGAGCTCGTGCGCGTGGTCGAGAACGAGCGTCGCGCACGCCAGCTCGCGGGAGAGCGCGCCAACCGCCTGAAGACCGAGGCGCTCGCGCGCCGCTCGGGACGCAAGGTCTCGCTCGAGGACGTCTTCAAGCTTGCGCAAGAGTGCACCGTCAAGGAGCTCGGTCTCGTCATCAAGGCCGACGTCGCCGGGTCGCTCGAGGCGATCGAGGATGAGATCGCGAAGCTTCCCCAGGAGGAGGTCAACGTCAACATCATCCACCGCGGCGTCGGTGGCGTCAACGAGTCCGACGTGATGCTCGCCGCGGCCTCGCGAGGCGTGATCCTGGCCTTCAACGTGCGCCCCGTCGGCGAAGCCCGTCAGGTGGCCGAGCGCGAGGGCGTCGAGATCCGTTCCTACTCCGTCATCTACCGCGCGATCGAGGAGCTGCGCGCGGCGATGCAGGGCATGCTCGAGCCGACCGAGGTCGAGACGCCGCTCGGCCAAGCCGAGGTCCGCCAGCTGTTCCGCGCATCGCGCATCGGCGTGATCGCCGGCTCGTTCGTCACCGAGGGCAGGGTCACGCGCGGCGCGCGCGCACGGGTCGTGCGCGAGGGAACCGTCATCTACGACACGACGATCGCGAGCCTGCGCCGCTTCAACGAGGACGCGCGCGAGGTCACCTCCGGATTCGAGTGCGGGATCGTGCTCACCAACTTCCAGGATCTGCGCGAGGGCGACATGCTCGAGACCTACGAGACACGCCTCCAGGAGCGCGAACTCAGCTGAGACGGTCGATGGCCGGCGTGGATGCTGCGTCCTCAGTCGCTCGCGTACGGAGTACGCCACGCTCCCTGCGTCCTTGCCCCACTTGACCCTCGACCGTCTCAGGGCGCACCCGCACCGATACCGTCTATGGATGCTGCGTCCCCAGTCGCTCGCGTACGGAGTACGCCACGCTCCCTGCGTCCTTGCCCCACTTGACCCTCGACCGTCTCAGGGCGCGCCGGATACCGTCTATGGGAGGTTGCTCATGCAAGCGCCCCGTGTGCGGCTTCCCTCGGGTGACGGTTGGAGGATAGGATGAGTTCGGGACGTATGCGGCGCGTCGACGAGGCGATCAGGCAGGTGCTCGGCGACGCGGTGACAGGAGAGCTGAAGGACCCTCGAGTTGGATTCGTGACCGTGACAGATGTCAGGACAAGCGCCGACCTGCGCCATGCGCGCGTATACGTGAGCGTGCTCGATGAGAGCGGCGCCCCCTCGGAGGGCGCCCAACGCGAAGCCACGCTTGAGGGCCTGCGCAGCGCCCACGGCTATCTGCAGAGCAGGCTCGCCGCAGAGTTGCGCCTGAAGCGCACGCCCACGCTCCAGTTCGACTACGACGAGACGACCGATCGGGCGTTGCGCGTGGACGAGCTGCTGGGCGAGATCTCCGACTCGGAGATCGAGGACTCGTGAACGCCGAGCGCATCGAGAGCACCGAGGTCACGCGCGAGCGCGTGCTCGAGCGTATCCGCGGGGACTCGCACTTCGTACTCGCCGCGCACGAGGGGCCCGACGGCGACGCGCTCGGATCGCTCGTGGGCATGCAGGGCCTCTTGAGCGCATTAGGCAAGGACTCGCAGATGTTCATCGCTCCGGAGGACCTGCCGCTGCCCTACGAGTACCGCTTCTTCACGCTCGATGGCCTGATCTCCTCGCCGCCGCAGGACATCGCACAGCGGACCGTCGTATTTCTGGACTGCGGCAACATCGACCGCAACTCAGCCGCCGTCCTGCAGCAGGGCAGGCACCTGCTGAACATCGACCATCACCACGACAACACGCGCTTTGGCACGCTCGACCACGTCGTGCCGCAGGCGTCGTGCACCGCGGAGATCGTCTGGGACCTGATGCACGGCCTCGGAATCGCACCCACCGCGGAGGTTGCGAGGGCGTTGTATGTGGGGCTGATCACCGACACCGGTCGGTTCATGTACGAGAACACCGGCCCGCGCGCGCACGAGATGGCCGCCGAGCTGATCGCGGCCGGCGTCGACGTGCAGGACGTCTACCGGCGGCTCTACGAGGAGATGCCCGCGGCGAAGATCTCCCTGCTCGCCCTCGCGCTCGGGCAGATGCGTCGCTTCGACGAGGGCGTGCTGACGCTCGCGGCGCTGAGCGCGGAGGACTTCCTCAGCGTCGGCGCCGAAGACAGCTACTCGGAGGGCATCATCGATCACCTGCGCGCGATCCAGGGCACCAAGCTCGCCGCACTCGTGCGCGAGCTCAGCGGCACCGGCGAGGACTGTTGCGCGAGGCGCAAAGTGTCGCTGAGGGCCACCGACGACGACGTCGACGTCTCGATGATCGCGCGCGAGCAGGGCGGCGGCGGACACCGCCGCGCCGCGGGCTTCACGACGACGCTCGAGGTTGAGCCGCTGATCGAGTTCCTGCGCGCCGCGCTCGCGGCACAGTTGCACGCTGCTGGCCGATCGGAGATCCCATTCGATCTCCGATCGGCGCCCGCGTGACGCCGGACGGCATCCTGCTGATCGATAAGACCGCGGGAATGACCTCGCACGACGTCGTCGCCGTGGTCAGGCGTGCAGTGAAAGGCGCCAAGGTCGGTCACGCAGGCATGCTCGACCCATTCGCGACGGGACTTCTGATCGTGCTCGTCGGGACCGCGACGAAAGCGCAGCGACGCTTCATGGAGCTGCCCAAGCGCTACGAGACAGTCGCCCGGCTCGGGGCGCTCTCCAGCACCGGCGACACCGAGGGAGAGATCGTCGAGACCGACAAGCTCCCGCCCGACCCGCCGCCACTGCCGACGGGAGAGATCAGACAACGCCCACCGCGACACTCCGCCGTGAAGATCGGGGGGCAGCGCGCTTACAAGCGTGCGCGCCGCGGAGAGGAGTTCGAGATGCCCGAGCGGATCGTGACCGTGTACCGGTTCGAGCAGCTCTGGCGCGAACCCGAATCTGCGCAGGCAGCCGCCGCACGCACATCACCCACAGCTGGTGCACCGGCAACAGGCAACAGACCGGCACCGAAACTCGAACGCGCCAAGTACGAGATCGAGTGCTCGTCCGGCACATATGTGCGCTCGCTGATCGCCGACCTTCACGACGCCTACTGCCTGGATCTCAGGCGCACCGCGATCGGTCCTTTCCAAGTCACGCACGCGACCGCACCTCCGCCTCGTGGGCAACCTTGGATCGATCCGCCGCTCATCCCACTCGACCAAGCGCTCGCCGCGCTACCCAAATAGGCTGTGCCGGTCGTGAAGATCACCAGCCTGCCCGACGTGCTGCCGCCCAGCGAGAGCGATCGACCCGCGCGCAGCGTGGCCGTCGGCACCTTCGACGGAGTCCACCTCGGCCACCGCGCGGTGATCGAGGGGTCGGACAGCGTGCTCACCTTCGAACCGCATCCCGTCTCGGTTGTCGCCCCGCAGCACACTCCCAAGCTGCTGACCACGCTCGAGGTCAAGGCCGAGCTGGTCGGGGAACTGGGAGTGCAGGAGCTGATCGTGATCCCCTTCGACGCCGGCTTCGCCGCGCGCACCGCCGATGAGTTCATCTCCGACGTGCTCGTCGACACACTCGGCGCGAGCAGGGTCGCGATCGGGGAGAACTTCCGCTTCGGCCATCGCGCGCAGGGCGACCCGCGCCTGCTGGCCGCCGACGATCGTTTCCAGACCGTCGTGCATCCGCTGCTCGAGGTCGATGGAGAGATCGTCTCCTCCAGCCACATCCGCGGTCTCGTGCTCGCCGGCGAGGTCGATCAGGCCGCGCGCTTCCTCGGCGCCCCCTTCCAATTGCGGGGCGTTGTCGTCCACGGCGACGAACGCGGGCGCGAGCTCGGTTTTCCGACCGCCAACCTCGTGCCCGAGGAGGCACTCGTCTGCCCGGGCCACGGGGTGTACGCGTGCCTGGCCAACAGCAGCGTTCCCGCCGCCGTCAGCATCGGCGTGCGCCCGACCTTCGAGACCGGGCGCGGCGAGCTGATCGAGGCCTACCTGATCGACTTCGACGGCGACCTCTACGACAGCACCCTGCGACTCGACTTCCTCGCCCGCCTGCGCGGAGAGCGCCGCTTCGACACGCCCGAGGCGCTCATCGAGCAGATGCGTCACGACGTCGCCCGCACACGCGAGATCGTCGCGGCCACCTGAGGCGCGTCCTCCGAGCGGTCTTCGCTGTTCACCGCCCGCCCCACGCAATCGCGATCTGA
>DASXMO010000169.1:0-7005 GCA_036495605.1 Solirubrobacteraceae bacterium
TGAGCCATATCGGCCAGGCCCGCGCTCGCCCGAGTGAAGCGGCGCGGTACTGGCCGAATGGCGGCCCCCAACCTAAGTGTGAGCTATCCCTGCCTCTCGCGCAGCCCTTCGCGGCGGCCGGCGCCGCGCACGCGATCCGCTCGGCGCTGTCGGCTCACCGTTGAACAACCACGGATTGCGCTGGCCGATGACCTCGCCGCGAAAACGCTTGCACGCGCCGTAGACGACCCAGGTCGTGTCGACCGCGCCGTACACCTCCTGCACGCGCAGAGCGCCGGTGTGTTCGCGGCCGTAGTGCAGGTGCGTGAGGCCGGCGTCGTAGGCGCCGGCGAGCAGATGCCGGGCGACGACGGGCTTTGAGGGCTCGTCGACGATCGTGGCCCAGCGCTCGAGGTCGGTATAGCCGCGGGTCGCCGCGACGATCCCGAGGCTCCGCGGGTCGCGAACGTCGCTGCGCACGATCAGCGCGAGCTCCTTGGTCGGATACAGGAACGTGTCGATCACGAACACCTCCGTGTGGTAGCGCTCGGTGACGAGGTGGACCTGCGTGTGGGCGCTGCACTGCACGAGGAACGTCTCCGGGCGGTCCCTGACCCGCTCGATCGCACCGAGCAGATCTTCCACGAGCACGATCTCATAGGAGTCGACGCCCTGGAACTCGAGGTAGTGCAGCAGCGCGTTCTCGTGGCAGGTGCCGGCCGGCCCGAGCGTGATGAAGGTGGGCCTGCTCACGACCCGCCCCCCTCATGCCTGGTGGGCGCGTCCGCCGCGATGAGCTCGTCCTCCATGCGACACGTCGCGGCGATCAGCAGCTCGAAGAGATCGGCCGTGAAGTCCGCGGGCAGCGCCACCTCGGCGCCACGCGCGAGGTAGCGCGCGCGGACCTCCGCGACGCGATCGGGCTGCATCATCGGGATGTCATGCTCGCGCTTATAGAGGGCGATCTCACGACAGATCGCAAACCGCTCACCGAGGCGCCCGGCGATCTCGCCGTCGAGTCGATCGAGGCGGCGGCGAAACGGCTCCAGCCCGCCGGCCGCGGAGGTGTTCCCCATCGACGCGCTCATCCCTGATCTCCGCCGAGCAGGCCGTTGGCGAACGCATGGCTGCACCCGGCGAGAGACTCGAGCGCATAGCCCCCCTCCTGGACGACGCAGATGGGCAGCTCGGTGCGGGCGAGCAGCAGGCCGATCCGCTCGAAGACGGGCGCGCGAAAGGACCAGCAGCCGTGGGGATCGTCCTCCACGAGGTCGTAGCCGAGCGACAGCACGATCGCCTCGGCGCTGCGCGCGAGCGTGTGCGTGGAGCGCGCGAGCTCGGCGAGGTAGGTCTCGCTCGCCGGGGGCGTGCGGAAGCTGACGAGGTGCTCGCGCTCGCTGCGCGGGTGCACCCGCTCCCAGGGGAGGTTCGCGCCGGTGTCGCCGTGCAGCGAATGCAGGGTGGTGTCCGCCATGCGCTCGAGCAGCGCCGCGGTGCCGTTGGGGTAGTGCAGGTCGAGATCGAGGATCGCAACCCGCGAGAAGCCGCCGTCGTGCAGCTCCTGCGCGGCGGCGGCGGCGTTGTTGAGATAGCAATAGCCGCCGAGCCAACTCGGTCCGGCGTGATGACCGGGTGGGCGGCACAGCGCGTAGCTGAAGCGCGCCCCGGCGACGAGGGCGCGAGCCGCGCAGATCGCCGTGCCGACGCCCTCCCGCGCGGTGGCCACCGCCTGGGCGCACACCGGGGTGTCGGGCGCCAGTCCCGGTTCGGCCAACTCGGCCATCAGCACCGGGGCGCTGCCGTCCACGCGTTCGAGCGCGCGCAGGTAGTCCTCCTCGTGCAGCCGATGCAGCGCCCGATCGATCTCCTCAGCGCCGGCATCGGCGGTGCGAGCACTGACCCGATCGTGGCGCATGAGCCCGGCCTGGACCCGAGAGAGCCGGCGCTCGTCGTCATGACCGGCGATCCTCCGCCCGCGCTCGTCGATGATCCACGGCACCGCACCGCTCAGATCGCGACGCTGCTCGATCATCAGCAGACCGTTCTCGCGCTCGGCGCTCACGAGAACACCCGCCGCGCTCGCGGAAAGGCCCACCGCACTCACGAGAAGACCAGCCGCATGCGGGCGCCGAGGTGTTCGAAGCCGTTGTGGACGTAGAAGCCCTCGGTCGCGTCGATGTCCGCGAAGGTGTCTCGCGGCAGCCCGACCTCGGCGCGCGCCATCCCTTGTGCGCGAGCCAGCTCGAACAGCGCGCTCAAAAGCTCATGACCGACCGCACGTCCGCGCCAGGAGGGGCGCACCCACAGATCCTGGATCAGCGCATAGCGTCCGGGCACGTGCAGCGCGACCTGGTAGCTCGCCGTCAGCACCCCGACGACGCCCTCGTCCTGCTCCAGCTCATCCTCCTCCCGGGCTTCGGCGAGGAGCAAGGCCCCCGCTCGGGGGTCCTCGAGCAGCGCCCGGGCGCTCTCCAGCATCTGCGCGGTCTGCGGCGGTTGGCTGCCGAGCTCGACGAGCAGGTCCGCCACCGCGGCGACGATCGCCGGCAGGTCCTCGTGCGTCGCGGTGCGCACGCGCGTGCCGGTCGCCGAGGCATCCATCGCCGCTAGGCCGCTCGCGCCGCCGCAGCGGCGGAGGGCTCCAGTTCAACGGTCCAGGCATCGGGCGAGTCGCTGCCGGTGACGGCCTGGGCGATCGCGGCCATCGGCGCTCGCGCCTTGAGCAGGATCTCTTCGAACTCCTCCTCGAGGTCGGACTGCATCACGATCGCTCCCCCGGCGCCGATCGTGGTCGCCCCCGGGCGCATCACGATCGTGCGGATCACGATGCTGAGGTCGACGCTGCCGTCGAGACCGAAATAGCCGATCGCGCCGGAGTAGACGCCGCGCGCCTCGCGCTCGATGTCATCGATGATCTCCATCGTGCGCAGCTTCGGCGCGCCGGTCATCGAGCCGCCGGGGAAGCACGCGCGCACGCACTCGACGGACGTGCGGCCGTCTTCGAGCACGCCCGTGACGGTCGAGATCAGCTGGTGCACGGTCGCGTAGTCCTCGACGATCATCAGCTCGGGGACCTCCACGCTGTCGATCTCACAGACTCGTCCGAGGTCATTGCGCAGCAGGTCGACGATCATCAGGTGCTCGGCGTAGGTCTTTTCGTCGTGCGTGAGCCCCGCGCGCAGCTCGGCGTCGAGCAGTGGATCCTCCACGCGCGGGGTCGTGCCCTTGATCGGGCGCGCCTGCACGCGGCGGTCGCGATCGACCGACAGGAAGCGCTCGGGAGATGAGCTGAGGATCGCGAGGTCGCCGAGCTTGAGGTATGCCGCGAACGGAGCCGGGTTGACGTGGCGCAGCACCCGGTAGAGCTCGAACGAGTCCGGGCTGGCGGAGGTTGAGATCTGGTCGGTGAGGCAGACCTCGTAGGACTCGCCGGCGGCGAGCGCGGCCTGGCAGCGTGCGATGTCGGCGAGGTACTGCTCGCGTCCGCGTCCGCAGCGAAATGTCACCGCCGCGGCCGGCGCCCCACTGTCGGCGGCGGCCTCAGACCCCGCCGATGCCGCCTGCCCTGCCTGTCCCGCGGACCCCGGCCGCGCCAGGGGCTGCGAAGCCGCTGCTGTGACCCCGGCGGGGGTGGCGAGAACCTCGCGCACGATCGCCTCGGCTTGTACCAGCCAGCGCTCGGCGTCGCCGCTGTCATCGTCATCGCGCCGGAGCGCGAGCAGTTCGGTTCGCTGCGTGCCGTGATCGACCGCCACGACGCGGTTGGCGAACATCAAGGTGGCGTCGGGCACGTCGGAGCGGTGCACGACCGGCGAGCCGCAATCGCCCTTGCACTCGTAGCCGAGGTAGCCGACGAACCCGCCGACGAGGCCATGGGTCGGATCGACGGGCGGATCGATCTGGCGCTCGAAGATCTCGCGGCTCAGCACGTCGAAGATCGACGCACGCTCGATCTTGCGCTCGCGCCCGCGACGCGTGCGCACCATCCCCTCCGCGGCGTCGTACTGCAGCACGCAGTGGTCCGCGCCGGCGCTCGTGCCCAGGTAGGAGCGCTGCGCCAGCCTCGTGGGAGCATCCGCGCTGTCAAGCCAGAACGCGTGCTCGGCCGCGCCGAACAGCCGCTCGAACAACGGCTCCGTCGCCGGCTCGTCGGCGATCGTGCGCCGCAGCAGCCCCACGCCCGAGTCTCGCCGCCGGCGAGTTCCGCGGCGCGCCGCGGGCAGCGGTGGGCGACCGGCGCTGCGCGCGCCCGCGTGACGCGGCGTTCGGTGCCGGCGGGCGAGGGCGTAGAAGTTCTCGACGACCGCGCGCCCGTGCTCGCTGGCGACCGACTCGGGATGGAACTGCACGCCCCAGAGCGGGCGGCTGCGGTGCTCGATGCCCATCACTACCCCGTCGTCGGTCCAAGCGGTGACGCGCCCCTCCGAGCCGAGCGGACCGGTCACCGCGAGCGAGTGGTAGCGCACGACCGAGAAGTTCTGCGGGATGCCCGCGAACAGCCCGTTGTCGAGATGCTGCACCTCGCTGAGGCGTCCGTGCATGACCATCGGCGCGCTGGAGACGACGCCATCCAGGACGTAGCCGAGACCCTGATGGCCGAGGCAGATGCCGAGCACGGGAATCTCGCTGCAGCGCAGGATGTCCGAACAGACCCCGAAGTCGTGCCAGCGATCGGGGCGGCCCGGACCCGGGGACAGGACGATCGCGTCGAAGTCCCAGCGCGAGAGCGCGCGCCAGGAGACCATGTCGTTGTGGACGACGATCGGCTCCTCGCCGGAGACCGCGGCGAGCAGGTGAAAGACGTTGTAGGTGTAGGAGTCGTAGTTGTCGACGAGCAGCGTGCTCATGTGTATTGCACCCCGATACCCCTCATCGGACCGGCTCCAAACCCAAGCCGCGCGCGGAGCGATCGAGCAGGGTGTGCACGACCCGCTCGACGTGCTCGTCGCGTTCGCGTTCCAGGTACCAGCGCGAGAGGTGCTTGAGATAGTGGGCGAGGGGGCGCACGTCGAAGCGCTGCACCGCGAGACGCAGGTAGCGGCGGTAGAGCTCCGACTGCACGACCGCGAAGCGATAGTCGGGGTCCTCGACCGGTCGCCGGCCGCCCGTCGGGACCGTGCGGCCGTGGCGCGCTCGCGCGCGGACGAGGTCCCAGCCCAGCGACTCCTCCTCGCAGAGCAGCTTGTCGGTGTCGAAGTCGATGCGCGGCGCCACGGGATAGGGCAGGAAGTAGCCGAGCACGACCTCGGCGGCGATCCGTTCTGGGAAGGGATGCGCCCGGCGCACGTGCAGGCGCTCGGGGTCGGTGTCGATCTGCCCGTCGAGCCAGTCGGTGAGCTCATCGATCAATAGCGCGCCTCCGCTCGATGCCATCGCGCGCTTCTGGCGGGCGACCATGCCGTTGAAGATGTCGCGCGTGGGATGCATCTCGGCGCCGGCGCCGACCTGACCGTCGCGCTCACCCGCACCGTCCCCGTTCTCATCTGCGCCCGTGTCGAGCGGGTCAGCGCGATCGCCACCGCCGAGCAGCTCGTCCATCAGCTTGCGCCGGCAGGTGACGTGGGAGACCCACTCGGTGCCGCAGACCTGCATCGAGGTCATGTGCTCCAGTTCGGGCGCGGCCATCCAGTAGGCGAGGGCGCGCATGTGCTGGGTCGGCAGGCCATCGGCGCGCACGAGCGGGAACTCCTCGAAGTCGCTGAGCCCGGTGGCGTAGAAGACGACGCCGTCCTCGCGCCGCCTGAGCCTGCCCGAGCGCAGGCCCGACGCGGTCAGCTCGGCTGCCTCGGTGAGGAAGTCCGACTCGAAGAAGACGCGATCGAAGGCGATGCCCAGCCGCGCGAGCGTCTTGCGCTGGCCGGAGATGACCCACGCGCGCGTCTTGTACCAGAGCTCCAGGGCTTCGCGTTCGCCCGCGAGCACGCGTTTGAGCAGGTCGTCGGCGGCGTCGCCGCGCAGCGTCAGCTCGCGCGTGAGGGAGTCCTCCGGGTGCTCGATCGCCGCCGCCGCCTCCGCCCCGGCAGAGTTCGTGGCCGCCACGTAGTCGGCGTAACAGACGCCGACGAAGTGATCGCTCTTCTCGCCGCCGGCCGGCCACGAGGGCGTGTGCCGGCCGCTGTGCAGCACGCCGGCCATCGCCTCGCCCATCGAGCGCCCCGCGTCGGAGATCAGGCTGCGACGCTCGACCTGGGCGCCGGCCTGGGCGAGCGCCGCCGCGAGCGCATTGCCGATCGCGAGGTTGCGCAGGTGGCCGGCGTGCAGGGCCTTGGTCGCGTTCGCGTCCCAGAACTGCACCGAGATCCGCTGCCCGTGGGCGAGGTCGGAGAGCGTGGCCTCGGCGCTGCCGCCGGCCTCGAGGGCCGAGCCGACCGTCTCGATCCAGCCGTCGTCCAGGCGCAGTTGCACGCCCTCACCGTCGTGCGTGACCCCAGCCACCCACGGCTCGGCTTCGATCTGCGCCAAGGCCTGCAACGAGTCGGCGTCCTCGCGCCAGTTGCGCACCCGCGGTGTGAGCTTCACGTCGCAGTCTCCGCGCGGGCGTCGCGGCGCTCGCGCCGCCCAGCGCGAGGGCTCCTGCCCGGACGCTGAGACGTCCTCGAAGTAGTCGAACAAGTTGGTCACGGTGCGCTCATCAGCCGCGGTGGGCATGTTGGGGTTCCATAGCCATGCACCAGCCGGGGCTCGAACCCGGATCAACGGCGTTTAAGGCCGTCCCTTTAACCGATTAAGGCACTGGTGCTCTGCACAGCCGATCCGCGGACACGCCCCCGATCGATATCCGGATTAAAAAATCAATACGAATAGTCGAGTTCGCTGCGGGTGTATCGGTTATCATAAGCCCGCCTGTATTTCACGCAAGCGTTTTGCTGTGAAAACATGTGAATGACCTCGGCCGACTCCCCCAAAATGGCTCTGCGAAGCGGGAAAGCGAAAGAGAAACAAAAGCCGAGAGAAGTGAAGAAAGAAACAAAATCGGGAAACCCTCCAACCAGCGAAGGGTTGCGACAAAAGAGAGAAACATGAATG
>DASXMO010000170.1:0-8311 GCA_036495605.1 Solirubrobacteraceae bacterium
CGATGTTCTCGGTCGCCAACCTGCCGCAGTGGCTGGCGGTCCTCAACCGCCTCGACCCGCTCACCTACGCCGTCGACCCGATGCGCCGCGCGATCTTCGCGCACCTCGACGTCTCCCCCGCGGCCCGCGAAGCGCTCGTCCCCGGCGTCACCTGGTTCGGCTGGCGCGTGCCTGGCCTGCTCGAGGCCGCAGTCATCGCCGTCCTCGGGCTGATCATGCTCGCGGTAGCCATCTGGGAGTTCTCCCAGGCGGAGTAATCCTGACGATCGAATAGCGGCGCGAGGCGGCGTTCTCGGTCACTCGTGTGCAGAGCACACCACGTTCCCTGCGTCCCGGCCTCGCTTGCTCTTCGATCGTCAGGAGGTTTGTGCCTATACAGGCTTGGTTTCTAGTCCAGGGCTTGGGCGGCTACGCCCAGGAGCGGATCCTGTTCGGCAATGGAACTCGACAATGCGGGGTCGGCGAGGCGGATGGCCTCGGCAAGGCGCTCGGGTTCGCTGAGCACCCGCCGTTCGACCAGCGGCTGCAGCAGGCCGCGCAGCGCGATCATCGGCCCGACCCAGCGCGGGGCCCATACGCGCGCCGAGCGCCGTTCGATGCCGCGCTCGATCGCGTCGATCGCCTTCGAGACGGGAGCAGGATTGCGGATGAAGCTCGGGGAGCTGTCGTTGGCGAGTTGCGCCGAGGGCTGGGCGTAGCCGGCGCGCACTAGGTCTGTGTCGAGGAAGCCGAAGTAGGCGCAGCCGACCTGCACGTGGCTCGGCGCCAGCTCGGCGCGCAGGCTGTCGCTGAGCCCGTCCACTCCGGACTTGGCGGTGGCGTAGGCGCCGATCATCGGCGGGTGCACGATGGCGCTCAGCGAGGAGATGTTCAGCAGGTAGCCGCGGCTGGCTTTCAGCTGCTCGATCACCGCGCGATCGGTGCGCCATACGCCGAGCAGGTTGACCGCGAGCGTGCGCTCGACCTGCTCCATTGGCGCGTTGATCAGGGAGCCGGTGAAGGCGACGCCGGCGTTGGCGATCGCCACGTCGATCCCGCCGAAGCGCTCGACCGTGCCCTCGACGGCGCGCGTGAGCGCGTCGAAGTCGGTTACGTCCGCCTCGAACGCCTCCGCGCGCTCGCCCAGCCGGTCTGCGAGCTCTCGCAGCTTCTGCGGCTCGAGTCCGACGAGCGCGACGTTCGCGCCTTTGCTGTGCAGGCGCTCGGCGGTCGCCGCGCCGATGCCGCGCGCGGCGCCGGTGATGAAGACGGTGCGCCCGCGCACGTCGAACGGGACCTGCTTGGCGGGGCTCATACGGCGGCCAACTCTACGCGTTCGCGGACGGGGCGCGGGCTCAGCTCGTAGTCGGCGGGATCGAAGCGGCGTGTGCGCCGCCGAAATGGCCAGGTCGAGCCTGGCCAGATCGTCGAGTTGCGCCCGTGCTCGTCCAGGTACCAGCTTACGCACCCTCCCGATGTCCACACGCTGCCCCGCAGCTTGCGCTGGAGCTCCTCGTTGAAGTGCTCCTGCACGCCCGCGCGCACCTCGAACACGCTCGTGCCGGTGCGGTCGAGATGGGTCAGGCAGTCCATCAAGTGGTTGAGCTGTGACTCGATCATGAACACGATCGAGTTGTGCCCCAGGCCGGTGTTCGGTCCCACGAGCAGGAACAGGTTGGGAAAGCCCGCGACGGTCGCCCCGAGATAGGCCTGGGGGCTGCCCTGCCAGACATCTTCGAGCGTGCGTCCGCCGCGCCCGTGCACCCACTCGGCGACCGGCATGTCGGTCACGTGGAACCCCGTGCCGAAGATGATCGTGTCGAGCTCCCGCTCGAGACCGTCGGCGGTCACGATCCCACGCGGGGTGACCTGGACGATCGAGTCGGTCACAACCTCCACGTTCGGACGCTGCAGCGCGGGGTAGTAGTCGTTTGAGATCAGCGTGCGCTTGCAGCCGATGCGATATCGCGGTGTGAGCTTGGCGCGCAGCTGCGGGTCGGGCACCTGTTCGAGCAGGTGCTTGCGCCCGGTCCGCTCCGCCAGCGAGCCCTCTCGCGGGTGCATGAGCGTGAACACGAACAGCTCGCGGGACCAATACACCAGCCCGCGCACCAGCCGCTGCGCCGGCGGGAACATCCGGTAGATCAGCCGCTCCGCGCGCGAGGTCGGGCGGTCGCGGTGGGGCACCACCCACGGCGGCGTGCGCTGGAACAGGTGCAGCTTCGACACTTCCGGCTGGATGTGCGGGAGGAACTGGATCGAGGAGGCGCCGGTGCCGATCACCGCGACGCGCTTGCCCAGCAGCGAGTGCTCGTGGTTCCACTGGGCCGAGTGGAACATCGTGCCGGCGAACGTCTCGATCCCCTCGATCTCCGGCAGCTTCGGCTCGGCCAGCGGCCCGGGACCGGCGATCAGCATCTCCGCGGTCAGCTCGCCGGCGTTCGTCTCGATCCGCCACATCTGCTCGCTCTCGTCCCAGCGCGCGGCTTGCACTTCGTGGTGAAAGCGCACGTGCGGCTTGATGCCCTGCTCGCGACAGACCCGCCGCAGGTACTCCCAGATCTCCGGCTGGCGCGAGTAGGTGCGCGTCCAACCCGGGTTCGGCGCGAACGAGAACGAGTACAGGTGCGAGGGGATGTCGCACTGGCAGCCCGGATAGGTGTTCACGTTCCACGTTCCGCCCACGTCGCCGGTGCGCTCGAGCACGACGAAGTCCTCGATCCCGGCCTGCTTGAGCTTGATCGCCGCGCCGAGGCCGGCGAAGCCCGTGCCGACGATCGCGATGCGGTGGTGGGTCGAGGCGGTGTGGTTGGCGGTCGAGGTTGTGCTCTGGGAGGTGACGCTCACCCGCGAAAGCCTAGCGGTCGCTTGTGGGAGGATCGAGTCTGGGACGGATCCCGTGGCGACCTATCGCGGCGGGCGCTCAGTGCCTGGCTCGGTGTGGTTTGTGGGTGGCCGTGCGCGGGCCCACCGTCACGAGCGCGGCGCTGCTCGGCGCCAGCGTGACGGCGACGCCGCCGGCGCGGGCGGTGAGCCGTTCTGGACGGATGGGCGCGCGCAGCGAGCCGCCGGCGGCGACGGCGTGGCCGCCGAGCAGGATGTCGCCGGTCGCGCTCGGCTTCGGTCCGGTCAGGCGCAGCACCTGCCCGGGCCCGAGACCGCCTCCGACGTTCAGGTGCAGCGCGAGCGGTCGCGCCCCCGGGGGTTCGTCATCGACGAGCACTATCTGCACGCCGTGGTTGGGACCCGAGAACGATGCGACCACGAGATTTGGGGCGCTCGCCGGCTGCGGTGGCGGCGTCGCTTCAGCCCCGGCGGGCCCGTTTTCGACCGGTGCGGGTATGCCTTCGGAGGGGGCCGGCGCCCCTTCGGCCTGGACGGTGGTGGGCAGCGGGCGATAGCCGACGAGCGATCTGGTCAACAGCATCGCGTACCAGTCCGGCTGGGCGTGCAGGGTACCCGTTGCCAGCGCGGCCGGATCGGGCGCGCACATGGGCGTGTAGCCGGCGCAGTTGCCGGGGTTGCCCTGCAGGTTGATGCCGACCGCGCCCGAGGCCATGACCTGGGTGATGTAGCCGGTCGCCCACAGAGCAGAGGCGAACGTGTTGCTGATGCCGGCGACGCCGCCGCAGGAGACCGAGCCGGCCTCGTCGATGCGCAGCGGGACGTGCTGGTTGCGCGAGACTTTCATGTAGGTGCCAAGCGAAGCGGACTCGCGCCCGCGCGTGAGGACGCTCAGCAGTGTTTCGATCGTGGGCGGCGGCTTCTGTGCGCATCCGAGCGGGTAGTGGTGGCCGGTGAGTAGCGCCGGTCGCTGCGAGAGCGCCTCCTCCTCGCCCCATTCGATGAAGATGCCCGAGCCCGAGACGTCAGGGCCCGCGATCGGCACGCCGGGCGTCAGTGCGGCGATCGCTTCGCGGTACTCGCTGACCTGTTCCTCATATCCCTGCGCGATCCAGGGCAGTTCGCGGAAACCGTGTTTGCCGTAAGCGTCGGGCTCGTTGCCGATCTCGACTGCCGCGAGGTAGGGGCCGAGCGCCCTGTGCGCGGCCGCCACCTCGCGCGCTGCGGCCGTCGGTTCGAAGTGGGCCATCCCCACCGTCAGCAGCACCTTCCAGCCACTGCGCCGCGCGAGCCTCCCGATCGCCTGCAGCTGGGCCGCGTCGATCGCGCGCGAAGCCCACGGCGGCTTCGGGGTGGCGGCGTCCGTCCAGCCGATGTTCTGGTCGGAGGTGATGCCCCCGAAGCGGATGATCCCCGGGCCGAGCGAGCGCAGCAGGTTCACGAGGTCGCCGCGGCCGGCGTATTGACTGATCTGGTCCAGGGCTGCGGCCTCGAAGGAGAGACCGAGGAAGGCCTGCGGGACGGGCGGTCCCGGCGCCAGGCGGTTGATCGCGACGTTGACCGGGAGGGGGGACTGGGCATCGGCGGGTGCGGGAGTGAGTTGAACGGCGAACCCGAGGGCCAATGCGACGGTTGCGCCCAGCGCGCGCGACAGGGTGGTCATGGTGGCAGTAAACCGTCTCGGTGTAATGCGGTGCGCCGACAAAGCCGTTGCTCGGTCGGGGACGACGTGCCGCCGCTCTAAGACGTGCGCTGGAGAAGGGCGGCGGCCTCCTCGAGGCGGTCGTCGCCCCAGTAGAGCTCATTCGCGACGGCGATTGTAGGTACGCCGAAGACGCCGAGCTCGTGGGCGTCGTTGGTGGCGGTTCGTAGGGCCAGCTTGATCTCGGGATCGGAGGTTGCTTCGTTGACTGCTTGGGTGTCCAATCCGGCGTCGGCGGCGGCCTGCAGGACGTTTTCTTGCACGGCGAGGTCGTGACTGCGCTGGAAGGCGTTACGGAATGCCTGCATGGTGAACTCGTGGCCGCGACCGACCTGGAAGGCGTAGGTGGCGGCGCGCATGGCGAATAGGTAGTTGGTGGGCCAGGGGTCGGGCCAGCGCAGCGCGGGAAGCCCGTAGCGTTGTGCGCGCAGCTCGACCTCCGCCATGCCGGCCTGACGTTCCTCGGCGGTGCGCATCGCCCATGACAAGCGACCGTTCTGCTTGAAGAGCGCGCCGAGGGACACCGGCTGCCAGGTGATGGGCTCCGGCATGACCTCGGCTATGCGCTCGGCGGTGAGGTACGCGAACGGCGAGCCGAGGTCGAAGTAGAAGGTGGCGATATGCCCCGTGCGGGACTCGAACCCGCCCCACCGGATTAAAAGTCCGGCGCTCTACCAGATGAGCTAACGGGGCCAGCGGTGGGGAGTCTGCCACATGAGGGCGGAGGGGGAGCGAGGAGTGTGTGCGGGCCGCCCGGCGCCAGGGGACATCACGCCTCGGCAGGGCGGCGCGCGAGGAGCCGGGGTGGCTCGCGCGCTCAGGAGGGCCGTTCGGAGGCGGCCACGCGCAGGAGCTCGTCGATGCGGGTGAGCTTGACGCGGGGCCGTCCGGTGGGCTCGCCGAGGGCGCGCTCGTGACGGTCGATGGATTCCCAGCCGGAGTAGGTGACGAGGTTGGGTTGGCGGGCGCGCAGGAGGGTCTCGATGGCGTCGGGATCGGGCGTGGCGGGCATGTGAGCGAGCGCCGGGGCGGCTGGGGCGGGATCTTCGGTAGTGGGAGCGGGGAGGTCGGCGAAGATGGCGTCGACTGTCTCTTGGGCGTCCTTCTTGTTGGTGCCGATGACGCCGGAGGGGCCGCGCTTGATCCAGCCGACGACGTACTCGCCGGGGAGGGGGGCGCTGGTGGATGGGTCGAGGACGCGGCCGGCGTCGTGGGGGATGGTGGCGGCACGCTCGTCGAAGGGGACGCCAGGTAGGGGGATGCCGCGGTAGCCGATCGCGCGGAAGACGAGGCCGGCGGAGATGGTCTCGCGCTCGCCGGTGGGCTCGGCGCGCAGGCCGCCGCCGGGGCGAGGCGCGAGGCGGTTGTGGACGCATTCGACGGCGGAGAGATGCCCGGTGGGGCCGGCGAGGAGGGCGGTGGGCGAGAGCAGAAAGCGCAGGACGATGCGCTTGGGCCGACCGGATGGCGGGGTGGCGGCGTAGCCGCGCAGGATCTCGATGTTGCGCTGCGCTGTGGGGGTGAGCTCGGTATCGGGGTCGGAGACGGCTAGTGCGGTCTCGAGCTCGTCGGGGTCGACGATGACGTCGGCGTCGGCGAGATCGGCGAGCTCTCGCAGCTCGGGGTTGGTGAAGGCGGCTTGCGCCGGCCCGCGCCGTCCGGCGACGATCACCTCGGTTATGGTCGAGCGGGCGAGGACGTCGAGGGCGTGGTCGGCGGTGTCGGTGGGGGCCAGCTCGGAGTGGGCGAGGACGAGCATGCGGGCGACGTCGAGGGCGACGTTGCCGTTGCCGATGACGAGGGCGCGGGTGGAGGAGAGGAGGTCGGGCTCTAGGTCTGAGTGGTCGGGGTGGCCGTTGTACCAACCGACGAACTCGGTTGCGGCGTGGGAGCCGGGGAGGTCTTCGCCGGGGATGTCGAGGGGGCGGTCGGAGGGTGAGCCGGTGGCGTAGATGACGGCGTGGTAGTGGGCGAGGAGCTCCTCGCGAGAGATGTGCTCGCCGAAGGTGACGGCGCCGAAGAAGCGGAAGCGGGGGTGGGCGGCGGTGCGCTCGTAGATGCGGGTGACGGACTTGATCTTGGGGTGGTCGGGCGCGACTCCGGAGCGGACGAGTCCCCAGGGGGTGGGCAGGCGCTCGAGCATGTCGACCTCGAAGCGCTCGGAGGGGTCGGCGAGGAGGTGTCCGGCGGCGTAGAAGCCGGCTGGGCCGGAGCCGATCACGGCTACGCGATAGGGGGTCGTTTCGGAGGCGGCGGGGTCGGTCATCTGTCGATGTGGGGATGGGCGCGGCCCGACTCGAACGGGCGACCCCCTCGGTGTAAACGAGGTGCTCTGGCCAACTGAGCTACGCGCCCGAGGTCGGAAGCTCCAAGGCTAGCGGAGCGGCGAGGAGAGCTGGCGTGCGGATCGGTTGGGCGGCGGAGCTGCGAAGCTAGGTGGGTGAGCAAGGGGAAGGGCAGGGTGGCGAGACGGATCGCGATCGGGGTGGCGGTGGCGGTGGCGGCGCTGGTGGTGCTGGCGCAGCTGCTGGCTCCCGGGATCGCGGCGCGGGTGGTGCGGAGCAAGCTCGAGAAGTACGGGAGTGTGAGGAGCGTGCAGGTGAAGGCGTGGCCGGCGGTGAAGCTGGCGTGGAAGCACGCGGACGAAGTGAGGGTGAGCGCGGGGACGCTGAAGTTCGAACCGGGGCAGGCGGTGGCCTTGCTGGGAGAAGCGCGGGGCACGGATCGTGTGCGGGCGAGCGTGGAAAGCGTGGAAGTGAGCGGTGTGCGACTGACGCACGCGCGGCTGGAAAAGCACGGGGATGCGTTGCGCGCGGAGGGGGTGATGAGCGAAGCGGACATCAAGCGGGCGTTGCCGAATGGTTTCGAAGTGGCCCTCGTGAAGAGCGAAGGCGGGACGGTGCAGGTACGCGCGAGCGGCGGACTGTTCGGGGTGGGCGCGAGCGTGGAAGCGGTGGCGGAGGCCGAAGACGGCAAGCTGGTGGCGCACCCGACGGGACTGCTGTTGAGTGCGCTGAAGCTGACGTTGTTCGAAAGCGCGAGCTTGTACGTGGAAGGGGTGGAAGCGCGCGCGCTCGCCAGCGAACCGGGCGGGGGCGCGAGATATGAGTTGTCGATGTGGGCGAGCCTGCGGTAGGCGGCGAGTCGGAGGGTTCGTGCCAGTGGCACGAACCCTCAGTCCGAGTCCGCTGCGGTTCGCGTCAGCTGAAGCTGGCGCTTTCGACACCGATCCTGCTGAGCGGAGCGGTGGGGGTGGCGGCCCGCGGGGAGACGATCATGGGCAGCCCGTCGCGGGGGCTGATGGTTGGCATCTGGCGGATGGCGAGGCGGAAGTCGGGGGGCGGGGCGAGGGTGAAGCGGGAGAGGATGAGCGTGGCGATGGTGCGAACCTCGAGCTGGCCGAAGCGCATGCCGATGCACGTGCGCGAGCCGCCGCCGAAAGGCACGTAGGCGCCCTTCGCGAGCGCGGCTCGGGCCTCCGGGGTGAAGCGCTCGGGACGGAACTCCTCCGGCTCCGGCCACACGTCGGGCAGGTGATGCGAGGCCCAGGAGGAGTAGTTGACGAACGCGCGCGCCGGGACCGTACGACCCCCGAACTCGAAGCTCGCGATCGCGCGGCGCGGCCCCACCCAGGCCGGCGGGTACATGCGCAGCGTCTCCTCGACCGTCATCTCGAGCTCGGGCAGCGAGCCGTCCACGAGCTGCTGCGGCGTAGGCGTTCCCGACGGGCAGAGCTCGCCCAGCTCCGCGCGCAGGCGCGCGGCGAGGCCGGGGTTGCGCGCGAGC
>DASXMO010000171.1:0-3371 GCA_036495605.1 Solirubrobacteraceae bacterium
CGCATGCGCCAACGGCGGAGGCGTGCATGCACGCCTCCGAGCAGACCCGCATGCGGGCCTGCTGCCCTCGCCGCATGCGGCGAGGGCGACCAAATCAGCCTTTCTAAAGCATGCGGGCCTCTCTTGCGAATGCATGTCGCGCTCTAAAGAATGTTGACCGCGCGCGAGACGATCAGCCCGATCGTCAGCAGCGACACGACCGACTGCACGCCCATCACCGACTTCGCCATCGGCGTCAGCGGCATCGTGTCGGTCGGCGAGAACGCCGTGTTGTTGGTCAGGGACACGTACATGTAGTCGATGAACTTCGGTCGCCATCCATAAGGCTCGATGCGGTCGTCGCTCATCTGCGGGAACAGGAAGTCGGGCGCTCCGTCGCGGCCCATCGCACGCTTGCCCGGGCCGCCGCGGTCCATCTCCCAGTACCAGAGAGCGAAGATCAGCAGGTTCGTGAGCCAGATGAGCACGCCCGCGAAGATCAGCCCGCGGCCGTCGGAGACGTTGTGGTGCAGCAGATAATGGGTGAGCGCTCCGAGCGAGAAGATGTTCGCCGCGCTCACGAACGCCGTCAGACTGAGCGCGATGAGCCGTCGTCGCGGATGCTCCTCCTCGACCACATTGGGCGTCACCACGAACATGCCGATCAGCAGCGCGCCCTCGAGCGAGGGCACGAGCCACGAAGGGCCGACCGTCAGTCGATCGGGCAGCAGCACCTGCACGACGATCGCGGCGAGCACGGTCAGTTGCGCCGGCCAGAAGGCCTCGCTGTCCCCCGGCGGTGGATACGGACGCCCGGGCGGGTTTGCGCCCTGCCCGGCGAGCGCCGTCTGGCCCGGCTGCGACGACGACTCTCGAGGAACTTCGGCCACGCCACCGTAGGCTACGGTCCGATTCGGCGGTACCCTGGATGTGATCGGCCATGGCCGTCCCCACGTAGGAGCTTGCATGGGCATCGAGAACCCGGTTCACCTACTGTTCATCGCCGCCGTCGCCCTCGTCGTGCTCGGGCCCAAACGTCTGCCCGAACTGGCGCGCTCGCTCGGCAAGGGCATCCGCGAGTTCCGCGAGTCGATCAGCGACGGGTCTACCACTGGCGCGCCCCACGTGCCCGTCGCGCAGAGCCCCCCCGCGGCGCCCATCGACGCGACCGTCGTCGCGCCCCCGCCGGAGGGCGCTGCAGCTGCGCCGATCGATCCGCCCGAGCCTGTACGTTCGGGCGATCATGCGCCTGATAGTCGCTCGCTGTGAGGTCTCCTACATAGGCCGCACCACCACCGTCCTGCCCGAGGCCGTGCGGATGCTGATGCTGAAGGCCGACGGCACGTTCATGGTGTGGGCCGACGGCGGCAGCCCGAACGTGCGCCCGCTGAACTGGATGACCCCGCCGACCGTCCTCGAGGAGGAGCGCGGCGGCGCAAAGGGGGGCGCCAATGGCGCCAAGGCGGCCAAAAAAGGCACGAAGGGGGCAAAGGGGGCGGAGGGCGACGAGGATGATTCTGAGGGCGCGATCGAGCGCCTGATCGTGCGCAAGCAGCGCTCGGACGAGCGTCTGGAGATCACCGTCTCGGAGATCATCGCCGACATCGACCATCCGGTCGACGACGTCGCCGCCCTGGAGAAGGAGGGCCTCGAGCGCGAACTGCAGGAGCTGCTCGCCGACGCGCCGCACTGGTGCGGCGAGGGCTTTCGTCTCGTGCGCCGCGAGTGGCCCACCGACATCGGCCCCGTCGATCTGATGTGCCGCGACACCGCCGACGAGTGGATCGCCGTGGAGATCAAGCGCATCGCCACGATGGAGTCCGTCGAGCAGCTCACGCGCTACCTCGAGCGCATCCGCCTCGATCCCGCGATGTCCTGTTGCCGGGGTGTGCTCGTGGCCAAGTGGATCAAGCCACAGGCGCGCGTGCTCGCGGGCGCGCGCGGGATCGACTGCGTCGAGGTCGACATCGAGGTCCTGCGCGGCAACCGCGAGCCCGAGCTGACGCTGTTCGCGGCATGAAGCCCAACCGCTCGATCCCGTCGGCGAGCGTCATCCCGGTTCTCATCTACCCCGACGTGCGCGAGGCGGTCGCGTGGCTGAGCGCGGCCTTCGGGTTCGTCGAGCGCGTGCGCATCGGCGAGGACCACCGCTCGCAGCTCAGCGTCGGAGACGGAGCGGTCATCGTCGGCGACGTGCGCGGTGACCGCGTCCCGCCCCGTCCGGGCGAGTCCACGCACTCGGTGATGGTGCGCGTAGGGGACGCACGAGCCCATTGCCGGCACGCGCGCGAACACGGCGCGAGCATCCTCGAGGAGCCCACCGACCACATGTTCGGAGAGCGGCAATACAGCGCCGAAGACCTCGCCGGTCATCGCTGGACGTTCTCCGAGACCCTCCGCGACGTCGCGCCCGAGGAGTGGGGCGGGGAGACCCTCGCCGCGAGCGAGGGCAGGTAGTCTGCGCTCATGAGCGCGACCCCCGATACCCCATCCGGCGAGAGCCCTTCCTCCGCCGCATCAGCAGTCCTGACCGAGCGGCGCGATTCCGCGCTGCTGATCACGATCGACCGGCCCGAGGTCCGCAACGCCGTCAACGCCGCCGTCGCCGAGGGCATCGCGGGCGCGCTGGATCAGCTCGACGCCGACGACTCGCTGTCGGTCGGCATCCTCACCGGCGCCGGCGGGTTCTTCTGCGCGGGCATGGACCTCGGCGCCTTCGTCAAGGGCGAGTCGCCCTGGTTCGGCGACCGCGGCTTCGCCGGCATCGCCCAGCGCGCCTCGGCCAAGCCGCTGATCGCCGCGATCGAGGGCTTCGCGGTCGCCGGCGGCATGGAGATCGCGCTCGCCTGCGACCTGATCGTCGCCGCGCGCGGCGCGAAGATGGGGATCCCCGAGGCCAAGCGCTCGCTCGTCGCCGCCGGCGGCGCCCTCCTGCGCCTGCCGCGGCGCATGCCCTACCACGTCGTGATGGAGCTGGCGCTCACCGGCGACCCGCTGCCCGCCGAGCGCTTCGCCGAGTTCGGCGTCGTCAACCGCCTGGCAGAGCCCGGCTCGGCCGTCGACGCCGCGCTCGAGCTGGCCGGCGCCATCTCCCGCAACGGGCCACTCGCCGTCGCCGCCTCCAAGCGCATCCTGCAAGAGCAGTTCGATTGGCCCACCACCGAGATGTTCGAGCGCCAGGGCGCCATCTCCGGTCCGGTCTTCGTCTCCGAGGACGCCAAAGAGGGCGCCGCGGCCTTCAAGGAGAAGCGCGACCCCGTCTGGCGAGGCCGCTAGGCGGCCGTATACCGGCGCGAGGCTGCGTCCTCGCTCACTCGTGTGCTGGCGCACACCACGTTCGCTGCGTCCTGGCCTCGCTTGGTCTAAGGCCGCCTAGTCTCGTTGATGTGGTT
>DASXMO010000172.1:0-4908 GCA_036495605.1 Solirubrobacteraceae bacterium
CTCGGTCACGCTGTCGAGGAAGTCCAGCAACACCTGAAAAGCGACCAGCAGGCGCACCAGGTTCAGGTCGTAACGCCGGGGCAGCACCGCGAACAAGGCAGCGCCCTCGGGATTGAAGCGCTTCTCGGCGATCGCGCCCAATGCGTCCTCGCGGATCGGCGCGTCGGGTATCGCGCGCGCACGATCGCGCCACACGCCGACTTCGCGTGAGACCGTCGGTATCACGCACGCGATCTCGCGGGTCGCCACCGCGACCAACGCCCAAAGCTGGCGTCCGGAGAGCGGCGAGGGGTTGGGTGTAGCTCCAGTGATCAGGACACTCCCAGAAAATAGAGGCAAGATCGGTCAGCGTTGCGTAGGTTTGCGGAGCTTCCGCAAAACGATTACCGCCGCTTGGCACGTGCCGGACGCTCAGTCCTGCAGGCTGATGCCGGGACGTACACGGGCGGCGATATAGCCGGGCACCGCGACGATCGAGACGGCCACCGCCGTCACCAGCACGAAACTGACGAGCGCCAGCAGGCCGCCGACCGAGAAGATCACCGGGAAGCCGGTGACGCCGGCCAGCGCGTGACTGAGCAGCAGCTGACCGTAGATCCCGAACGACGCCCCGATCGAACAGCCCGCGCCGAGCAGCACGCAGCTCTCGATCAGCAGCGCACGCCAGAGCACTCCCCGACCGAAACCGTCGACCTTCATATCGGCCAGCTGCGGACGACGCTGCCAGATCAACGCCCCCATCGCAGCGGCCATCGCGAGGATCCCAGCGATCAGGACCAATGTCGAGATCTGCGTCAGGCGGGTAAGCCCCTGGCGGCTGGTCGCGCGGAAGCTCCCTTCGCGCCCCGCCGCTGTCTCGACTGTGAGCGCCGAATCTCCCCCCAGTGCGCGCTTGACCTCGGGTACCAGCGCCGCGGGCGGGACTCCCGGCGCCGGCAGCACCTGATAGGCGCTCGGATCATCACTCGACCATGCCCTGGCGTAATCGTCCGCGTTGAGGACCACAGCGCCCGGCGGCCACCCGAAGTTGGTCGTGATCGCCGCCAGCCTGAAACGGGTCGGTCGCGGGGCCCGCAGAATGAACGCCTGGCCGAGATGGAGCTTCATTTCATCCGCCAGCGCCTGCGAGAGCGAGACCCACCCTCCCCGACGAATCCGCTCGACGGCCAATCTCGCGCTGCCCTGCACCACCTGGCTGGGGGCGATCGGCTGCGGGTCAGCTCGCGGTGAGGCGATCACCCACACCCTTCTCGATCCCAGGTCCAGGAACGAGCCGCGGTAGGTCTCGACAGCGGCAACCCCCGGCAGTCGCGTGAGATCGGTCCGGTCGCCGCCGTAGAACGGTGTCGTCGTCAGCGCGTTCGCGGTGCCCGCCGGTGAGACCCACACCGCCGTGGTCGCGTTCAGCTCGTGCGCCAGACGATCGAGGCCGTTCTGCAGATCCCGATGAGCGCCCTGGATCGCGACGCTGCCGAAGACCGCGATCGCGCCTGTGGCGGCGATCGCGGTCGAACGCGCGCGATTCGAGCGCGACCGCAGCTCGATCGTCGCCAGGTAGCACGCGGCGCCCGCGGTCAAGCGCTGGACCCGACCGAACGCCGTCACCACCAGGTCGAGCAGCATCGGCAGCAGCAACAGCAGCGCGACCGTGAGGCTGGCGACGCCGAACAGCGCCGCCTGCGGGTCGAACAGCAAAATCGTGGTCGTCAGCACCAGGCAACCCAAGCCCCAGGGCACCGCCCGTAGGACCCAGCCGTCGGAAGCGCCAGTCGCGGTTTCCCCGAGCGCGACCGACGCGAACAGGTTGCCGCGCAACGGAGCGAGCACTCCGACGATCGCCGCCACCATCCCGCCGCCGACCGCGATCGCATAGCTCTGCCAGGTGACGATCCGCTCCGCGCCGATCGGGAACGCGAACGACAGATACCCAGGATTGGCATGGAACAGCGCGACCGACATGATCTCGCCCAACGCGATCCCGATCACGCACGCCACAACGCCAAGCACGAAGGCGTCGAACAGCAGCACCTCCACGATCATCTTGCGCGTGTAACCGTCGAGGCGCAGATCCTCGATCAGGTTGCGCCGCTGAGGCACGGTCAAGAGCAGGGCGTTGAACGCGAACAGGAAGCCCACGAGCGCGCTGATCGCGGAGAACAAGCTCGTCGACTGGTTGGTCGGTTCGGCTGCCTTGTGAAAGAGCGTGTCGGCGAAGTCGGCAGGCACTACGTTCAAGCGTTCCCCCGCCAATTCCCTCAAGCCGGCGAGCACCTCGCGGTCCGCGCGCGGCCGCGAACGCACATAGATGCTGGTCAAACGCCCCGTCATGCCGGTCAGCAGCTGGGCATAGTGCAGTGGCGCGATCGCGATCGGGCTCTCACCGAGGACGCCCGAGTTTGGCGCGAGCAGCTCCGGCACGAGCAGCGAAGACACGGTGCGCGCTCCAATCTGCAGCTGCACGGGTTGCAGCGAGGACGCGCCGATCTGCTGGGCGATCGGCGCGGGCAGCATGAAGGCTCTGGCTCGTCCGAGCTGGGAAGTGCCGAGTTTGCGCACGAGCGGACCACCCAGATAGGCCAGGCGTGGTTCAGCGCCGACCAGATCGACCGACCGGCTGCCCTGCGGACCGACGACGTTGGCATTGGCCTGCAGCACCGGCACCGCGGCGAGCACGCCGGGAATACGTTCGACCTTGTGCAGCAGGCCGGCGTCGAAGCCGTGCGCGCCGCGCGCGGTGATCTGAAAGCGCATCTGCCCGATGATCCCCGAGGTCAACTGCCGCACGGCGCCGTCCAACGAGGTGCTCGCGACCTGCGAGGAGAACAGCAGCGCCACCCCGATGGCGATCCCAAGTACCGCGAACAGCTCCTGCACGATCCTGCTGCGCAGGCGCACACGGTAGAGCCGAACGATGTTCGACAGCCTCATCTCCGTCGCTCAGCCTACTGTGCGATGCCAACCGATACGAATGCTCGATCAGGCTGGTAATCGACCAGCTTGCCGTCGAGCAGAGCATGCACGCGATCGGCATAACCCGCGGCCTGCGGGTCGTGCGTCACCAGCATCACCGACACCCCACGTTCGCGACAGACCTCGGTCAGCAGGCTGAGCACCTCACGGCTGCGCGCACTGTCGAGACTCCCCGTCGGCTCGTCCGCCAGCAACAGCTTCGGCTCCGTCGAGAGCGCTCGGGCGATCATCACACGCTGGCGCTCGCCCATCGACAGCTGCTCGGCGCGATGCTTCGTGCGTCCCTCCAGCCCCAGGCGCTCGAGCAGCGGCAATACCCGACGGTGCGCCTCGCGAGCGCCGATATCGACCCCGAGCAACTTCAAAGCGGCGTTGTCCAGCGCGCTCACTCCCGGGACAAGGTTCAGCGACTGGCGCACGAATCCCAGCTCGTGCAACCGATAGCGCGCCGCGTCGCCATCCGAGAGCTCGCCGACGTCGCGCCCATCCATCAGCACCGCGCCGGCGTCGGGACGCAGCAGCGCGGCGATCAGCATCAGCAACGTGGTCTTGCCAGAGCCGCTGGGTCCGTACAACGCCACCAACTCACCTGGCGCAATCAACGTCGAAACGCCATCGACAGCACGCACGATCTCACCGTCCCCCGCCTGATAGTGCTTGACCAGAGCACGCAGCTCGAGCATCAGCGAGCCCACCCGCCGGTCAGATCATCCGCTCGATCGAACGGGGTGAGCAGCGCGCGGCGGCGCACCTAAGCCGACCGTTCCCTGCGCGGGAAGTCGATCACATTCGCCTCCGGCGTGGGCTGGCGCGGCGGCGCGAGCATGCGACCGCCGCTCAGAACCCGCACCTCGTCCGTACCCATCGCCGCCGGCATCCCCGGCACGGTCATCAGCACCGCCAGGCCCTCCGCGCCGGTCAAGGACCGCAACAGCTCATTGACCTCCTCGCGTTCGCGCAATCGGAGGTTCGCCGTCGGGTCGTCGACCAGCAGCAGTCGCGGGCGGCGCACGATCCCATGCGCGATGCCCGTGAGAGCGCGCTCACCGTCGGACAGGCTGCTCCAGCGCTGATCTGCGCACTGCGACATGCCGACCCGCGAGAGCGCGTCATATGCGCGCGCCCGCGCGCGACGCTGCCCGTGCTCCACGAGCAAGGGCAGCGCGACGTAGTCGAGCATGCTCAGATCGCTGCGCGGGCCCGCTCGCCTGACCCACCCGAGGCGCTCGCGCATCAGACGCGCGTGCGCAGACTCTGAGAACTCGGCCAGATCCCTGCCTTCGAAGCTCACCGAGCCGCCGTCGGGCGCATCCAGTCCAGTCGCGAGCTTCAGCAGGGTCGTCTTGCCCGCCCCGCGCTTGCCCCACACCGCGACGAACTCGCCGGCGCCGATCTCCATCGATACGTCCGTGAGAACCCTCAGCTCGTGGGAGCCGCGCCAGTAGCTCTTGCACACCGAGTCGAACGACAGCAACGCCTCCTCCATCACTGCCTCGACGCTCGGCTCGTCATCACAGCGCCATACCGCACGCCCGCCGGCATGAGTCGGCGGCGGGCGCTCCTCAACACGCCCGCAGTCCTCGATCCGTCGGCCGGGCAACGCTCGGCCGGTCGGGCTCACCGTGCAGCTGCTCCAGCAGCTCACGCGCGCTCTGCAGCCATTCGATCCGTGCGTTCCAGAACGCCACCTCGGCATCTCTGGCCAGGACCCTCATCAGCACCGACCACTCATGCGACCCCGATGTTCGATCTTCCTCCGCGAGCCGGTTCAGGTCCTGAAGGCGCGCCACACAGGCCAGTTCCTGCCCGTAGACCATGTCGATCAGCCGAGGTACGTTGCGCGGCTGACACAAAGAGATCTTCATGTGCAGGTCATCACGCAGCGGCGGGGTCGAGGAGGAGGCCAGCATCCAGCTCTCGAAGTGGTCCACCCCCGCC
>DASXMO010000173.1:0-2326 GCA_036495605.1 Solirubrobacteraceae bacterium
GGCGACCAAGCAGGTCACCAAGGCGCCCGGCGAGGAGCAGCAGCCCGCCGAACGAGATCAGGTACCCGTTCACGACCCACGCGAGGCTGGAGGTCGAGAACCCGAGGTCGTCCTGGATGGACGGAAGGGCGACGTTCACGACGGTGACGTCGAGGACGATCATCAGCATCCCCACGCAGAGAACGTAGAGAGCGATCCAGCGGGAACGGTCGGCGGTCATGTCGGTCCTTTCCTTCTGCATTTGAACTTTCAGACCGGAGTCGGAGCCAGAACTCGTCGCTCGACATGTCGAAAATGAGAAATCGGCTCCGATCTCACCGCGAACCCCCGAAAGGAGCGACATCGTGAAGTACATGCTGCTGATCCACCACAACCCCAACTTCATGGACGACCCACCGGAGCCGATGGACCAGATCGGGGCCGAGGTCGGGCGCCTGATCGACGAGCTGACGGCCTCGGGCGAATGGGTCGGAGGCGAAGGCCTCGCCGACGTCTCGCAGGCGAAGGTCGTGCGCGTGCGCGACGGCATCCCGGCCGTGACCGACGGGCCCTACCTCGAGGCCAAGGAGCATCTGGCCGGCTACTGCATGATCGACTGCGACTCGCTGGACCGCGCGCTCGAGGTCGCGGCGACGTGGCCTGACGCGCGCTGGATGGGAATCGAGGTGCGACCGGTGATGACCCCCGGTGGAGAGGAGATATGAGCATCGAGGAGCAGCTGCGCGGGCTGGCGCCGCGCGTCCTCGGGACGCTCGTACGCCGCTACGGAAGGTTCAACGCGTGCGAGGACGCCGTGCAGGAGGCGCTCCTCGACGCGGCGCTGCAATGGCCGCGCGACGGCGTGCCGGCCAATCCGCGCGGCTGGCTCCTCACCGCCGCCCACCGGCGGCTGATCGACGAGCTGCGCAGCGAGGGTGCACGGCGCCGCCGCGAGGAGGGCCTGGCGCGCGAGCCGCCGCAGGGCGAGGCGGCCGACGAGGACGACACGCTGGAGCTCCTCTTCATGTGCTGCCACGAATCGCTGACGCCCGCCTCGCAGGTCGCGCTGACGCTGCGCGCCGTCGGCGGCCTGACCACCGCAGAGATCGCGAGCGCGTTCCTCGTTCCGGAGAGCACAATGGCGCAGCGCATCAGCCGGGCGAAGGCGACGATCCGCGCCGCGGGCGCTCGGTTCGCGCCTCCCACGCCCGAGGCGCTGCCCGTCGTCCTCCACGTGCTCTACCTCATCTTCAACGAGGGCTACATGGCGAGCTCCGGCGCGCACGTGGCCCGCGTCGAGCTGAGCGCCGAGGCGATCCGCCTGACGCGCGAGGTCCACCGCCGGCTGCCGGACGACGGCGAGGTGGCGGGGCTGCTTGCGCTGATGCTCCTGACCGACGCCCGCCGTCCGGCGCGCGCCCGCGCGGACGGAAGCCTTGTCCCGCTGGCCGAGCAGGACCGCTCGCTGTGGGACCGCGCCAAGATCGCCGAGGGCGTCGCGCTGGTCGAGGATTCGCTGGCGAGCAAGCCGGGAGGCCCCTACCAGCTTCAGGCCGCGATCGCCGCGATCCACGACGAGGCGCCAAGCGCTCGGGAGACCGACTGGCGGCAGATCCTCGCCGTCTACGACGTCCTCGAGCGCGTCTCGCCGGGGCCGGTGGTCACGCTCAACCGAGCCGTCGCGGTCGCGATGGTCCACGGTCCGCGCGCGGGACTGGAGTTGCTGGAGACGCTCGACGAGCCGCTGCGCGACCACCACCGTCTGGCGGCTGTGCGCGCCCATCTCCTCGAGATGGCCGGCGACGAGGTCGGCGCCCGTGCGGCGTACGAGCGCGCCGCTCGCCTCACCACGAGCATTCCGGAGCGACGCTATCTCGAGGCGCGAATGGCTTCTCTTTAGCGGTTCGGATCCGAGGACGAAACGAAGTGACCACGCCGACCGAAGGGCGGGGCGAGAAGGGATAACCACATGTGTCTAACGCCGTGAAGCGCGTCTCCGGTTCGCGCGACTTTCAGGCACACTCCGCTTTGGCGTCAGTACGCACGTCCGGCAACCAGCGGGGCCGGCCCCGCTTCGCGCCGAACTCGAGCATGTAGGGGCGTGGTGCTAGCAGCTCGGCTGCAAACGATCTGGTGGAACCAGAAGCCCGCGAGGCCGAGCGCTGGCTGCTGGTCCGTCGCCGAGGCGGGTCTGACTGATCGACTCCTGCTTCGGGAACCGGAGGACCTGGAGCAGCACTTGTGCCCGTGCTCGCCACCACTCTCGAGACGCTGCCTCGTTCGTGCGAGCAGCACCCTCAGCGAGCTGATTGGCTGACTACGTCGCTCGACCCACGGTTGTCCGCAC
>DASXMO010000174.1:0-7428 GCA_036495605.1 Solirubrobacteraceae bacterium
CTCGGGCCCGCCGGGAGCGGGCGGCGCCCAGGAAAGCACGAAATGAGCGAGACGAGGATCGCCGGGCGCTACCGCCTGGAGGGCCGGCTCGGCTTCGGCGGGATGTCCACCGTGCACCTCGCGCTCGACCTGCGCCTGGAGCGCCAGGTAGCGGTCAAGCTGCTCGCCGAGCACCTCGCCGACGACCCCACCTTCGTATCGCGCTTCCAGCGCGAGGCGCAGGCCGCCGCGCGCCTCGTGCACCCGAACATCGTGCAGATCTTCGACTCGGGCCTGGATGAGAGCTCGGGCCGGCACTTCATCGTGATGGAGTACATCGAGGGCCAGTCCTGCGCCGAGATCCTGCGCGACGACGGCTGGGTGCAGGTCGAGGAGGCCGTGGCGATCATCGAACAGGCCTGCGAGGGTCTGCACTACGCCCACCGTCACGGAGTGGTGCACCGCGATGTCAAGCCGGGCAACCTGCTGCGCGCCCGCGAGGGCGACGTCAAGCTCGCGGACTTCGGCATCGCCAAGGCGACCGAGCAGTCGAGCATCACCCAGGTCGGCTCGGTGCTCGGCACGGCCGCCTACCTGGCGCCTGAGCAGGCGCGCGGCGAGGAGGCAGGGCCGCGAGCGGACCTGTACGCGCTCGGCGTGGTCGCCTACCAGCTGATCTCCGGACGCCTGCCGTATGAGGCGACGTCGCTGACCGAGCTCGCGCTCAAGCAGCAGCGCGAGGAACCGCCGATGCTCGACACGCTCGTCGCGGCCGTCGGCCCGGAGCTCGCCGAGGCGATCGCGCTGGCGCTCGCGCTGGACCCGAACGAGCGCTACCAGACCGCGCGCGAGATGGGCCGCGCGATCAGCGACGGCGCCGACGGCATCTCCCCGCTGGAGGAGCCCGCCGCGAGCCGCTCGGCGAGTCGCGGCACGGTCCAGCCGGCGACGCAGGCCACGAGCGTGCTGAGCGCAGGCGCCCGCGGATCGGGCGGCGCCAGTGCCAAGCCCGCGGTCTCACCACGCCAGCCCCGACAGGGCCCCTCGCGGAACGCCACCGCCGGGGCAAGCGCACGCCCAGCCGCGGCATCATCATCCAGTACGAGGAGCAGCGGTCCCCGGCGACTCGCAATGGCGCTCCTGGGACTGCTGGCGCTCGGCGGCGTGATCGCCGCGATCGTCGCCGCCACCGCTCCCGCGCCCACGCGGGTCGTGCTGCGCAATGTTGTCTACAACGACGTCGAACAGGCCTCGGTGGCGCTCAAACAACTGGTCAGCGAAAACACGAAATAGAGCCTGGACAGGCGAAAGGCCCGCTTACGCGGGCCCCTCGGGATGCTGCTGCCCTTTCAGGCTGGACAACCGTCAATTATCCAGCAGGCTACCAGCCCTACCCGTCGCCTTCAACTATGGCTCCGGCGGCCGGACTCGAACCGGCATCTGACAATTGACGGTTGTCCATGTTGCCCTTACACCACACCAGAATGCCACTACCCAAAGTACGCATCACTTGGGATGGAATTCTCCGGCGCGCCACTGTGCGGCCACCTCGCCCAGTCGCCCCTCGACGATCCCCTGCCGCAGATCACTCATCAGCCGTGCGAGGAAGGCGAGGTTGTGCATGGTGATCAGGCGCGTGCCGGTCAGCTCGCCGGCGCGGGCGAGATAGCCGAGGTAGGCGCGGGAGAAGCCTTTCGAGCACGCCGGGCAGGCGCAGCCCTCGAGCAGCGGCTCCGGTGAGTCGCGTACGCCTGCCTTCGTCAGGTCAAGGCGCCAGCGCGCGTCCGGGTCGGGCACGAGCGCCGTGCCGTGCCGGCCCAGGCGCGTGGGCATGGCGCAGTCGAACGTGTCGATGCCCAGCTCGACACCAGCGATCAGGTCGTCGACCTCGCCGATTCCGAGCAGGTGGCGGGGGCGGTCCTCGAGCGCACCGCCCAGCTCGGCGGTGGCCCAGGAGACGACCTCGTACATCTGCGCCTTCTCCGAGCCGAGCGATCCCCCGATCGCGATGCCCGCACAGGCGCTCGCGCCGATCACCTGAGCGGATTCGCGACGCAGGTCCTCGTGGACCCCACCCTGCACGATCCCGTAGACGATCTGCTCCGGCGGGCCGTGCTCGGAGTGCCAGCGCAGGCAGCGCTCGAGCCAGCGGTGGGTGCGCTCGGTGGAGCGCTGGGTGTAGGCGCGATCCACGTGGAAGGGAGTGCACTCGTCGAATACCAGCGCGAGATCCGACCCCAGCGCGGCCTGCGTGGCCATCGAGTCCTCGGGCGAGAGGAAGCGCACGCGCCCGTCGACGTAGGAGCGAAAGCGCACCCCCGACTCGTCGATCTCGAGAATTGCCCCCTCGCGCTCGCCGGCGCGCCCGCGGGCGCGACCCTTGATCTCCTCGGCGACCGTGCCGTGGCCCATCGAGAACACCTGGAAGCCGCCCGAATCGGTGATCGTCGGCCCCGACCAGCCCATGAACGTTCCGAGCCCGCCGAAGCGCTCGATCAACTCCGGGCCGGGGCGCAGCAGCAGGTGGAAGGTGTTGCCGAGCACCATCCCATAGCCGAGCGCCGCGACCTCCTCGGGCAAGAGGCCCTTGACGGTCGCCTTCGTCGCCAAGGGCGTGAACGCCGGGGTGCGGACCTCGCCGTGCGCGGTGCTGATGACACCCGCGCGAGCGCGCGATGACTCGTCGCGTGCGGTGATCGTGAAGGCGGACACGGCCCGGCATCCTATGGACCGGCCACGGCCACCATCTATCGTGAGACGACCTGGGTCGATGCCGATCCCTCTGAGAAGCAGCAGCACCCACCATGCTCGCCGAGATCGTCAACGTCAGTCATCTGGTCGAAACGCTCGGCTACCCGCTGCTGTTCTTGGCGGTGATGGCCGAGTCAAGCGGCGTACCGATCCCGGGAGAGACGGCGCTGATTACAGCGGGCGTGCTCGCCAGCGGAGGCAAACTGCAGATCGAGCTCGTGATCGCGGTCGCCGCGGCCGGGGCGATCGTTGGCGACAACATCGGTTATCTGATCGGGCGCCGAGGAGGCCGCTGGTTGCTGGAACGGCCCGGACGCTTCCAGAGTCAGCGCCGACAGGCATTGCAGAACGGTGAGGTGTTCTTCGAGCGTCACGGCTCGAAGGCCGTGTTCCTCGGCCGGTTCGTGCTCGGGCTGCGCGTGTGGGCCTCGTGGCTGGCCGGCGCGACGCACATGCGCTGGCGCGCGTTCGTGTTCTGGAACGCACTCGGGGGCATCTGCTGGGCCACCGCCATCGGCCTGCTCGCCTACTTCCTCGGCCACGCCGCCGGCAACGCGATCGAGACGTTCGGCATCTACGGGCTCGTGGCCGTGGTGATCGCCGCCGGCGGAGCCTTCCTGGCCCACCGTCGCCATCGCCGCCACGCAAGCGAGGAGTTCGAACGCGACGAGCTCGAGCCCGAGGGGCCCACCGCGAGCCTCCACACGCCCACGCGCGTGCCCCCGAGCGATCCCTAGACCAGCGCCTCAGACGGCGCGGAGAGACGCCACGGCGCTCCTCAGCAGGTGTGCGAGCCGTTGCCGTTGCCGCACGGCGCGATGCGGTCCCACAGCTCTGCCAGTGCGCCCAGCTCGGGCTCGGAGAAGCGCGAGAAGAAGTGCTCGCGCACGACCGCCAATTGGGTGGTGCGCGCCTGCGCGAGGCGTTCGCGCCCGAGATCGGTCAGACAGGCGTAGGAGCCACGCGCGTCGTGGGCGCATGAACAGCGCTCCAGCAGCCGGTCGCGCTCGAGGCGATCGACCAGCCGCGTGAGACCGCTGCGCGAGAGCTGCGCCTGCTCGGCGAGGTCGCACATGCGCATGCGTCCCGCGCCGGCGTCGTCGAGGTGGTGGAGCACCTCGTAGGAGCTCAGCGGCAGACCATGCTCACGCTCGAGCTCGGCGTCGAGCCGCTTCGCGAGGCATGCGTGGGCTCGCAACAGCCCGCGCCACGCACGGAGCTCCCCGTCGCTTAGGGACTCGTGCTCTCCCGGTGGAATCTTGACTGCGGTCGCGGTCGACATGATGACAATCGATACGAAAAGGCTACTCAGCCGAACATAGCAGCGTCAGGGTTCGATCTCCGGCGCCCGAGGGCTCATGATCGCGTCGCGCGCCAGGCCCAACGCATCATCAGCGGCTGCAGCGGCAGCCGCGCGTACAGTGCCCAGCGCGGGATCTTCGCGTAGCGCTCGGGTTCGCGCGCCATCTGCAGGTTGGCCGGGAACACCGCCGCGAGCAATGCGATCAGGCCAAGGCCCGCGAGGCGTCGCGTACGTGGCAGGAACACCCCGACACCCCCCGCGATCTCGGCGACACCGCTGATCGCCACCAGGCGCTCGGCGTTCTCCTGCATGCTCGGCGGCACGATCGACGCGTAGACGCGAGGGATAAGGAAGTGGTTGACGCCGGCGCTCACGAAGAACGCTCCGAGCAGTGTGCGCGAACGGTGCATCGTGTGGATCCTAGCGACGCTCGATCAGCGACTGTCCGGTCATCGCCGCCGGCTGCTCGATGCCGAGCAGCTCGAGCACCGTGGGCGCGATGTCGGCGAGGACACCCCCGTCGGCGCGCAGCACGAGCCCGTCCCCCGCGCCCGCATTTCCATCTCCGTCCGTGTCTCGGTCTCCGTCTCCGTCCGCGTCCGCGTCTCCGTCCGCGTGTCCATCCGGGGCGTGCCCAACGACAATCAGTGGGACGGGGTTGAGCGAGTGTGCCGTGTTCGGGCTGCCGTCGGGCTCGAGCATGTGGTCGGCGTTGCCGTGGTCGGCGGTGATCACGCACACGCCGCCCGACTCGCGCACGCAGGCGACGACCCGTCCGAGACACTCGTCCACCGTCTCCACGGCGCGCACGGCCGCCGGGATGACGCCCGTGTGCCCCACCATGTCGGCGTTGGCGAAGTTGATGACGCCAAATTGGAACCCACCCGCCCCGTTCTCGCGCCAGGCTTCCACGAACAGGTCGGCGGCCTGCACGGCGCTCATCTCCGGCTTGTGGTCATAGGTGGGCACGTCGCGCGGCGAGGGCGCGAGCTCGCGCCGTTCGCCGGTCTGGTCGGCCTCGAGGCCACCGTTGAAGAAGTAGGTCACGTGCGCGTACTTCTCCGTCTCGGCGACGTGCAGTTGGCGCGCACCGGTGGCCGCGATCGTCGCCGCGAGCGTGGTCGAAGGGCGCTCGGGGACGAAAGCCACCGGATACGGCCAACCTTCCTCGTACTCTGTCAGCGTCGCGTAGCGCGCCACGGGCGCCGCACCATCCCTGCCGGTCCATCCCGGGAGCTGCTCGTCCCCTTCGCCGAGACCGGGCTCGGCAAGTGCACGCGTGAGCTGGCGCATGCGATCGGGGCGGAAGTTGAAGGCGATCACGCTGTCGCCCGGACGTATCTCGGTCCCCTCGCCGATGAGCGTCGGCGCGACGAACTCGTCGGTCTCCCCCCGTTCATACGCCGCGCGCACCGCCTCCTCGCCGCCGGTGCAGGCGTAGGGCGCGCGCGCGTGGACGAGCAGGTCGTATGCACGCTGCGTGCGCTCCCAGCGGCGATCGCGGTCCATCGCCCAGTAGCGCCCGACGATCGACCCCACGCGCGCCCCAGTCGTCGCATCCAGCTGCGCCAGGTAGCCGGCCCCCGCGTGAGGCAGCGTGTCGCGCCCGTCGGTGAACGCGTGCACGATCACGTCTTTCTGCCCGCCCGCGCCGGCGCTCGGGTGTTCGGCCGCGCAGGCAATCAGCGCATGCAGGTGATCGAGCGAGGAGTGCACCCCACCATCGGAGACCAGACCGATCAGGTGCACGCGCTCGCTGCCCTCCAGCGCCGCGCACAGGACCGGGTTCGTCGCGAATGAGCCGTCGGCGATCGCGTCGTCGATGCGCACGAGGTCCTGGCGCACGACCGCGCCGGCGCCGAGGTTCAGATGGCCGACCTCGCTGTTGCCCATCTGCCCGTCCGGCAGGCCGACCGCGCGACCGCAGGCGCGCAGGGTCGTATGCGGGCAGTCACGCCACAGCTCGTCGAACACCGGGGTCTGCGCCAGCGAGATCGCATTGCCCGGACCGGCCTCGGCCAGACCCCAGCCGTCGAGCACCACGAGGCAAACGCTCGGAGCGAGCGGTCTCCCGGAGCCCGCCGAGGGACTCATCACGCGGCGGCGGAGACGATCTGCGCGAACGACTCGGCCTCGAGCGAGGCACCGCCGACGAGCGCCCCGTCGACATCGGGCAGCGCCAGCAGCTCGGCGGCGTTCTCGGGCTTGACCGAGCCCCCGTAGAGGATGCGAACCTGCTCGGCCGCGCCGGCGTCGCGGTCGCCGACGAGCGCGCGGATGAACGCGATCGCCTCCTGCGCCTGCTCGGGCGTGGCGACGCGTCCGGTGCCGATCGCCCAGATCGGCTCGTAGGCGATCGTGACCTCCGCGAGGCGCTCCTCGGGCACGGACGCGAGGTCGTCCCAGACCTGCTGGCGCAGCGTGCGCTCGGTGTCGCCGGCGTCGCGCTCGGACTCGGTCTCCCCCACGCACAGGATCGGCGCGAGGCCAGCGGCGAGCGCCGCGGGGAGCTTCGCGGCGAGCGCGCGGTCGGTCTCGCCGAAGAGCTGGCGACGCTCGGAGTGGCCGAGCACCACCCCGTGGACGTCGAGCTCGGAGAGCATCGGCGCGGAGATCTCGCCGGTGTAGGGGCCCTCGGGCTCTGCGTGCATGTTCTGCGCGTACACCTCCACGCGCGAGCCGCGCGCGCTGTCGACCATCGCGCGCAGGTCGGTGTAGGGCACGCAGATCGCCACGTCGACACCGTCCACGGCGGAGACGCGCGGCAGTAGCGCCTGGATGTAGGACTCGGCCTGCGCCTCGGTCTTGAACATCTTCCAGTTGCCGGCGATCAGCGGCGTGCGCTTTACGGCCGCCATCAGAAGATCACCCCCACGCCTTCGAGCGCCTGCACGCCCGGCAGGGTCGCGCCTTCGACCAGCTCGAGCGTCGCGCCGCCGCCGGTGGAGAGGTGGTCGACCGCGTGCTCCAACCCGAACTGCGCGAGCGCCGCCGCCGAATCGCCGCCACCGACGACGGTCAGGCCCGGAGCGCCCGCAACCGCCTCGGCCACCGCGCGCGTGCCCGCCGCGAACGGCTCCAGCTCGAACGCGCCCATCGGGCTGTTCCAGAAGACCGTGCCGGCGCTCGCGATCACGCTCGCGTAACGCTCGGCCGTCTTCGGGCCGATGTCAAGACCCATCCAGCCCTCCGGCACCTCCACCCCGTCGAGCACACGGTGGGTTGCGTCGGCCGCGAGTCGCTCGCCGATCACGAGGTCGTTCGGCACCAACAGGCGCGCTCGACCGGGTTGAGGGGAGTCGGTGTCGCTGGCCTGCGACAGCGCGCTGCGCGCGTGCTCAACGTCTTCGTCGCCACACAGCGAGTTGCCGACCGCGTGCCCTTGCGCGCAGAGG